>JANMQN010000016.1:0-44935 GCA_031370535.1 Sphingomonadales bacterium | reverse complement strand
GACTTTCCGACATTGGGAAGCCCGACGATACCGCATTTGAAACCCATTTTTGATCTACTCTTGACTTGGACTGGACGAGCGCCTTTAGCGCCCCAAATCGTAAAAGGGGAGCGAAATGGAACAGTTGCTATTCGGGCTGGGCATCTTTCTGGATTTTGCGACCATCGTCGCATCCGCGCTTGCTGCATGGTTCTGGTATCAGGCGAGCGCCAATTTGCTCCACAGGGTTCATGCTTCAGAAAAGTTCGACTATCACGACCTCAACCGCGTCATAGTCGCCATCAACCGCAACGCGATCAGAAACCGCAGGGCAGCCTTGGCGAGCGCGGTGGCTGCGGCATTACTGGCAGTCGACCTCGCCTTTGCGAGCTTTATGACGCTCGAATAGCGGTACATAGCCGTTTAGTCGTGCACCGCTTTCACCCAAGGTCCGAATGGCGAGTTTCCAAGCCAGTTCACCTGCGTTTCCGCTGAAACCTTGTTAATCACTTCCTGCGGTTTACTGCCCGGATGGACCGCGCGGCGCAACGGGCGAGTTCCAGCAGGCATTGCGGCGATTTCGGCGATCGCGCGGGGGATATCATATACGTCGGCGCTGCGTCCGCCTCCATCCTCTTCGCCCATGCGCGAGACGAGAGCGGGATAGGCAGCGGCCTGTTCATCGGTCAACCGATCCTTTAGCGCCTTGGCGAGCTTGTTGCGATTGACCCACACCTTGGTCGGATAACCTCCGGGCTGGATGACGCAAACCTCGATATTGTGCGGCACCAGTTCATAGGCCATCGCCTCGCTCATCGCTTCGAGAGCGAATTTGGTCGGAGAATAATGCCCCGCCGAGGGCACGATGACCCGTCCAAGTTGCGACGAAATGTTGAAGATCAGCCCGCGTTTCGCCTTGCGCATCGCGGGCAAAACCGCACGGGCCATGCGGTGGGGGCCATAGACATTGGTGTCGAAGATTAGCTTGGTCGCTTCCATGTCCTGAAGCTCGATGGGGCCGGCATAACCAACGCCTGCATTGTTCACGAGAACATCGAGCGGCCCGCCTGCGATGCGTTCGGCTTCGGCGACGCCCTTTGCGACCTCATCGTCGGAGGTGACGTCGATCTCGATAATCGAGATATCGAGCTTTTCCTTGGCAGCTTCGGCTTTCAGCTGGTCGGCCTCGGCGCGGGGCAGGTTGCGCATCGAGGCAATGACCTTTGCACCGGCGCGGGCGTAATGCAGGGCGCCGGCATAGCCAAAGCCCGACGAGCTGCCGGTGATCAGGATTGATTTGCCTTTGAGGCTTGGGCCAGCGGTTTGCGCGGCGGATGAAACCGAGAGGGTGGATGCTGCGGTCGCTGCGGCAACTCCGCCGAGCAGCGTTCTGCGGTCAATATCTGAAATGGGGGGCATGGGAGGGTCCTCTCTTTTCGCGAGAGGATGCATCATAATGGGATAGCGGGCGAAAGCGAGTCCAGCCAGCGTTGTAATTTTGCCGGGCTGCGCAGCCGGACTGTCTTATGCTCATGGCCTTTCAGCCGGGCCTCGGTGCGAATGCGTGGGCCGCTGTTCCAGCGCAACAGATATATGAGGAATGGAAGGTCGAAACGTTCGGGGCACCCCTCGGTCATGTCTGGGCGGGTCCGGCCTTGATAGGTCCATATCCGCCGCAGCAGGCGCGCAATGCAAAGACGTATCGGATAGTCGAGATTGATCACCGTATCGGCGCGCTCAAGCCGAACGCCGAGCGTGCCGCCATAAGTCCCGTCGATCAGCCAGCGGTCGGTTGAGATGATGCCTGCGAGCCTTTCGAGGATTTCATCCTTGCTGCTTTCGACCCAGCCCGGCCGCCAATTGAGCTTGTCCATGTGGTAAACAGGCAGGCCCAGCTTGTGACCTAATGAGGTCGCGAGCGTCGATTTCCCTGCACCGCATGGGCCAATGACCAGCACGCGCTGCATGGCTCAATCGTCCTGCAATCGCATGGCGACGTCGTTCATGAAACGCACATCATCCCCCTTGGCCAGCCAATCTGCTTCCGCCGACACCGCGCCCAGCAAGTCTGCCAGATCGTCGATCTCGCTTTTGTGAAAATTGCCGAGCACATAGCCGGTTACCCGGTCCTTGTTGCCGGGGTGACCGATGCCGAGGCGCACCCGGCGGAACTCTGCGCCGATATGGTCGGTGATTGAACGGATACCGTTGTGGCCTGCTGCGCCGCCGCCAATTTTGACCTTTACCTTGAAGGGCGCAAGGTCAAGCTCGTCGTAGAAGACGGTGACGTCTTTGGGCTCAAGTTTATAGAAATCCATCGCTACACGCACGCTGCGACCGCTTTCGTTCATGAACGTCGCTGGCTTTAGCAGGATGATTTTTTCGGAACCTAACCGAAGCTCCTGCACCCAGCCCTGAAATTTCTTCGCTGGCATGGGGAGTTCGTGGATCTCGGCCAGCGCATCAATCGCCATGAATCCGATATTGTGCCGGTGCATCGCATAGGTGGCTCCCGGATTTCCAAGGCCAACCCATAATTGCATCGCGGCATTTCCTCGCGGGAATATCCAGGACCAGGTCGAAACCCAGTCCCGGAGGAATTGTTAGGCTTCGGCCTCGGCTTCGCCTTCAACCGTCGTGTCGCCATCGCTCGACTTGAGCGCCGATGGTGCAACGATGGTCGCGATGGTGAAGTCGCGGTCGGTGATCTTGCTTTCGCTGCCCTTTGGTAGCGCCACATTGCTGATGTGGATCGAATCGCCGACATCGAAGCCGGTGACATCGATTTGAATGTCGTCGGGCAATTTGTCGTTGTCGCAGATCAGTTCGAGTTCGTGACGAACCACGTTCAAAACACCACCACGCTTCAGGCCAGGCGATTTTTCTTCGTTGATGAAGACAACGGGAACCAAAACTTCGACCTTGGCGCCCTTCACGATGCGCAGGAAGTCGACATGGGTCGGGCGATCGCTCACTGCATGAAAAGCGACGTCCTTTGGAATGGTCATCTGCTTTTTGCCACCAAGGTCGATCTCGACCAGGCTGTTCGAAAAGTGGCCGGTCATCAAGAGTTTGACGAGCGCCTTTTCCTCAACATGGATGAGTTCGGGGTCTTGTTTGTTGCCGTAAATCACGGCAGGTATCCGGTTTTGACGACGCAATTCGCGGGAGGCTCCCTTGCCAGCCCGTTCGCGCGTCTCGGCCGACAAGGTCAGCTGATCGCTCATGTTAATTCTCCAATAAAGTTGCGTTTGCCGTCACGCCTCCAGGGATGTCCACGAACGGCAAGCGCGCGCCTATATTCGGGAGGCCACGCAAATGCAAGCTTCTTTGGCTGTCTACGACAGGGCTTTGTAAAGGCTGAACATGCTGGTCGCGATTAAAACGATGCTCACTGCAAACAATAGTTTGCGCGGTTGAATACGTTTCGCCACCAAAGCCCCAAACGGTGCGGCCAATAGGCCACCAATCAGCAACCCGCCCGTCACCACGGTAAAAGCTTCCAGCCCGATGGTCAGAATGAAGGTCAATGAAACCGCGACCGTCAGGAAGAATTCCGCGGTGTTTACAGTGCCGATGGTTTTTCTCGGGTCAGCCCCTTGAATCAGCAAGTTGGATGTCACAACTGGCCCCCATCCACCGCCACCCGAAGCGTCAAGAAAACCGCCAATTAATCCCAGCGGCATTGTAACTTTAGGATCACGGGGCTTATGCTCGTGCGTGAAATCCCAGGCTTTATACAAAAGATAAAAGCCGATAAGCGTCAGGTAGCCCATAACAAATGGCCGGGCGGCCTCAGTATGTATGTTGGCCAACAAGTACGCACCGGTGCACCCGCCGATTACTCCCGGAATCGCGATTCGACCGAACAGTTTCCAGTCGACGTTTTTATGAAGCACGTGGCTGATCCCCGACGCACCCGTCGTAAACATTTCTACAAAATGCACGCCAGCCGACGCGCGGGCCGGGGCAACGCCCATGACGCTGACCAGCAACGTGCTGCAAATAACACCAAATGCCATTCCGAGCGCGCCATCGACCAACTGGGCCGCAAAGCCGACGGCGATATATGGCGCGACCGCAGCCCAGTCGATATTGGCAATAAAATCAATCATCCAAGTCTCGCTCTCCGCGCCGGAATTGCGAATGCATAATGAGGTGTAACGTCTTTAGCCACAGCTTTGTGCCTCGCTTTTTGTTTGGACCGCCCAAGAATGTGTTTAGCTAGAAGCTGAACTTGATTGTTGCACCAACGGTGCGCGGATCGCACGGCTGACCTGCAATCAGGCCAACATTGCTCGGTGCGACTTGAAGCAGTTCGAAGTAATTCACGTCGAAAACGTTACGAACCCAGCCGTAGATATCGAAATTATCCGAACGGAAACCCACACGATAGTTGGACAGCGCGTAGCCTTCGATGTTTGTGTAGATCGAAGGCGACGGGTTCGACGTGAAGCCCGAACGATAATTGCCGTCGAAGCCGACGTAGAGCTGGCCCTCGGTCGCCAGCAGCGTAAGCGGCGTATTCAACTCTGCGCCATATGAAAACGCCCATTTGGAAACGCCCGGAAGGCGTCCGCCTGATATGTCGCAGTTGGCGGGGCTCAACCCGCCCGGTGTTCCGGGCGCGCTCTGCATCTGGCTAGGCCCCACTGTGGTCCCTCCAGCCAGTTCCGGCGGGCAGGGGGCATCGACCAAGCGGACATATTTCGCATCGGTGTAGGCGCCATTGAGATAAGCGCTGAAGCGATCGCTCGGCCGGATCTTGAAGTCTGCTTCCAGGCCCTGCGACCTAACCTTGTCCGCATTGGCAAGATAGCCGCGCAATACGCCGAATTGCCCGTTCGTTACTGTCACCTGATAGTCACTGATATCGGTGCGGAATGCAGCGAGATTGAATGTCGCTTTTCGGTCCCAGAACTGTGTTTTGATTCCGACTTCGAAATGGTTGACCGATTCCGGTTTCACGGTGCCCGCCGCTGTGATTGGATTGCCCAGCGTGTCGGTCGGCAATCCGTTCTGGTTGATCCCCACGGTCTTAAAGCTCTTGGCGTAGGTCGCATAGGCAAGCACATCGGGCGCGATTTTATAATTGACATTCAGGTCGTAACTGAAGTTCCAGTCCTTGACCGAAGGCGCGCTCAACTGCGGTTGATAAATCCCGCATTGCGCCGCCCTGATCGATCCGGCAGGCGGGGCGGGGTTAAAGCAGGAAATTTCAACGCCCTCCCCATCGAATACGCGGCGCTGGTAGAAACCCGATTTCTTGTCATAGTTAAGGCGAACGCCAGGTTGGATGGTAAGCGCGTCGGTGACTTTCCAACTTAGCTGGCCGAACAGAGCAGCGCTGGTGCTCTTCAAAAACTGCGTGTTTGACGCGGTGAGGCCGTTCAAGACGGCAGGGTTGCCGGCAAGCGCACCGGTCAGGTTCCAGCGGCTGGCGCTGATGCCCTGCTGCTCGAGCCCTTGCGTGTCGATACGCTGCTTGAAGCCGAAGGCGCCCAACACGAAGTCGATCCTGTCGCCCGAATAATTATAGCGGAATTCCTGGCTGTACTGGTCCTGCTGTGACGGGTTTTGTGACCTTGATACAATCGACAGCCCGGTGAAATCGCGGTCATTCTCTGGCTTCCAATCCCAGAAGCGCCATGCGCTGATCGAGGTGAAGGTGCCTGGACCGACATCCCATTTGACCTTTAGCGAACCGCCCCCGATTTTGTTGCCTGCGCTCAGGCTTGCATCGATGTCGGTCAGGCGGTCGAACGGGTTTCTTGATACAACCGTGTAGTTTTGTGCAGCCGCCAATGCTTCATATTGCCGCGCAAGCGCGCGCTGAGTCAGACCTGTACGGGCGAATACCGTGCCGCAGCATTCAGGGTTTTGCTCGCTATAATCACCCGACAGCGTGACGCTAAGGTCGTCGTGCGGCTGAAACAGCAGTATGCCGCGCAGCCCGAGATTGTCTTGCTCGTTGATATAACGGTCGCTGGTAACATTGAAGATCGTGCCACGTCGGCTAGTGGTCGCAACGCCAATTCGGGCAGCGATTTTGTCAGTGATAGGGCCGGATATCGCAGCCTTGGCCTGCTTAAGGTTCAAACTTCCAAACGAAACCTCGGCGCGGCCTTCAAAATCGAACGTCGGCTGGTTGGTAGTGATGTTGATCGCGCCGGCCGTCGTGTTCTTGCCGTAAAGCGAGCCCTGCGGTCCGCGCAGCACCTCGACCTGCTCAACGTCGAGGAAGTCGAACGTTGCGGCGGCAACGCGCGCGTTGTAAACGTCATCGACGTAGATGCCGACCCCCTGTTCAAAGCCGTCGCTGGTCAGTCCGAATGGCACACCAAGACCGCGAATGTTGACTGCGGTGTTGCGCGGGTTCGAGGTATATACCTGCAAAGTCGGCGCGAGCTGCTGGAGTTTCACGACGTTGAAGTTGCCGGTGGATTCGATGCTGTCTGCCCGGATCACCGAAATAGCTAGCGGAACTTCCTGCGCGGTTTCCTGACGGCGGCGGGCAGTGACGATGATGACATCGCCGCGGCTGGGCTCATCTTCCACTTGGGTTTCGGCAACGTCTGCGGCGAGAGTTACATCGTCGATGGAGTTATCGATGGCAGCTTTATCATTGGCGTGCGTCTGCGCAGAAAAAGCAAGGGCAGTGGCTAGGGCGAGCAAAGGCCCGGCGGGACGAATTCGCATATGTTTTCTTTCACAAAAAACGGATGCATCCGGTCGTCCGGTCTGCCTTTAGATATCGGAGGAACGCAAATCAGTTGGTGAAGCGCTTGCGCTCGGTGACATCGACTTGGACGAGCTTACCCTCGTGCACGGTCAACTGGATTGCGCCGAAACGCAGTTTTGCGAGTGCATCGAGTACCGCGCGAATAGGTTCGGGATATAAGGTCTCGCTCGTCTCACCGGTTCGCTTGTTATCTGAGTCAATCATAAGCACCCCTTGAAGGAAGGACGGTTTATCCATCCTTGTCCTAAGCGCATCGCTAATCTCAACTATTTTAATTGACAATATGATTCGACTTCAGACTTTCCTTTCAGCGCCGAAAGGTTCTGTTTGTGCGCTATCCGGAAATGACTTTATTCGGCGGCCTGCAAATAGGCGTCGGCATCGACATTGTCCGACAAGTTGATCGAATCGAGGAGATCTGCGGTCTTGTCGCGGACTTGCAACATCAACGCGCGGGTGCGGCAATTTTCTTCCTCGACGCAGTTCTTGCACCGCTCATGCGCATAGCGGCTGGCGCAGGGGACCAAGGCAAGCGAGCCACGCATAATCCGGATAAGATCGCCATAACTTACATCGATTGGCGGTACGCCCAGCCAATAGCCTCCGTCCTTTCCGCGCTGCGAGGCGACGAGGCCCGAGCGCGTCAGTTCGGACAGAATTACTGTCAGAAATTTGGGTGGTATTTTTTGGGCATCCGCGATGTCGGCCAGCTGCACCGGACCTTTGCCATAATTGTCTGACAGATGCTGCATCGCGCGGATGGCGTAACGGGTTTTCTGCGACAGCATGACTTTTCTTTGCGCCCACTCGATTCGTTTTTCAACCCTTGGAGTAGACAAATACTGTTGCCGAAATGAAACTATGATTAACTACCGCATTTTACTGGCACATCATTGTTGCATTGGCAAAAATGCGCGCATAGCCTCTTTACATAACAAGTCTCAGCGAAAGCGCGTATGAGTCTATCCATAAAGGGGGGGAAATATGAAGCTCACGAAAACAGCATTGCTGCTGATGGCGACGTGTTTGACCGCGCCGGCTTTTGCACAGGAAGCGCCTGCGCCTGCTGCGGCCGAAAATGCTGAGGATGAAGGGGTCGCAATCATCGTCACGGGATCGCGGATCAAGCGCGACCCCAAAGACAGCTCGCTACCGCTAGACATCATCACGCCCGACGATTTGTCGCGTGAAAGCATCAATAGCCCCGAACAATTTATCAGTTTCCTCTCTACGAACGGAAACGGCGCAGACAATCTTGCATCCAATTCCGATGTCGTTTCCGGCGCGGCACGTGGCGGAAATAACGGGTTATCAGCAGCCAACCTGCGCGGCCAAGGCCCAGGTTCGACCCTCGTCCTGTTAAACGGAAGGCGCGTCGCGGCGCACGGCATCGGCGGCGGGGCGGTCGATGTGAACCAGATACCCTTCGCGGCGATCGAACGGATAGAGGTTCTGAAAGACGGCGCATCCGCGATCTACGGTACCGATGCCATCGGCGGTGTGATCAACTTTATTACCAAAACAAATTTTCAGGGCCTTTCCCTGAGCGGCTTCACTGATATCACGGAGGAAGGCGATAGCCCTATTTATCGACTATCGGCGACCGCTGGCTATGGTGACCTTGATGATCAGGGTTTCAATATCATGGGGGCGGTCAGCAAAAGCTGGAACGGCGTTCTTTACGGTCGTGACCGCGATTTCGTGAACGGCAACCAGCCCAACCGGGGGCTGTCGGTCGACACGCGCGGCACACCGATTGCTACCATTTTTCCCATTGCAGCAAATGCGCGTTTTGCACCTTCCGGGTCGCTGCTGACTGGCGTCAACTTGACCGAAGCCGGGGCTACGACCGCTGCAAATGGTGGTATCAACATCCTCGATCTCCCGGGCGGTGCAGGATGCGGATCAGTAGACGGCGGCATGGCATATGACGAAGTCCTTTGGTCGATCCCCGGCGCGCGCTACGCCTGCTCTTGGGATACCGGTCGCGCCGCAACGCTGCAGCAGCCGCTGGAAACACTGACCTATTTTGGTAAGGCGACAATTGCACTGGGCGACCACCGCATATCGGCAGAAGTCACTGGTTCGGATGCTGACTCGGCAAAACGTTTTTCGAACAACCAATATTCGGGCAATGCCACAACTTTGCCACTTTATTACCCGTTAAACGGCACAACGGCATCGACGTATAATGACATCTATGATCGCCTTCAGGCAGTGTTCCCTACGGTTGGCCCGGCGGGCGACCGCACGGCCGATGCCGTAGGCAATTATGGCCGACCAATCGCCTACCGCTGGCGCTGTATCACATGCGGTCCGCGCGAATACGAAACCAACAGCAAAACGTTCCGCGCAGGCGTGAACATTGAAGGGCCACTGTTTGGCGACTGGGATTATCGCGCGGGAGGCTCTTACGCAAAGAGTGAAACCGCGTCGGTACTTGGTAGCGGCTATCATTATCGCGGTATTTTTACAAGCACCGCGCAGGCAGTAGCATCAGGCGTTCCCGGCGCAGTTTCCGGTGGCCTCGATCCGCGCGCACCGACAGCACCGGGGGCGACTGCACCAGGCATTGTGGGTCTGCTAAATAGCGGAATTCTGAATCCATTTTCGGTTTCGCAAACCGATGCAGCGTTTGCTGCGTTGAAGTCGATCTCGGCGGAGGGCGTTACATTATATGGCGGCCAGTACGAAGTGAAGCAATTCGACGCGTCGGTGTCGGGGTCGCTTTTTGAACTTCCCGGTGGCTCGGTCCAGGTTGCATTCGGTGCGGACTATCGGAAGGAAACGTACAGTTTCAACGGTTCGCCTGCAGCCGTTACCGGTCAGCCTGACATCTTCAACGTCGCGTTCGACAATGTGAATGCCCTCACCCCGAAAAACCGCACGGTGAAGGCGGTCTACGGCGAATTGCTTGTGCCCGTTTTCGAACCACTGGAAATTACCGCCGCTGTCCGGCTCGATGACTATAGTGGTTTCGGTTCAACGGTTAATCCCAAGGTTTCTGCCAAATTTCAGCCATTCGACTGGCTGATGTTCCGTGGCTCGTATAACACCGGTTTTCGTGTGCCCGCGTTCAACCAGATCTTCAACGGGGTTACGCAGTCACCAAATCCGGGCAATACGCTCACCGACCCGACAACATGCCCTGCGGGTGGCATCGTAAATGTGACGCCCGGGTGCAATGCAATTACACCCGACTCGCTCACCGGCGGAAACCTAAACCTTGGCCCCGAAACGTCGGACCAATATTCGGTGGGTCTCGTGTTGCAACCGACGTCGCGGATTAGCGCGTCGTTCGATTTCTGGTCTATTGCGGTAGACAACACCATCGGCTCGCTGACGATACGGCAGCTACTCGACAGTATTGCTGATTTCCCGGATCGTGTTCTTCGCACAAATGGCATTATCACCTTGCTTGATACCCGCGCCGACAATATCGGATCGCGCCGGACGCAGGGTCTCGAAGTTTCGCTGCGCGCGGGATTCGACGCATTGGGTGGTTCGATTTCAATGGGCTTGGACGGAACGCGCTTGCTTAAGAAAAAGGAAAAGTTCCTGCCCTCATCACCTTACGGGCCTAGCCTGTTAGGTGTCTTCACCTATGGCGGCGACTTGGGCTTGAAATGGAAGCACAACGCATTCGTGACTTTCGAGAAAGACGAATTCCTTTTCTCGCTGTCGCAAATTTTCCGCAACGGATATAAAAACAACACAGCCATACCCGGGTCCATCAACCGTCCCGACTTTAATGCGCGCGTTAAGGAATACATCGTGTACAACTTGTCGACGAGCTATCGCTTCGGCGAACGGTTCAAACTGACTGGCGGTATCAAGAATATCTTCAACACCGACCCTCCGTTCGCGATCACCTACGACAGTAATTCCGGTGCCGGTAGCTCGTGGGAACCGCGAGTGGCCGACCCGCGCGGGCGGTCATTCACCCTTCAGGCGGAGGTCAAGTTCTGACCTGCGACAGAAGACAAATCATGGCGGGGTTGGCGGCGTTGCTGTCGGCCCCGGCCGTTATGGCTGAACCCAGTGCGCGGTTAGCAGTGGTCACTCGTAAACCGCAGCGATTAAAGGTCGGGGACACAGTCGGCCTAATCGAGCCTGCGTCCGCCAGCGACGAGCCGTTCCAAATCCAGCTTGTTGAAGAGGCAATTGTTGCGATGGGTTTGAAGCCCAAGCGCGCGCCGCATATACTGAACCGCTACGGCTATCTCGCTGGCGCGGACAAGGACCGGGCTGCGGACGTCAATGCGATGTTTGCCGACAAGGATGTAAAGGCCATCTTCGCGGTGCGCGGCGGATGGGGCAGCGCGCGGTTGTTGCCTTATCTCGACTGGGAGAAGATCCGTTCTAATCCAAAATTGCTCACAGGGTTTAGCGACATCACTGCACTGCATATGGCGATTGCGGCCAAGGGCAGTTTTGTAACGCTGCACGGCCCCAATGCTGGCAGCGCTTGGGGCAAACCATCATGGGACAGTTTCCGGTCGATCGCGTTTGAAGGCGGTACGCCCACTTTCGTAAATCCCGAGGGCGGCGAAGACCGGCTGGCGCAACGCCGCTGGCGAACCCGTGTGCTGGGCAGCGGCAAGGGTAAGGCACAGGGCAAATTACTGGGCGGCAATCTTACTGTGCTCACCGCGCTTGCGGGCACACCTTATCTGCCCAATTTCGACGGCGCGATCCTGTTTCTCGAAGATGTAGATGAGGCCGAATACCGCATCGACCGCATGCTCACCCAATTGGGGCAGGCAGGCGTGCTCAAGAATTTAAAGGGCGTGGTGTTCGGCCAGTGCACAGACTGCGTCAACAAAGGCAGCAGCTTTGGCGGTTTCACATTGAACGATGTGCTGACCCAGCATCTGGGTTCACTCGGTATTCCGGCATATCAGGGGGCGTGGTTCGGGCACATTACCGATCAATTCACGCTGCCTGTTGGCGGCATGGCGGAAATCGATGCAGATGCAGGCACGCTTCGTTTGTTAGAACCGGTCGTGGTTTAACTTACGCCCTGGGTAATCAACAGTGCAAAAATATTGTTCGCCATGTGCAGCAATATGTTGGTCCGGAGCGATCCTGTAAGGTGGTAAAGAAAACCGAACGCCAGGCTGAGTGACATCAGGCCGGGTATCGCGTACGGCTGCATATGCACGAGTGCGAAGCCCAGCGATGATAGAATGATCGCTCCCCAAAACGGCATATATTTGCTCAGCGCGTTCTGCAACATTCCGCGGAACAGCAACTCCTCGACAATCGGTGCAGCAATCCCGATGGCGAAAAGCCCGGCCGCCATGTTCAGCGGCGTACGCGGAATGCTGGCGATCATTTTTTCCATTTCTTCCTGCATCTTGACGCCTGGAATGGCGTAATGGGCATAGAGGAAGTTAAAAAGCATGGCGGCGACAACAAGACCGAATGCCAAAACAGCAACTCGTCCAAATGACAACCGTCCGAAATCTGTCAGGCCGAGCAATCTGGCGCGCCCGTCCTTACGTAAATACAGCCACATTAGCGCCATCTGGATAATCGCGGAACTGACGAGCCCCCATAATATTACCATGGGGTTGTTCAATGCAGAGGCGGTCCCCCCGGGGCCGGATACGCTGATGCCAGCGGCCATGATGACTGCCGTGCAAACCCCCTGCAGTAGGAAATACAGCACGATCCAGCCAACGCTGGGCACAATGCGGGGAAACAGCTTCACATCTGCCGCTTCTTCTATCGACTTCGGCGTTGCTGCCAGATTGTCCATTGTTCGCCCCGCAAAATAGGTGAAAGTCCGCGCTTGGCGGACCTTCACCCTGTTACACATTGGATATCAATAAGCTACCCGTTGTGCAGTCAGGCCATAAGCGGGGAGCAGCGCCTGAACACTTGTCGGACCTGAAAGATGGCCAGCGCCCACGGCCATAAAGGTCACGCCCGGCTTTTCCATCTGGGCCTGAATCCATTTCGCCCAATTTGCGTTCCGATTGGTTAGAAGCGCGTCATACAATACGCGGCTGGTCATGCCTTCATTCATCAATTGACCCAATCCGTCAGGGTCGGGCGTTCCCCAGAGCTCGACCATCCGGTCCATCATCTTGCCGGTATCATCGGTCATTTTCGCGGTTTCAATGAGGAAGCGGATTTGTTCAGCTTCTGGAATAGCGTCGAATACGCCAAGCTGGAATTCCATCGTCTCGACGCCGCCAATCGGCTTCTTGCTTGCGTTCGCCGCTGCCGTCAGCTGCTTTTCGACGCCGCTATTGGCATCGAATCCCTGCTTTTGCATGTTGACGACCGACAATGTCACTGCGGCTGCCCAGGGGTCCAGCGGATCCAATGCCGCGACAGGCAAACCGATTTTGCCAATCGCGGCTTCGTAAATCGGGCGATCACTATCGGTCATTTTCGACCGCAACGTCTTGCCACTGGTGTCGATCGCCAGCTTGGAAAATAGCGTTTGGGTTTCGGCGGGTGAAGGCTCGACCATTTCCAGCACGAGCCGGTCGGACTTGTCGAACGCGTCCTTCACCGCCTCGTCAAACCAGCCAAGGCCCGGTTTCAGGATATGGACTGTACCGAACAGGTAAATGGTGGTGTCTTCGTCTTTGACCACCCACAAGGCCGGGTCGACGTCCTTGACCGAGACCGGCTGAACCTTGACCGGGTCGAGCGCCTCAACGGCGGCTGGCGCCTCCGTTGGAGCGTCCTGCGCCATGGCCGGTGCGAAAGTGAGCAACGCAGTAGCTGCTAATAAGGACTTTAAATATGTACGCATGAAGATTCTCCCAGAATAGAGTTGTGAAGAGTTGAACGATAAATTGTTGATTGTCAGCGATATTTTTTCCAGAACCAGACCGCTGACCAGATCATCGAGAATGTCAGGTAAATTGCAACACCGTCGGGCTGAGGCACAAAGCCGCCACGCCACAGCACCCACCACAACGGCGCAAATATAAGAAAAACGTAAGCCGCGTAGTAGCCGCCGTCGCGGTAAGCGCTCGCTTCCTGCTCATCGATCGCACGCGTATGCCAGAACCATGCGACGACCGGCATGATCACCGCCCAGACAATGACAAACGGTAGGACGATGGTTAATGGAATTGGCCCCGAACTGAAGATCGCCGATAAAGGCCCTGGTCCGTTATGTGCTGTGGTGCCAATGCTCGACGTTGACAAAACGACGCCCATGACGCCGCCCAGTAAACTGAGGCCGAGAATGATATTGCGGTTCAGCCTTTCCCGCTTGGTCATTGGTTCGCCGTTTGATTTCAGCTTTTTGGCGTTGCGCCAGATTGCATAGCTCAAGCCGGCAATGATCGCGCCGAAACCGACCAGCACAGCAAGAGCAACGCTGGAGAGTGCGCCTCCGCCATTCGATTGATGCTCGCCCATGAAACCCGCGATAGCGCCTAATGTCATCACAATACCAAGCCCGGCCATCACCATCCAGAGAATGCTCCGGCCATTTGAGGCCTCGTCTTCAAGCTTCGCCATTCTGGCCTCCGTCGAATCCGTCATCGAAAATCTCCTCGAGAGGCTGCCCGAACAGCCTTGAAATCTTGAACGCCAGGGGCAACGACGGATCATATTTGCCCGTCTCGATTGCATTGACTGCCTGGCGTGACACATCGAGATGCTCGCCAAGTTCCGCCTGGCTCCAGTTGCGCATCGCGCGCAGCACTTTCAGCTGGTTCTTCATGTCAGGTGATACTGTCTTTGTGTCATGGACACCTTACTAAACCGATTCGTATTCGATGTCAACAACACCTTACAGAAAGATATGCTAGGCTGACAAAATGCCGCAACCGCTTCCAGAACCTTGATTTAGCGCGGCTTCTCCGCCAAGGGCTGGCCATGTCTGGCACGCCGCTTAGCTTTCAGGACCTGATCCTCACGCTCCATGATTATTGGGGCAAGCAGGGCTGTGTCATATTGCAGCCTTACGATATGCGCATGGGGGCAGGGACCTTTCATCCGGCAACCGCGCTACGTTCGCTCGGGCCGGATCACTGGAACGCAGCTTATGTGCAACCTAGCCGCCGCCCGACCGATGGCCGATATGGCGAAAACCCCAACCGGTTGCAGCATTACTACCAATATCAGGTGATCATGAAGCCAAGCCCTGCGAATTTGCAGGAGTTGTATCTGGGTTCATTGGACGCCATCGGTATCGATCCGTTGAAACATGACATCCGCTTTGTCGAAGACGACTGGGAATCGCCCACGCTGGGCGCTTGGGGCCTCGGCTGGGAAGTCTGGTGTGACGGAATGGAAGTCACGCAGTTCACCTATTTCCAGCAGGTTGGCGGGTTCGATTGCAAGCCGGTCGCGGGCGAACTGACTTACGGGTTGGAACGGCTGGCTATGTATATTCAAGGCGTCGACAGCGTGTACGATCTGAAATTCAACAATCACGGCGTGTCCTACGGTGACGTGTTCCTGAAAAACGAGCAGGAACATTCGAAGTATAATTTCGAAATTGCCGACACCGCGCAATTGTTCAAAGGCTTTGAACATGCCGAGGCGGAGGCAAAGCGCTGTATCGAGGCGAACATTCCCTTGGCGGCTTATGACCAGGCGATTGAGGCGAGTCACTTGTTCAACCTGTTGCAGGCGCGCGGCGTGATCTCCGTGCAGGAACGCGCCAGCTACATGGGCCGCGTCCGCGACCTTGCCAAAGGCAGCTGTCAGGCGTGGATGGAGAAGAATGGGTGGTCCGCGTGACCGATTTCCTGCTCGAACTCCGCTCCGAAGAAATTCCTGCGCGGATGCAGGGGAAGGCCAAGGAGGATTTGGCGCGGCTGTTTACCGATGTATTGGCCAAGGCTGGCCTCGCGTCGGACAGCGTCGAAACCTTCGCCACCCCGCGCCGTCTTGCGTTGATCGCCAAGGGCCTGCCGCTGGCGACCGAAGCAGTGTCCGAAGAAACCAAGGGGCCAAAAGTCGGCGCGCCGCCGCAGGCGATGGAGGGCTTTCTCCGCAAGACGGGCCTCAGCCAAGACCAGTTGGTCGAACGCGACGGAGTTTATTTTGCCGTGGTCGAGAAAGCGGGTCGCAACACCACCGATGTGCTTGGCGAAGCGATCCCCGCGATTATCCGCACGTTCCCGTGGCCCAAGTCACAACGCTGGGGCGCGGCGTCGACGAGCACCGAGAGCTTGCGCTGGGTGCGTCCGTTGCAGGGAATCGTTGCATTGCTGGGTGACGATGTGGTGCCATGCAAGATCGATGGCATCGTCAGCGGCGCGGCGACGATGGGCCACCGGTTCCACCACAAAGGCCCGATCACCATCGGCAACGCTGGCGATTATATCGAAAAGCTGCGCACCTGCCATGTCATCGTCCATTTTTCTGAACGCTGCGCAATCATCCGCGATGGCGCGAAGGCGGCGGCTGAGGCGGCGGGCCTGACGCTGGTGGAAGATGAAGGTCTGGTCGCGGAAAATGCCGGACTGACCGAGTGGCCAGTGCCGATGCTTGGGCGGTTCGATCCTAGCTACCTGCAAGTTCCGCAAGAAGTCATCCAGCTCACCGCGCGGGTGAACCAGAAATATTTCGTCTGCCACGACTCGAACGGCAAACTTGCCAACGCATTTGTCTGCACCGCGAATATCGTTGCAAATGACTGCGGTGCGGCGATTGTCGCGGGCAATGAGAAGGTGCTGGCGGCTCGATTGTCGGATGCGAAATTCTTCTGGGAGCAGGATCTGAAGGTCGCGCTCGACAAGCAGGCAGAGAAGCTGTTGCAAATTACCTTCCACGAAAAGTTGGGTACCGTTGCCGACAAGGTCGAGCGCGTGGCCAAGCTGGCGCGATGGTTGGTCGGAGAGGGTATTGTCAAAGGCGCAAGCGCCGATGATGCCGCGCGCGCCGCGCGGCTGTGCAAGGCCGACCTCGTCACCGGCATGGTCGGCGAGTTTCCCGAACTGCAGGGCATCATGGGCGGCTATTACGCCCGCGCGCAGGGCGAGAACGACGCCGTCGCCGACGCAATCCGCGACCATTACAAACCGGTCGGGCAGGGTGATGAAGTCCCCATCGCGCCGGTCACGGTGGCGGTAAGTCTGGCGGATAAGCTGGACACGCTTTTGTCGTTTTTTGATATCAAAGAATATCCGACCGGATCGAAAGATCCATTTGCCCTTCGTCGAGCGTCACTCGCGATAATTCGTTTGATTTTGGCAAACAATCTTAAGCTTCACACGGACGCGCCTATCCAATTTTGGTTAGGGCAATCCGATGAACGAGCAATTCTGTCTGACAGCGATTTAGAACGACGTGGTTTGCTGACAGTGGTTCAAAACTTCCTTGCCGACAGGTTAGCTGTCCAACAAAAGGAATCGGGGGTTCGGCACGATTTTGTTGCGGCATCCGGTGATTGGCTAGGGCGCGGCGATGGACGACTGGATCGGATTGTGCTTCGCGCCGAAGCCTTACAGGCTTTTGTGGCAACCGATGAGGGTGTGAACCTTTTGGCCGGATATAAGCGCGCGGCGAATATATTGAAGGCGGCGGACAGCGTGGATGCGGCTGCGCCCGCTCCGGCCGATCTGGTCGCTGAAGAGTCAGCGCTCCTCACTGCCCTCGACACCGCCGAACCCAAAGCCGCCGCAGCTGTCGATGCCGAAGATTTCGAAGGCGCAATGGCGGCTCTGGCCAGCTTGCGGGCTCCCATCGACGCTTTTTTCGAAGGCGTGATGGTCAATGACCCGGACGCGGCCAAACGGGCGTTCCGCCTAGGACTGCTCGCCCGTTTCCGTGACGCCGTTCACCGCGTGGCGGATTTCTCGAAAATCGAGGGCTGAGGCACCTCAGCTATATTCTCGACGATTGATCTCAATCAATGTAGTTATGACCCTAAGCGCGTTTGGGTGGTTACCTCTCCAAAGGAACCCCCCGTCATGGCCGTCATGCACCGCATCCGCATTTTTCATGCCTTCCTCGCGCTTACCGTTCTCGCCGCTTATTTTTCCGCAGAAATGGGCCTGATCCACGCTTGGCTCGGCTATGGCGTTGCAGGGCTCATCCTGTTTCGGCTGATCTGGGCGTTGAGCGGCGTGCCGCAGCTTGGGCTGGAGCGGTTTTATCCGTCATTCAAGGACATGCGGCTGAAAGGCATTGCTACTCACCCCGCAATCAGCCGCGTGTTGCTGGCGGGTATCGCCATTTCGGTCATTGGCTCGACCGGCACCGGCTTGCTCATGGACAATGGCCGTGCGCTGCAGCCGACCTCGCTCAGTTCGTTTTCATTCTCGGGCGAAAATGAAAGCGAACAAAGTGAAGGCAGCGAGGATGAATCGGGGGAGGCTTATGAGGAAGCGCACGAGTTGTTCGCCAACCTCGCACTGGCATTCGTCTTCATGCACGTGCTTTATTTACTGTCGTTCAAACGTCCGCTCGCTCGCTTTATGTTGTTTGCAAACAAATCCGGCAAATAAACGCCTTCCATACTTGACTCCAATGCGCTGCACTGCACAACGGCGGGCAAGCAATAAGGCCAAGTAAAAGGAATGGCTGCGGGATGACCCAGTACGTATATCGGTTCGGTGGCGGTGTTTCGGACGGCGATGAAACCGTTCGTGGCAACAAGAATATCTTGGGCGGTAAGGGTGCCAATCTCGACGGCATGGCTTCGATTGGTCTACCGGTGCCCCCCGGTTTCACTATCACGACCGAGATGTGCACCGCTTATTATGCCAATGGCCAGACCTTCCCGGACAGCGTGCGCGCGGAAGTCGCAAACGGCATTGCTCACATCGAGAGCGCGACCGGCAAGACCTTCGGCAATCCCGCCAATCCGCTGCTCGTCTCTGTGCGTTCCGGTGCGCGGGTATCAATGCCGGGGATGATGGATACCGTTCTGAATCTGGGTCTTAACGACGTTACCGTTGAAGGGCTCGCAACCTCATCGGGAGACGCGCGCTTTGCCTGGGACAGTTATCGCCGCTTCATCCAGATGTATGCCGATGTCGTGCTCGAACTCGATCATGGCGCGTTTGAAGAGGCGCTGGAAATCGCCAAGGAAGATCGTGGATTTTATCTCGACACCGAACTTTCTGCGGATGATTTGAAGGCCTTGGTTGCCCAATATAAGAGACTGGTTGAGGCCGAATGGGGCAAGCCCTTTCCGCAGGATGTGCATGACCAGTTATGGGGTGCGGTCGGTGCGGTATTCGGATCATGGGAATCGGACCGCGCGAAGGTCTATCGCCGCCTGAATAATATCCCGGGCGACTGGGGAACCGCGGTCAATGTGCAGGCGATGGTGTTCGGCAATATGGGCGAGACGTCGGCGACCGGCGTTGCCTTCACCCGCGACCCCGCAACCGGCGAGAACACGTATTATGGAGAGTTCCTGATGAACGCGCAGGGTGAGGACGTGGTCGCGGGCATCCGCACGCCGCAATATCTGACGCTGGCGGCGCGCGAGCGTGCGGGGGCCAAGCCATTAAGCATGGAAGAGGCCATGCCCGAGGTCTACGGGCAGTTGGCCGATGTGTTCAACATCCTCGAAACGCATTACCGCGACATGCAGGATATCGAGTTCACCGTCGAGCGCGAGAAGCTCTGGATGCTGCAAACCCGTTCCGGCAAGCGCACCGCAAAGGCCGCGCTGAAGATCGCGGTCGATATGGCTGAATCGGGGCTTATTACCAAGGAAGAAGCGGTATTGCGTGTCGACCCGATGGCGCTTGACCAGTTGCTTCACCCGACGCTCGACCCCAATGCGGCCCGCGATGTGTTGACGAGCGGATTGCCAGCGTCGCCCGGCGCGGCTTCGGGCAAGATCGTGTTCGACGCCGACACCGCCGAACAGCATGACGCGATGGGCGAGGCAGTCATTCTTGTCCGCATCGAAACCAGTCCCGAAGACATTCATGGCATGCACGCCGCCAAGGGAATTCTAACCGCACGCGGCGGTATGACCAGCCACGCGGCGGTGGTCGCACGCGGCATGGGTCGGCCTTGCGTGTCTGGCGCGGGCAGCTTGCAGATCGACGCCAAGGCCAAGACCTTGCGGATCGGTGACCGGAAATTGGGCGAGGGCGATATCATCACAATAGACGGCACCAGCGGCGAAGTGATGGCGGGCGCGGTCCCGACCTTGCAGCCCGAGCTGGTAGGCGATTTTGGTACCTTGATGGTCTGGGCTGACGCCGGCCGCCGGATGAAAGTCCGCGCCAACGCCGAAACGCCTTTGGACGCACAAACTGCCCGCGATTTCGGCGCGGAGGGCATTGGCCTCTGCCGTACCGAGCATATGTTCTTTGACGCGGCGCGGATTACCGCCGTGCGCCAGATGATCTTGGCCGACGACGAAAAAGGTCGCCGCGTCGCGCTCGACAAGTTGCTGCCCGAACAGCGCAAGGATTTTGCCGCGATTTTCGATGTGATGGCGGGGCTTCCTGTGACCATCCGCTTGCTCGACCCGCCGTTGCACGAATTCCTGCCGCATGAAGAATCGGAATTTGCCGATGTGGCGGAGGCGGCGGGCGTCGGCATTGAGGTGCTCAAACAACGCGCCGCCGAGCTGCACGAGGTCAACCCGATGCTTGGCCATCGTGGTTGCCGCCTAGGTGTAACCTATCCCGAAATCTACGAGATGCAGGCTAGGGCAATTTTCGAAGCCGCCTGTTCTCTGGCAGTCGCGCCGGTTCCCGAAATCATGATTCCTCTCGTCGGCACCCGCCGCGAGCTTGAGTTGATGAAAGACGTCGTCGATAAGGCTGCCGAAGCGGTGTTCGCCGAACAAGGCAAGCGCATCGAATATCTGGTCGGCACGATGATCGAACTCCCGCGCGCTGCTTTGATGGCCGATGAAATTGCCGAAGTCGGCAGTTTCTTCAGCTTTGGTACGAACGACCTTACGCAAACCACATTGGGCGTATCGCGGGACGACGCCGCACGTTTCCTGACACATTATGTCGACAAGGGCATCTACGCGCGCGACCCGTTTGTAAGCATCGATGTCGAAGGCGTTGGGCAGCTCATCGAAATCGCCGCGAATAAGGGCCGTGCAACCCGACCGGACATCAAGCTAGGCATTTGTGGCGAACATGGCGGTGATCCGGCATCGATTGCCTTCTGCGAGAAGGTTGGCCTCGATTATGTCAGCGCGTCGCCGTACCGCGTGCCAATAGCGCGATTGGCGGCGGCTCAGGCGGCGCTTGCCAAGGCTTAGGAAACGTGGCTAGTCTCTGCCTTATGGGAGAGGCATGAAAAACTGGCATTTATACGCCATCTTCATAACGCTAGGCTTGATTGGCGGCGCGGCTTTTGCCGTGCATCAGGTTCGCGGTGGCATTTCCGACGGCATGATTGCGAACGGGGCTTGGACCACGGGTAAAAGCTTTGGCACAACTGGTCAAACCTCACTAACCCGCGCCAAGGTCGCACTGTCGGGCATATTGGCGCTACCGGCCAAAGAGGCGATGTACTTTACTGCAAAGATCGACAGCGATGGCAGACCGCTCGACGGACGCTGCACTTATCGGGTCACCGGCGGTAAGCTCGAAGGCCGATGGTGGAGCGTCACATTATATCAGGGCGAAGGCTGGCTGGTAAAGAACTCCGCCAACCGCTGGTCGATCCCCGCGCATGCCGCAGTCCGGAATGAGAGCGGGCAATGGTCATTCATTGTATCTCCCACTGAACCAACCGGTGCATGGCTGCCAACGGGCGGCGTCAAGGCATTTGACTTGACGTTGCGGCTTTATCACCCGTCGGCTGCGATAATGGCCGATCCGGCGAAGACCCGGTTGCCCATAATCCAACGGCAGGGGTGCAAATGATGCGGCGCTGGCTGATTCCTGTCCTGACCGGGCTTGCCATCGGATTTGGCACATATCAGGCGACTTTGCTGGCAATGCCCTATGTCCTGATGAATGCTGCAATGAAAAAGATCGGATCACGCGGCCCGACCAACCAGTTTGCTTTTGGAGAGATGGCAACAGCGGACAACCAGCCAATCGTGCGGCCAAGCCCCGACCTGTCCTATTCAAGCTGTGTATTCGATATCTCGAAGAGCCCCGTGCTGATCGACGTAGTGCCGGTATCCGACCATTATTGGTCTGTCAGTATTTTTGACGCGCGCACCGATGTTGCCGTCGTGCGCAGCGATCGTGATACGGGTGGCAAGGCAGTGCGGCTCGCCCTCATGAAAGCCGGCCAAACGGCGCCAAAGGGTTATGAACCGGTAACGCTCCAACACGACCGCGGCATCGCACTGATCCGTATTCTGCTAACCCGTCCGGATGAATTTTCGGCAATAGATGTCATCCGCCGGAAATCGACGTGCAAGCAGGCCTGACAGGCAAATTAGGTGTTGCACATACATAGCTACCTGCCTAATAGCCGCCTTCCAGTGCACCCGTAGCTCAGCTGGATAGAGCATCAGACTACGAATCTGAGGGCCGGGCGTTCGAATCGCTCCGGGTGCACCACTTTTCTTCCTCAGTTATTGTCGGGCGGCGGCACGTAAATTGGCGGCGGCTTGGGCAGGTCGTCTTCGGGTCGCGTGATCTTGCGCCTGCCGCGTTCCAGCCACCATGTTTGCTGCCATCCGGTCACGTCGCTAATCGGCTGCCCGGCCTTATCTCGCGCGGGTTCATAACGGAATCGCTCTTCGATCAGGCGACAGGTGGTAGCGTCGATATCGGCATTGCCGCTCGATTTCACCACGCGGCATTTCTTCACCCGGCCGTCAGTGCCGACCGTGAAATGAGCGGTGACGGAGCCGCCCTGCTTTGCCGCAGTCGCCGATTTGGGATAGTCCAAGTTTTTGATTTTTCCGCTTACTAACTTGGCGCGTGAAGCAACGCCGCCGCCGGTGCCATCGCCGCCATTTCCGCTGCCAAAGCCCGAACCGGCGCCTCCCGCGCCGTTGCCATCACCAGGTTTATTGGCTGCGCCTGTGTCATTTTCGCGGCCTTTGCCTGCCTTTGGCGCGGCAGCTATCGATTTTGTCGGAACTTTCACGACGCGCTTTGGAGCTTCGCGCGGCACACTGGTCTTCTTGAAATTGGCGGCAGACGCCGCACCTCTGGACTCGGGTGCCGCCTGTTTGGGTCTGTCTTCAGCTACCGTCGCCGGAACGGGCACGTCGATCACATTTAGATTGCTGAGTGCCGACGTCACGATGTCACCAGGCCGCATGTCGAATGCGGTCAATATGGCATAACCGACCACCGCGTGCAGGACGATGACCGCCACCGCCGATTTCCATCGGTCTTTTTTGCTGCTTGTTCCCAAGAACGCCATGTCTTCGCCTCGATAACCGATTGTGCAATTCGCGAGGTGAAGCGTTAGTGAATGGCAGGCGCGCAGGTTTTCGGTTGCCCAACACGCGTTCGGAGCATAATTGCACCGCGATACGCTCCTCCCTCAAGAAATCACTGCTTCTTATGCCGCAAAACGCCAAATCTGCCATTGTCCTGCTGTCGGGTGGCCTCGATTCGATGGTGGTCGCAGGACTGGCGCGTGAGGCGGGTTATGCGCTTGTTGCGCTGACCATTGATTATAACCAGCGCCACCGCATCGAGTTGGAAAGTGCATCGCATATTGCCGCGCATCTGGGTGCGGTCGAGCATATAGTATTGCCGCTAGACCTGACCCGTTTTGGCGGATCGGCGCTAACGGCGGATATCGATGTGCCGAAGGAAGGCGTGGAGGAAAACGCAATTCCGGTGACCTATGTACCGGCGCGTAACACTATATTCCTTTCGCTCTGTCTTGGTCTTGCCGAGGCCCGTGGCGCACGCGATCTGTGGATCGGCGTTAATGCGCTCGATTATTCAGGCTATCCCGATTGCCGCCCTGAATTCATCCGCTCGTTCGAGGCGATGGCGAACCTGGGGACCAAGGCCGGAGTCGAGGGTGACGGCTTCACTGTACACACGCCGCTACTGCACATGAGCAAGGCCGACATTGCAACCGAAGCCGCTCGGTTGGGTCTGGATGCCGGGATGAGCTGGTCGTGCTATGACCCCAGCCCCGATAATAAAGCCTGTGGCCGCTGCGATAGCTGCCGCCTGCGGGCCAAGGGCTTTGCCGATGCGGGGTTGGTCGACCCGACTATTTACGCATGAGCTACGCGGTTAAAGAGATTTTCCTGACATTGCAGGGCGAGGGCGTACACGCCGGACGAAGAGCGGTGTTTCTGCGCTTTGCCGGATGCAATTTGTGGACAGGCCGTGAGGAGGACCGCGCTTCAGCAGTCTGTCAATTCTGCGATACCGATTTTGTCGGCATGGATGGCGAGAATGGCGGACGATTTGAGGCGGAGGCATTGG
This sequence comes from Sphingomonadales bacterium, assembly GCA_031370535.1. Classification (GTDB taxonomy): domain Bacteria; phylum Pseudomonadota; class Alphaproteobacteria; order Sphingomonadales; family Sphingomonadaceae; genus Sphingorhabdus_B. The sequence goes on along the minus strand of JANMQN010000016.1, from coordinate 20,923 downwards.
CCGCCAAGGTTGCTGAATTATGGGGCGCGGGCAACGAACATCGTTATGTCGTCATCACTGGCGGCGAGCCGATGTTGCAGGTGGACGATGCGATTGTCGAAGCGCTCCACGACAAAGGTTTCACAATCGCTATCGAAAGCAACGGCACTATTACCGCCCATCCGGGCATCGATTGGGTGTGTATCAGCCCGAAGGCTGGCTCCAACGTCGTTCAGCATGCCGGTGATGAATTGAAGCTTGTCTGGCCGCAGCGGGGAAGCGACACCGACGCGATGGAAGGGTGGAATTTCAAAAACTTTCTGATCCAGCCAATGGATAGCGGCGATGAGTCGCTTAACCGCGTCAACGTCGAAGCCGCAACCCAATTCGTCAACGCCAACCCCAAGTGGCGCTTGTCCTTGCAAAATCACAAGATTTTAGGGCTTCCCTGATAGTTGGTAAATCCGCTTGAATCCCTGCGCATATGGTGACAGTCTTATTACCGGAGAGTCAGGGGAGAGTAAAATGGCCAGAGCCCACCATGCATCACAGGCACGCGCACACAAGAGCTATGCCAAGCGCATCAGCGATCATGTTGCAGTGGCACTTGTGGTTTATACGCTTGCATTAATATTCATTACATCGCCAGCGATGCACTCGGAAGGCACATCAATCCTGCCGTATTTCGCGTTGGTCGGGTTTGTGGCGATGGTGATACCAGCCTGCCGTAATATGGAGCGGCGCTGGCAGGCGCTCGAACAGGGCGACCTGGGCGAGGGCGGTCTTGAGACGCGCTTTAACGCTGACCGGATAAAACTATGGGTCGCCGCACTCGGTATTCCGGTGCTGCTGGCCGTCCTGTTCACGGTTTTCTGAACCTCAACGAATTGACGCCTAATCGCCTCGCGCCTAAGCGGGAGCGATGTTGAAACCACAAGAAGCGCTGACGCGCGCACAAGATCTCGTTTCCCAAGCAATCAAGGCAGGAGCCGCTGCCGCCGACGCCGTGTATGTCTGCGACGCGTCAACTGAAGTACAAGTTCGTCTCGGCGCGCTTGAAGATGTGGCGCGGTCGGAGGGCGAAGATATCGGATTGCGCGTATTCGTTGGACAGCGGTCGGCTACAATTTCCTCATCCAACATGAATCCGGTGATACTGGCCGGATTAGTCATGCGCGCCATCGATATGGCGAAAGAGGCACCCGAAGACCAATATGCGGGGCTCGCGCCGCAGGATCGTTTGTTGAAGGGCGATCTACCCGATCTTGACGCAGATGATGGCAAAGACCCGGACCCTGCCGAACTGCGTGCCGCTGCGCTCGAGTGCGAGGACGCTGCGCGCGCTGTCCCGGGCGTAACTAACAGCGAAGGTGCAGGCGCAAGCGCGAGCCGCTCGATATTTGCGCTGGCGACCAGCCACGGCTTTGCCGGTGTCAAATCCGGATCTGGTTATGGCATTTCGGCAAGTGTGTTGGCAGGCGACGGCGATGCCAAGGAGCGCGATTATGACTGGCGCTCCGCACGACATTATGCCGATCTCGACAGCGCTACCGCGATTGGCAAGCGTGCAGGCGGACGCGCCGTAAAGCGGGTAAATCCCGGCACTGTGAAAAGCGGGCAGATGCCGCTCATCTTCGACCCGCGCGTCGGCAGTTCGTTCGTCGGACATCTGCTCGGTGCGATTTCGGGCTCGGCGATTGCGCGCAAGACCAGTTTCTTACTCGACGCCAACGGCAAGCAGTTGTTCAATAGCAGCATCTCGATCATCGACGATCCGCACCGAAAGCGCGGGCTTGGTTCAAAGGCTTTCGATGGGGAAGGTCTTCCCACTGCGCGGCGTTCGATCATCGAAAACGGCGTGCTCACCGGTTGGCTGATGGAAAGTGCATCGGCGCGACAATTGGGGTTGGAGCCGACCGGTCATGCGAGCCGCGGTGTTAGCGGCGCGCCCGGGGTTAGTCCTTCGAACCTGCATCTCGAGGGCGGCTCAGTTAATCCCTCCGAGTTGATGGCTGATATCAAGCATGGCATTTATATCCACGAACTCGCCGGGCAAGGAGTCAATCCGGTCACCGGCGATTACAGCCGCGGGGCCGCAGGCTTCCTCATCATCGATGGCGAGATTGCAGGGCCAGTTAGCGAATTCACCATTGCCGGAAATCTCAAAGATATGTTCAAGGCTATGACCGCCGCCAACGATCTCGAATTTATCCGCAGCAATAACGCGCCTACGCTGCGGATCGACGGGATGATGATTGCAGGTGCCTGAGCAGCAGCTGGACAGGAACGCGGTAATAGCTGCCACGCAGGAGGCAGCGGCGCTGGCCTTCGATAGTTGGCGTAATGGTGCAGTGCCCGACACCAGGGTCTGGGAAAAGAGCAAGAATAATCCAGTCAGCGACATCGACATGGCGGTCGATGTCCTGCTGACCGAGCGTCTGCGCGGCATTTTGCCAGAGGCGGCGTGGTTGTCCGAGGAAACGGTCGACGATCCAGCGCGGCTGGATGCGCGATTGCTTTGGTTGGTCGATCCGATAGATGGCACCCGCGACTATGTGCGGGGGCGAAGTGGCTGGTGTGTATCGGTGGCGCTGGTCGCAGACGGCGTGCCGCTATTTGCCGTGATGGCCGCGCCTGCCGAAGGTAAGTTATGGGTTGCGGCCAGCGGAGAGGGTGTGACCTGCAATGGTCAGCGGCTAACTGGAAGTACCCGACTAAATTTTATTGGCTCGCGCGTTCCTGCCGATGACCTGCCCAAATTGGACCGCGATCTGGTCACCGTCGCTAAGCCCAACAGCATCGCCATGCGTATGACAATGGTCGCGTGCGACCGCGCTGACTTGGTGGCGACTTTGCGGTGGGGGAGTGAATGGGACATTGCTGCGGCGCATCTGGTCGCGCAGGAAGCAGGTGCAGTCGTTACCGATGCTCTGGGTAAGCCGATCATCTACAACAAACGCGAGCCACTGGATTTCGGCTTGATTTGCTGCGCGCCGGACATTCACGATGCGGCCGTCGAACGACTGGCCGGACGCGCTGCTAAACTGCTGAGCGAATCCTAGTCCAAAGGCTGTCGCGGTCCATATCGCGCGGATTATTTGCCAAGGCATCAACAAACGCCTTCCTGACCCAACGAAATTTTTCAGGGCGGCTTGTGTATATGCGCTGGTCCCATGCATGTTCGCCGGCGCTGCGCACCTTGCGAGCAATTTCGCCGTAAATACCCGCCGCCGACAATACCGCCCAGCGGGCGCGGAAGGGTAGTACGGCCGCACCGACGCGCGCCGATGCCTCATATTGCTCCGCCTCATCCGCCAGCCAGCGCCCCATCAACGCCAATTTCTTACGGTTATGCGGCTTCATCAGCTCGCCTGGACCGATTTCGAGCATCGCCATCCAGTCGTCGGGTAGGTAGCAGCGCCCTGCGACGTCATCCTCCGATATATCACGCGCGATATTGGCAAGCTGGAAAGCCAGCCCGAGGTCACATGCGCGGTCGAGCGTCGACTCATCATCCGGCGAAACGCCCATTACCACAGCCATCATCACGCCAACTGCGCCTGCGACATGATGGCAATAGCGATAGAGATCGGTTTCACGGCGGGGCTGCCAATCGGCGGCATCGAGCGCAAAACCTTCGATGACATCGTCCGCCATTTTTTTTGTAAGGCCACATTCGCGTGCGACGACGCCTAGGCAATCAAATGCTGGCTCGCCAGTTGGTTCGCCGTCGAGTGCCTTTGCTGTCAGTTCGCGGATAACGGCCAGCCGCGCCATCGGATCCGCGACGGCTTCCATCGTACCGCCATGGTCCTGCCCATCGGCCATATCGTCACATTTGCGGCACCAGGCGTAGAGCAGCCACACCCGTTCGCGCGTTGTCTTTTCGAACAAGCGGCTGGCAAAGCGGAACGATTTCGACCCACGCGAGATGCTTTCCTGTGCGAAAGCCACCAGCGCAGCGCGGTCACTCAAAGATCGTCAGCCTTCATCTGAAAGATGTTCTTATGCGGCACATAAGCCGCCATTCTTTCCAGCAGACCATCGAGCGTGTCATCGACAATCATGATCCCGGCATGTTGCGGGCGGATGAAACCGACGTCGATCATGTTCTGGTTGAAGGCGACCAGTTGATCGTAAAACCCCGCGACATTGAGAACGCCCACGGGCTTGCTGTGATAGCCCAATTGCGACCAGCTGATCGCCTCCCACAATTCGTCCATCGTGCCGACACCGCCGGGAATGGTGATGAAGCCATCGGATAGGTCGGTAAAGCGCGCCTTGCGCTCGTGCATGCCGGACACGACGTGCAGTTCGGTGCAGCCTTTATGCGCTACCTCTGCGCCGACAAGTGCTTCAGGGATGATGCCGATAACTTCTCCGCCAGCATCCAAAGCAGCATTGGCGACTGCGCCCATCAGACCCAACCGCCCGCCGCCATACACAACGCCGATACCGCGTTTTGCAAGCGCTCTGCCAACCTCTGCCGCTGCCATGATATAAATCGGGTTTTCAGGCGTCGCCGAACCGCAGTAAACCGCCAATCGCTTCACTTGTTGATTTCCTCCAAAATCAGCGCCGCGGTGGCTTTCGCACTCCCCACCACGCCTGGAATACCCGCTCCGGGATGCGTACCTGCGCCAACGAAATACAGATTCGGTATTGCATCGTCCCGGTTGTGGGCGCGGAAAAATGCGCTTTGCCATAATACCGGTTCAAGGCTGAATGCGCTGCCCAGATGTGCTGATAGGTCGCGGCCGAAATCGGCAGGCGTATAATGAAATTGCGTCATTATGCGTGACCGGATGTCGGGGATCAAACGGCGTTCGAGTTCGTCGAGGATACGCTCTTTCAGCGCCTCTCCCACATCGCCGTCCCAATCGAGCGGCGCCTTGCCCATATGCGCGACAGGCGCGAGGACGTAGAAGGTCGAGCAACCTTCAGGTGCCAGTGACGGGTCGGTTACGGTTGGGTGGTGCAGATAAAGCGAGAAGTCCTTCGGGAGTATCCCGTTCTTGTAGATATCGTCGAGCAATCCTTTGTAGCGCGGGCCGAACAATATCATGTGGTGCGGAATGCCCGGCCATGTGCCTTTGATGCCCAGATGCAGCACGAACAAGGACGGTGACCAGCTTTTGCGATTCAGCGATTTCGCTGCGCGCTCACCGCGTTTGTTGCTTGTCAGTAAATCCCTGTAGGTGTGCATCAGGTCACCGTTCGACGCCGCAACGTCGCAGTCCATCCGCCAGCCCGATTTGGTGCGAACACCAATCACCTTATCCCCGCGCGTTTCGATTTCAGCGACGGGATCGCCCAATCGGATTTGACCGCCCAACCGCTCAAAATGCGTGACCATCGCCGCGACCAGCCGGTTAGTACCACCCTTGGCAAACCAGACGCCGCCTTCTTTTTCGATAGTGTGGATCAGCGCATAAATCGCGCTGGTGCTCATCGGGTTGCCGCCGACGAGCAGTGTGTGAAAGGACAACGCTTCCCGCAGTTTCTCGTTCTTCACATAGGACGACACGATCGAATAGACCGAGCGCCACGCCTGATATTTCATCAGCGCCGGTGCGGCCTTGATCATCGAAGCAAAATCCAAAAACGCAACCGAGCCGAGTTTCTGATAGCCTTCCTGGAACACACCCTTCGAATATTCGAGGAACTTGCGATAGCCTTCGACATCTTCGGGATCGAGCTTCTCGATCTCTGCCTTCAGGCCGACACTGTCGTTTGAATAATCGAAGTTCGTACCGTCTGCCCAGTTCAGGCGATAAAACGGAAACACCGGCATCAACTGGATATCGTCGGCCATTTTATGACCCGACAGCGCCCACAATTCCTCCAAACATGGCGGGTCGGTAATGACCGTTGGCCCACCATCGAAGGTGAAGCCGTCCTTTTCCCAATAATAGCCTCGGCCGCCGGGCTTATCGCGTGCTTCGATAATGGTGGTTGCAACCCCAGCCGATTGCAAACGGATGGCGAGCGCCAGTCCGCCGAATCCGGCACCGATAATCGCCGCTGTCTTCGTCATTTCTTCTTGCTCCGGATCGCGGTGATGGCTTTGCCGATGGGAATGGGCGGCTTGCCAGACAATATACGCGCCTTGTCACCACCGGTTGTCTTCCCCGCATAGAAGCGTTCAATCAATCCGGGCTTTAGCCTGTAGAACCGCTCGAGGATTTTATAGCGGTCGGTCACATCGGCCCCGCGAAACAGCATCCGGTTGAGCATCCGGTAAAATTTACCACCCTGCCAATGCTCCTGCGCGCGCTGGCGCATCAGCATGTTGAGCTTGTCGCCGTCGAGATCGGGCTGCTCGGCAATAAAGATCGCGTTACGCACCGCGTCGGGCAGCGAATAGCTCGTCACCGCCTGGAAAAATGCGCCGCGCGCGCCAGCTTTAGCGGTTCGGCCGCTGCCGCTCGCCCAATAGCTTTCGAGGTCGCCACCCATGACCACGGGGAGCACACCATTTTCCTCGCGCAACACACGCTCGACCTTCCAGCCGTTGGTGTCGGCATATTCGGCGATGCGTTGACGATAGCGCCGCGCATCATGGTCGGGCTTGTCGCTGTAATAAGTGTCCTCGACAAATACTTTGTCCATGCCAAATGGCAGGACATAGACGAACCGATAGCCATCATATTGCTCAACCGTCGCGTCCATGACGATGGGTTTGGTGAGATTATGCGGCTCCGACAACTGCATCAACTGCCCGGTAAATTTCTGCCAACCGCAATCGAGATGGTTGAGGTCGCCGCCGCCGCGCGCATCTATCACTCCGCCCGCGTTGATCCGCTGCGCGCCGTCCAGCACAACCAGTCGTGGCGACACCGACTTTACCTCACGCCCCAGCATCAGCGCCGAAGCAGGAAGGTTGTTACGCAGTACCCAGTCGAGCCGCTCTGACTCGATGGTGTAATAGATATTGTCTAGTTCGCGGTTATGCGCGGGAAAACGCACTTCATATCCGGACCAGCCATAGGTCACCAAAGGCGCGGTCAGCCAGCGATGCTCGGGCAATATGTCCGTGGCGAAATAGCTCCAGATATGGTTGCCGCCAAAGCTTTCGCCCTGCTCGATGAGCACAATTTTCAACTCGGGCCGCAGGCGCGCGACCGCGAGCGCAATAAGCCCGCCGGCAAGGCCGCCGCCAACAATCGCCAAGTCGCATTTAAAATTTTCGCGGTTTCCGCTGTTCATGGCTTCGCCCTAGCGCAGGCGTTTTACAAGGGAAAGCCTTGTCCCAAGGAAATACACAGCTTTCTCGGCAGTTGACTTTTGGGCATGGGGAGGGGAGCAAAGCGAAATGGCGCACAAGGCAAAAGTAATTGCGATTTACAGCCTGAAGGGCGGTGTTGGCAAAACGACACTTACCGTCAATCTGGCGGCGGAATCGGCATTGCGTCGTGACAAAAAGACTTTGTTATGGGATTTGGATCCGCAATCTGCGGCCAGCTTTATTTTAGGGCATGAACCGGAAAAAAAGCCGAAGGCACGGTCGGTATTCGAGCGCGATATCGAACCCGATAGCCTGATTACAAAGACTGCGATTGCCAATCTCGACCTGCTCCCGGCGGACATTTCGTTGCGGAGCCTCGACGGGTTTCTGGCATCGCTCGGCAAGAAGAAGCGACTGGCGAAACTCGTCGAAACCATCAGCAGCAAATATGACCGCATCTTTCTCGATTGCCCGCCCGGCCTGACCGAAACCAGCGAACAGATGATGCGTGCCGCCGATATCATCATAGTACCGGTCATTCCGTCGCCATTGTCGCAGCGCGCGCTAAACGACGTGGTTGCGCATTTGAAGGAACATCACAAAGGCCATGCCCCCTTGCTGCCAGTCTTCTCAATGGTCGACCGCCGCCGAAACTTGCATCTCACCGCGACCTCGTCAAACCCCGATTGGCCACGCATTCCGATGGCGAGTGCAGTCGAGCAGATGGCGGTACACCGTTCGCCGGTCGGCGTGTTTGCACACCGCTCACCCGCGGGTGAAGCTTTTCATATGCTATCCGGCGCAATTGAGCGTAAGCTTTCCAAAGCGAAGGACTGACCTTCGCACCTTGGGGGAGGAATTATGCAGAAGAAATGGCTTTGGGCTGTGCTCGGCGTTGCGGTGGTTGCGGACGGCGTCGCTTATGCGAAACGCGACGCGATTGCCATGAATCTGATCCAGCGCGGTGCTACTGCCGCAATGACGCGTAATGTCATGGCCGATTTGCCAAAGGACCAACTTCACGTCGGCTTTTGCGGAACCGGGTCGCCGCTGCCCAACCGCGAACGTGCCGCCGCTTGTACCGTGGTGATTGCGGGCGGCAAGTTATTCGTCTTCGATATGGGTGGCGGATCGGGTAACAACCTTTCGCTGATGGGTCTGCCGCTCGACAAAATCCAGGGCGTGTGGCTGACGCATTTGCACAGCGACCATTTCGAGGGACTCGGTCCGTTTATGCTGCAGCGCTGGGCCGGCACGAGCGCAAAGGCGCCGCTGCCAGTATTCGGTCCGGAGGGCGTGAACGAAATCACCGACGGCTTGAATGCGGCGTATCGGATCGATTCCACTTATCGCATCGCGCATCATGGCGAAGCAGTCGTCCCGCCGTCGGGCTTCGGTATGACTGGCGCGGCCGTTGTCCCCGGCATTGTGTATAATTCAGACGGTGTTCGAATTACTACATTTTCTGTCGATCACGACCCGATCAAGCCTGCATTCGGCTATCGCGTGGACTATAAAGGCCGAAGCGTCACTATAAGCGGGGATACCGCCTTCACGCCAGCTTTGGCCGCAGCTGCCAAAGGAAGCGATCTCTTCGTCAGCGAGCTATTGTCGCCGCGCTTGGTCAGTGTCCTCGAAAACACATCGCGCAAGGTCGGCAACACCAACCGCGCCAAAATCTTCTCCGACATCCAGAACTATCATATCAGCCCCGAACAGGCTGCCGATGTTGCAAAAAAGGCAGGAGTCGGCATGCTCGCCTTCACACATATCGTGCCATCGGTACCAAAGCCGCTGGAATTTGCGCTGACAGGCGATGCCGCCAGTCATTATGCCGGTGCAATCAAGATCATGCACGACGGCGATGTGATCAGCATCGCAGGCAAGGGCAAATTCGATACGCAGAATTTGCTAAGTCGCTAATAGACCGAGTAAGGGCGCTACATGGAATACTGGCTGCCCGTTCTGCTATCCGCGCTCGCAATGACTTTGATTGTCGGCTTGCGCTATCTGCTCGCAAGCGGCGCTTTCGCTTGGGCAACCAAGCTGAAGCGCCCCGGTTTATACGTCGGTCTCGAACCGCAAATGGGCCGCGAAATCGGCTGGAGCCTTGCCAGCGCGGCGATTTACGGCATCCCTGCAGGTATCGTCGCTTGGGGGTGGGACAATCTCGGCTGGACCCAAATCTATCGCGACACGGCCGATTATCCGCTTTGGTACCTGCCGCTATCAGTATTCCTCTATATGTTCGCGCATGACACTTGGTTCTACTGGACCCACCGTCTCATGCACCGGCCTTGGTGGTTCAAGACCGCACACGCTGTCCACCACGAAAGCCGCCCGCCGACCGCCTGGGCCGCAATGTCGTTCCACCCATGGGAGGCTCTTACCGGCGCTGTTGTCATTCCTGCATTGGTGTTCACCATTCCCATTCATGTTGGGGCTCTGGGGCTTGTGTTAGCGGTGATGACGATTATGGGCGTGACCAATCATATGGGGTGGGAAGCATTTCCCAAATTCATGGTTAACGGGAAATTAGGGAATTGGCTGATAACAGCAACGCATCACCAGAAACATCATGACGCGTATCGGGGAAATTATGGGTTATATTTCAGGTTTTGGGACAAGGTTTGTGGCACCGATCTTGGTCTTGGCAGCTTTCGCCACGGTCGGAGCCGAAGCAACGCTGAACGCGTCGCCGACCACGTCAACGCTTGACGTCAGCGTTTACGGTCTGCGGAGCACGAAAGGCAATGTCCTTGTGTGTGCCACGGCCGATCCGAAATACTTCCCCGATTGCAGCAAGGATCCAAAAAGCTATCGTGCAAAGGTTGCGGCGCGCGATGCCGCATCTGTAAGCTTTGAAGGTATAAGCCGTGGCACATACGCTATCGCGTTGCTGCATGATGAAAATTCCAACAGCAAAATGGACATGGCGGTATTTCTGCCGAAGGAAGGCTTCGGCTTTTCGCGCAACCCGGCAGTGGTAACCGGTCCACCCAAGTTTAAATCTGCGGCTTTTTCGGTCGATGCCGACGAGGTCAGCCAGCGCGTAAAAATGAAGTATATGCTTTAATCGCGTTTTCGCAGCTGCCGCGTGGAACCATTTGATTAACTGGCTTGTTTGTAGGCTCGATACAAATGGGAGCATTTCATGAAAATTGCCGAGACCTTTGCCGCTGCGTGCACACTGGCTGCCGCATGCGCGGCCCAACCGCTTTTCGCACAGGCGCAGGAAACAGAAAGCGCCAAGGCGGATGCGCCAGACCGCGGCGTGTTTGCCGGCGACTGGCTCACGCTCGGTGTAGGTGCCGGCTATGGACCAAGCTACGAAGGATCGGATGACTATGTATTGTTCCCTGCGCCCATCGCGCAAGGTAGCGTTGGCGGGTTCGATTTCGGCGCGCGCGGTCCGGGGTTGTATGTCGACCTTATCGCCGACGGCAACAGCGCCAGTAATGTCAAATTCCTCTTGGGACCGCTCGTCCGTGTCCGGCTGGACCGCAACAGCAAGATCAAGGACCCCGTGGTACGATCGTTAGGCAAAGAAGATGTCGCCGTTGAAGTCGGTGCCACCGCTGGTGTCTCATTCTCAAAAGTCTTGCATGCCTATGACACGCTTACGCTCTCAACCGACATCCAGTGGGACGTGGCAAAGGCCCATCGTGGTCGCATTATTAGCCCGAGCATCAGCTATTCTACCCCGCTATCGACTGCTATATTTACAAATCTTAGTCTGTCGGCCACCCATGTCGACAGCAACTACGCCGATACCTATTTCAGCATTGACGCCGCAGGCAGCGCAGCGAGTGGCCTGCCGGTGTTCGAAGCCGATGGAGGATGGAAAAGCTATGGCGCGTCACTGCTTGGTGGATATGATTTGTCGGGTGACGCCCGCGACGGTGGCTGGGGCATGTTCGGTCTGGTTAGCTATTCGCGGCTGACCGGTGACGCAAAGCGTTCGCCGGTTACGTCGATCCGAGGCGATGCCGATCAGTGGTTCCTCGCCGCCGGGATCAGCTATACTTTTTGATCGGCGGCAAGTGCCGTTACTGTCAACGAACAAGTCGGCCTATTGCTAGTGCTTAAGTATTAGATACTTATGCTAAAGTAGTATCGCTGCGCGCATCAAGGCAACAAAGATCGAAAACTGTCCCTACATGGGGGCATACCAACTTCGCAGATTCTCTTCTCGTGTCAAAATCCACAAATGATTCGCATGGTGCGTCTCAAAAACTGGAGTTCGCCACCGAGGGAGAGAAAAATGTCGTCACGTTCGCTGCTTGCCACTATATCCGCAATTGCCTGCGCCACTGGGCTTTCCGTTGGGGCTCGCGCCGGGGATGAGCCGGCGGATGCCGTGGAATCGCCGACAATCGTGGTACGTGACGGCGTCAATTTGAACAGCCCGCCACCGACCGGCGCATTCGACAATGTCGTCGACAGGACGGGTGTTGGCCAAGTGGTCATTCGCCCCAATCAAGCGACGACTGGTGTCGGGTTGTGTACGGGAACGCTCATCAATCCACGCACTGTGATTTTTGCAGCTCATTGCGTAAATAATAAGGACGCGAACAGCTATGGTTTTGCCTCCGGTGGCACCGCAATCAGCGTCGGGTTCGGGGCAGACAACTTGCCGGGTTTGCGACGCTGGCTCGGGCTTGACGGTGGAATCAAAAACGCGACCCATCTTCCATCCGCTGTCTTCAATGTCGAGCAGGTCTGGTATGACCCCCGCTCCGTCGAACTCGGCTTCCTCGAAGCCGATATTGCTCTCGCGACGCTGGACACGCATGCAGACGGCATCCCCACCTGGACCATGTTATTTTCTCCACTCACTGCAGAAACACATGCCCTGATTAATGGCTATGGCGGTCGCGGTATCGGTGCAGCCGGCGCCAATCAGGGTATCGATTTCCGCCGCCGAATCGCCGAGAATATGATCTCTTCGCTGTCGTCGCTCAATGACATCGACAATTTTCTTTTTGGCCCGGACGATTACGGCCTGCCGCAATCGCTTTACCTGACGGATTTCGATAGCCCCGCAGGCCAGGCTGCGTTTAATACCAATCCGGCAGCCGGCCCCGTATCGTATGATTTCGATCTGTTTGACGGTGCGGCATTGCCAAACGAGGGAACCACGGCAGGCGGCGATTCGGGTGGACCGCTGATTGCTGATCGGGCATTTGCCAAACCGGTGGTTGTCGGCGTGCTGTCGGGTGGTTCGCGCTATTTCGGGCCGCAACCCTTTTCGAGTTATGGCACAAGTTCTTTTTATCAGCCTTTGTTCATGTTCTGGAACCAGATCGTGTCGAACAATAGCTACGCTTATGTCAGCAGCCTCGCCGGAAACGGCGACTGGATGGATCCCAATCACTGGGTCCAGACGATGGACCCCAATTATGCGGTTGCCGTTAATGGCCAGTTGGTCAATGCCTTGCCGAGCTTCAGCGCACCGGGCGTAAGTGGGGACACCCCAAAATTCGGCAAGGTTTGCTTTCTCAATGATTGCCAGGACCTTTCCGATTTGAGCGTGCCTCTCGGCTTCAACCCGCGAGGCGGCGTCGTGGAAGGGGGCCCCGGCGCAACCGGGTTCGTGCCCAACAATGTCGTCGGTAATCCGGCCAGGGCCATCAAATCGCAATATTATGAGGTGACGCTCAGCGCGACGGGAAAGACAGCCCTCAGCACGAATGTCACGATCGACCGGCTAAACATAAGCGGACCTGCCCAGTTGGATATCGCCTCGTCGGGCGCGTTGAAGATATGGGGCGATTATACGCAGACCGGAGGAACGCTCATCCTCAATGGGACACTGGTTTCCGGCGAAGCCTTTCTGGGTGAGGGCACGCTGAGCGGGAGAGGCCGTTTCGATCCAACGTTCCTCACATCGTTGCGCGGACGAATTGTACCCGGCACCATGGGTACAACGGGCGTGCTCACCATTGCCGGAGACGTTATATTGTCCTCGGCATCCATCGTTTTTTTCGATGTCGGCCGTTTTGGCGGCGATACACTTGCGATTGTCGGTGATGCGCAAAATAGTGGAATGATCTCGCTGGGCGGCACTGCGGCGGTGCTCAACGCATCGGGCCTTAGAAGTGCGCGCTTTGGCCAGACCTTTGAAATCGTGCGCGCGCAGGGTGGTGTTCTGAACCAGTTCAATAGCGTGACGGGAGCAAGCGGTGTATTATATCCGGAGCTCGAATATCTGCCCAATTCGGTAATCGCCCGGATGCGCGCCTACCAGTTCGGCGACTTACTAGCGGCCAATGGTATCAGCGATCCGTTTTCGCTTGCCTTCGGTAACGCGCTCGATGGGCTGAGGGCAAGTTCGTACAATGAGTTGTCGAATGTTTACAGCCTCATCGATGTTCTCGAAGTCGGTCAGCTTAGCCGGACATTCCAGGGCTTGTCTGCGAGCGTCGCAGGCCGGGCCACGATGCTGGATGAGAAACAAGGCGGACGCATGCGCTCGCTGATAACGGACCGACTGTCGATGTTGGGCACTGCGCAAGCGCCGGGCGGAACGCTGCGCATATTGGGAGCCCGAGATGTTCTGCAGCCCGATTCCGGCCTGACCGAAACGTCCGCGTCGCAACTTAGCCTCACGCGAAATTATCAGAGTTCGACATGGGATTCAGGAAGGCTGCCCGACAATGTAAGCGGGTTTATGGCGGCATCCTTTACCCGCTCGTCGCTGGGTGACCTGCGCAACGACGGCCGTACGGCGGAAGGAAGCTGGCACATCGCCAGCGGTCTGGAAATAGCGCTGAATGACAGGGCCACGATCGCCACTGCGTTCGGCCATGCCAAAGGCGAGCAGACTTTCAGCGGCGGTCGAAGCAATGTCGTGACGTATCAGGCTGCTGCTTATGGCAGCTACCGGTTGGGAAGTGGCTTCTATCTGGGCGGCCAAGCGAGCTTTACGCGGTCCCGCATAAAGGCAACAAGTCCCGCAGGGGACGGTCACGGAATCGATTCGAGCGAAACGTCGGCGGCAGCGATGATCGGTGAAATCGAAGCGGGGCGAAATTTCGAAGTTGGCGACATTTATTTCACCCCGCGCGCCAGCCTGTCTTATTCATCCTATGATGTCAGCGGCTTTGCTGACAACCGTGGCGACTTGGCACTTAATGTGGACAGTATCAGCCGGCGCGGTTTCGAAGCCAAGGCAGGCCTGAAAATAGCCGGCTCAGCGAAACTGGGCAGAGGATCGAAATGGTCGCTGCATCCTGAAGTGAAGATGGATTTTGTGCGGCGGCTATCTGGTAACGATACGAACCTGCAGGTCCGGTTTCGCCAAGCCGAAGCAATCGGGATCACTCTGCCAATCGCCCTGCAGGACGCAAGCTATGGTGAATTGAAGGGCGGATTCAAACTGACCAACGGCACCGTCGAGTTAGGTGCCACTGTCGAAAGCCGGATCGGAGGCGAACTCTACCGAGATGACCGTGCGGCACTCAATATGGCCGTTCGTTTCTGATCGCCATCTAGCGGTCACATATCGAGCAGGGCGGTGCGAATTTTGCGCTGCCCCTGTCCCATGTGTGACAGCTTTTGACACTTAACGCTTTGGCAACGCTGTTTGGCGCATAAAGGCCGCTCCACATCAGGGGTGCCATTAAAATGAGAGGGTTCGCACAAAAAACCCCCCATGATTCGGGTCAAGGCAACGCCTTCGCGCGTAATGCCCGCGCGAGTTTCATGTGCTCGAAAATCATACAGTCAATCGGCGTCGAGGCCGATCGTTTGGAAGCCGTCTACAACGCGATGTTGCTGCGGTTGATTGACGAAAATTCTGCCCAATCGGCGGCAAAGGACGAAGCCGACCAGCTCGCTGCGCACATCGTCGCCGTCGCGCGCGTCGCAAGCGAAGCTTCTAGCGGCGGTTCCAAGGCCGCCATCGCTGCCGTAATGCGCGAAAGCGGCCGCAGCATCGATCCGATGATCGCCCAGAATTTCCTTCGGTTGGCAAGCTCGCCGATTTTCTGGATGGCGATGGATTCCGACGGGCTCACATCAGCTTAGCTCAGCCCGCCACAGTCCGTGGCTCAATACTCATCCCAGCCGCAATGCCGTACGCGCGCTCGCATGGCCTCGATGAATAGCCGCGTTGACGGTAAGCTGCTTCGGCTCGCCTCGAAGAGCAAACTAACAGGCAGCCATTCCGGTTGTTCGATATTTAATACTTCGATCAACTTTCCCGCATGAACCGACTCTTCAACTTGATAATTCAGGAAATTGGCGAGGCCAACGCCTCCTTCGGCTGCTGCGACCGCTGCCGCGACAGTGTTTACAACTACACGCGGCCTGGCAGTTACACTATGACGTGCTCCAAAGCGCCATTCACTTGCAGCCCGAGGACCCGATGATGCAATCAGTCGATGTGATTTCAAGTCTGCTGGGCTCGTTGGCACCCCGAAGCGTGCAAGATAGCCGGGGCTTGCAACGATCATTTGCCGAACAGCGCCAAGCTTGATCACGCGAAGTAAAGAGTCCGCCAGCGGCCCGATCCGAACAGCAACATCGATACCTTCCTCGATTACGCGAATGTTTCGATCGAGCAGCATCATGCGAATGTCTAGCGCAGGGTACTGATCAATCAGACCTGCAACAACTGGTACAACGTGCATCTGCCCGAATGTGACCGGCGCTGTGATGTGGAACAGGCCTTGCGGAGCGAAATTCGTGCCGGATAATGATCGTTCGGCTTCTGCAAGTTCGTTTAGAATCCTGCGTGCCCGTTCGACAAAGCCTGCGCCTTCGTCGGTGAGCGAAACTGCCCGCGTAGAGCGGTGAAATAATGCTACATTCAACCGCGATTCAAGTTCCGAAATACCGCGCGTAACCGCGGGTGGAGAAATACGAAGCGAACGTGCGGCGCCTGAAAAAGTGCCCTCTTCGGCAACTGCCAGAAACATTTCTATGGTGTGCAGATGGTCCAAATATTATTCCTATTTATGAAATAGTGATTACGAAAAAGGCCATATTATCACGATATCGCTGATATTGTAATCCTAGCTCCGCCACAGAACGGAGAAGGTCAAATGGCCAGGAATTACGTCAGGACATTATTTACCGATGCCGCCCGCGCGATGCAGCAGGCTGATGGATCGCGTGCGTCCTATGCACGGATGGAAGAGGGCGGCGATGGCACTTCTGACAATATAACGCCCAAGGAAGCAGAGTTCATTGCTGCGCGCGACAGCTTCTATATCGCAAGCGTCACGCCTGAAGGTTGGCCGTATGTGCAGCACCGCGGCGGCCCGGCAGGGTTCCTGCGGCTTCTGCTCGGCAACCAAATCGGCTTTGCCGATTATCAGGGCAACCGGCAGCACGTTAGCAATTCGAACCTTGTTGCCGAACCGCGCGTCTCGCTGATCCTGATGGATTACCCCAACCAACGCCGCCTCAAAATCCTCGGGCACGCGCGCATCAAATCGGCCACCGACGATGCCGCACTGGTGGCTTCGCTGATGCCCGATGGCTATATAGCGATGGCCGAGCGGGCGTATGTCATTGACGTGATCGGGTTCGACTGGAACTGCCCGCAGCACATCACCCCGCGCTTTACGGATGCAGAAATTGCTGCCGCTATCCAGCCACTCAACGCTGAACTTAACCAGTTACGCGCTGAGGTCGAAAGCCTGCGCGCCCAATCGAAAGGACTATGAACATGACCCAGACCCTTACCACCGGCGCGCACCATATCGGGTTATCGGTCCCCGACGTTGACGCGGCCACCGAATTCTTCTGCACGACGCTTGGGTTTAAAGAAGTTGGCGGAAACCCAGCTTATCCTTCGAAATTTGTTAGCGACGGAAATACCTTGCTCACGCTTTGGCAGGTAACTGACCCTGCAAACGCTGCCCCGTTTGATCGCCAGACAAATATTGGTCTGCACCATTTAGCGCTCAGTGTAGCTGACGCTGACGTGCTGGCGACCGTTCATGCCCGGGTCCAGGCCCATCCATCTGCCACAATCGAATTTGCCCCGGCACCCATGAGGGAAGGATCGGCAACTCGACATTTCATGTGCGCCATGCCGGGTGGGATCCGTATCGAATTTGTAACGCCTTTTGCCTGACGGGAGCGACGATATGACGCGCCCGCCAGTCCCACCTTTTACGGCGAAAACTGCCGCTCTAAAGGTGCGCGCCGCCGAAGATGCTTGGAACAGTCGCGATCCGGCCCGGGTCGCGCTCGCGTATACGCCGGACAGTCAGTGGCGGAATCGGGAAATTTTCCTCCGTGACCGCTGCGAGATTGAGGCTTTCCTCACGCGTAAATGGCAGCGCGAACACGAGTATCGCTTGATAAAAGAGCTTTGGGCGTATGCGGGCAACCGTATTGCGGTTCGCTTCGCTTATGAATGGCGCGACGACGCCCGGCAATGTTATCGCAGCTATGGCAACGAAAACTGGGAGTTCGCGGCAAACGGTCTGATGGCACGGCGGATCGCTAGCATCAATGATTTGCCAATCGAACCAACCGAGCGCCTGTTCCACTGGCCGCAGGGGCCTAGGCCGGAGAGTTATCCGGGCTTGTCGGATCTGGGGCTTTAGCATCGCGCCTTGTCTGCACGTAGCTTCTTGTTGCGAAAGATAGGCCGGGCGTTTGTTCGGTATGAAAGCCCGGCCGGGCTTTCAGATCGCGTTGACTGGCAATCGCAGATAAATGTGCCCGCCCGGTGACGCCGGCGGCATAGCTCCCGCGCGGATGTTGACCTGTAACGATGGCAGGATAAGTAAAGGTGCCTCCAGCGTCTTGTCGCGCGCGGTACGCATCGCGACAAATTCGGCCTCGGAAATGCCATTATGAACATGGACATTGGCCGCACGTTGTTCAGCAACACTTGTTTCCCAACGATAGTCGGTCCGCCCTGCGGGTAGATAATCATGACCGACAAAGATCCGGGTTTCAGTTGGCAACTCGAGGATCTTGCGGATGGAGCGATAAAGAGTTTCCGCGCTTCCGCCGGGAAAGTCTGCGCGCGCAGTGCCGTAATCGGGCATGAATAATGTGTCGCCAACAAAGGCAGCATCCCCGATGAGATAGGTCAGGCAGGCGGGCGTGTGGCCGGGGGTATGCATGACCTTAATTTCCAGATCGCCGAGCGGCAAGCTGTCACCATCGGCCATTAGCTGGTCGAAGTCCCTGCCATCGGGGGTGAAATCGTCTGCCTCGAACAATGCGCCGAATATTGTCTGCACCTCCGTTATGTGGCTGCCGATGACCACAGGCGCGCCTGTGACTTCGCGCAAATGATGCCCTGCGGACAGATGGTCGGCGTGGGCGTGGGTTTCCAGCAGATAGATGATTTCAAGCCTTTGCGCCTTTGCTGCAGCGAGCAGGGCGTCGGACGATGTTGTCGCAATCCGCCCGTTGCGCGGGGTGAAGTCGAGCACGGGGTCGATAATCGCGGCCTTTTTGCTCGCGGGGTCATGGACAATATAGCTCACCGTGTTGGTGGCGTGATCAAAAAACGCTTGGACGGACGGGTTCATGAGTCGTCTCCTTATGCTCTTTATATTAGCACTTGCTAAATTAGAATCAATGCATATAATGATGTGATGTTTGATTTAGCCCGTTTCGATCTTTCGCTATTCGAGGAAAGCGCCGGACGCGCCGCGACCTTGTTGCGGCTGCTCGGCAATGAACGCCGTCTGATGGTGCTGTGCCAATTGTCCAATGGCGAATTGTCGGTGAGCGAGCTCCAGTCGCGCGTCGACCTGTCGCAGTCGGCGCTGTCGCAGCATCTGGCGCTGCTGCGTGAAGAAGGCATCGTTGCCACGCGGCGCGCGAGCCAGACCATATATTATCGCATTGTCGACCATGCCGCGATGCGTGTCATCGAAACCCTGGCGGAGCTGTTCTGCCCACCCGAAATGAGGATCAAACCATGACCGCAATTTTACACGAACTTTCGCCGCAGCAGGTACGCGAAAGGATCGATGCCGGAAACGCTGTGCTTGTCGATATCCGCGAGCCCGATGAATTCGCGCGCAGCCATGTGAAAGGCGCGCAGTCGCAGCCGCTATCGACTTGGGAGAAAGCCCATCTGACCATTGACCCTGACGCTGACGTCATTTTCACCTGCCGTTCCGGAATGCGGACGGCGGGTGCCTGCGGCAAGCTAGCGGCGCGGGTGAATGGCGATGCCTTTGTTCTCAAGGGTGGGCTGGACGCATGGGCGAAAGCTGGGTTGCCCGTGGAAACCAACGCCGATGCGCCGATGGAAATAATGCGTCAGGTGCAGATCACGGCGGGTTCGCTCGTGCTGATCGGTGTGCTGCTCGGATTTCTGGTCGCACCTTCCTGGTTTGCGCTGTCTGGCTTTGTCGGCGCCGGCCTCACATTCGCAGGCATAAGTGGATTTTGCGGTATGGCGAGGCTGTTGATGCTGGCGCCGTGGAACCGTTTGAAACCTGTCTGATATGGGCATTGAGACGCTCCTGCTGGCCGCATTTGGTGGGCTGCTGATCGGGCTGCTGCTGACCTTGTTCGGTGGCGGCGGTTCGGTGCTGGCGACGCCGTGGCTGATTTATGTCGTTGGCGTTATGGATACCCATGCGGCGATCGGTACTTCGGCAGCGGCCGTCGCGGTCAACGCCGCCACAGGCCTTGCAGCGCAAGCGAGGGCAGGGCGGGTGAAATGGCCTTGCGCGATTACCTTTGGGATTGCGGGACTCGCCGGGTCGCTGGTCGGCGCGCATTTTGCGAAGCAGGTTGATGGCAAATCACTTCTCATGTGGTTTGCGGTCGCGATGATCGCGATTGCCATATCAATGTTGATCCCGAAGAAGAACGAAGGCGACCCTGCGGTCCGCCTGACCCCGCCGATGGTGCTGAAACTTGCGCCGGTGGGTTTGCTCGCAGGATTGGCGGCGGGCTTTTTCGGTATCGGCGGCGGCTTCCTGATCGCGCCTGGCCTCATGGCTTCGACGGGTATGATGCTCGCCAACGCCAGCGCGTCGTCTCTGGTGTCGGTCAGCCTTTTCGGCGGCGCGACCAGCCTGTCTTATGCAGCGTCGGGGCAGCTGATCTGGCCGCTATTCGGTGCGCTTGTCGTCGGGGGCGCAGGCGGTACATTGGCGGCATTGCCGCTAGCAAAATATCTTGAAAGCCGCACCGCGATCGCACGGACCATCTTCGCTCTGATGGTGATTGCCGTGGCGATATTCATCCTGCTGGACTGAACGCCTAATCTAGTCCGCTCACGCGCCGATCAGAAACATGTTTATCGTCAGCCGCCCTTTGCGCGGATCGGGCGATAGCACCGACGGGTTGGGGATCACGCCCGAGTGCAATTGGCGACCGCGATAGAGCACCAACCTGTCGGGGGCTGCCTGCACTTCATCGATCAACTCGAACCAGTCGGTGTCGCCATAGTAGAATTGTGCAGGCGGCATGCCATGCTGACGCTCGTCCATCGCCAATGCTGCGTTATAGGCGTCCTCCCGATCGGGAGTCACCGTCTCGAACCCCGTCCGGCGATGGCGGTAGAACGCCGTGCCGCCGCTTTCGGGACCGAGCAGATAATGCATGACGGCGATCACCTCGCCGCTCGAATGGTCATAATGGGGAATGCGCTGCAGCGGGTTCAACTCGTGCTCGCCCAGCGTCACCAGCGAAAAGGTCGAGGCATCCAGCCGCACGCCTCTGGTAAAGCCGAACACGCGGCTCATAATCTGCATCATCAGGTCGCGGCGG
>JANMQN010000182.1:0-6052 GCA_031370535.1 Sphingomonadales bacterium | reverse complement strand
ATGTCGGCCATCTGACCGACGACGCCGATTCGGGCGAGGACAAGATGGAGAAGATGGCGGCGGTGAAGGCGCAGTCGATCTGGGATATCGCACGCCATTATACCGAGGCTTATTGGGAAGACATAATGGCGCTAAATATCCGCCAGCCGGCACATTGGTCGATTGCCACCGACTATGTGCCCGCGATGATCGAATTTGCAAAGTCCATTGCGGACAAGCATTGCTACGAACTCGACGGCGGGCTGTATTTCGACACATCGACCGTCGCCAATTACGGCGCACTTGCCCGCGCGAAAACCGAAGACGGTGAAGGCCGCATTGAGGAAGTCGAAGGCAAACGCCACGCCGCGGACTTCGCGATTTGGCGCAAGACGCCAGCGGGCGAGACGCGGCAGATGGAGTGGGATTCGCCATGGGGCAAAGGCGCGCCGGGCTGGCATCTCGAATGCTCGGTGATGTCGGAGGCTTTGCTCGGCCTGCCCTTCGACATCCACACCGGCGGCATCGACCACCGCGAAATCCACCACCCCAATGAAATCGCGCAAAACCAGGCGCGGTGCCATTCCGACGCGAGCGGCGCGAATATCTGGATGCACAATAACTTCCTGATCGAACGCAGCGGCAAGATGAGCAAATCATCGGGCGAATTCCTGCGCGTACAGTTGCTCATCGACAAGGGCTTCCACCCCCTCGCCTACCGCCTGATGTGCCTGCAAGCGCATTACCGGAGCGAGTTGGAGTTTTCGTGGGAGGGGTTGCAAGCGGCGTTTGTGCGGTTGAAGCGGATGGTGATGACCTATACCAAGTGGAACGAAAAGCTTACCGAAGGGCGCAACACGCCGGGAGATAGCTGGGAACGCGAGCGCGTTACCAATGACCTGGTCAACCGGTTCGACGCTGCGGTTTCCACTGACCTCAACACGTCCGACGCGCTAACCGTGCTGGACGAAACTCTTGCGCTCAAGGGCACCGCGGCGGCATGTATCGTGACGGCTGCACATCAGATGGACCAAGTGCTAGGCCTTAACCTCGGACGGCTGACCCGCCAAGACCTCCGCATCCGCCCCAAAACCGCTATCATCGCCGAAGCCGAAATCGAAACCGCCCTCGCCGCCCGCAAGGAAGCCCGCGTCGCCAAGGACTTCGCCAAATCCGACGCGATCCGCGACGACCTGATTGCCAAAGGCGTAGAGGTCATGGACGGCGACCCGCTGGGTTGGGACTGGAGACTGAATATATGACCATCGCCGTTATGTCGGGCCTGATCCGACCGTTGCTCGAACCACAGCTTCCCGCCGATCTCGACGTCCGCTGGTTCATGTCGACCGATCAGGCGCTAGAACTTGCGCCGCTCGCGGATATTGGCTGGTTCGACCTCAATGACAAGGCGGAGATGTTCAAGATTATTTCAGCCGCGACCAACCTCAAATGGCTCAACAGCATCTACGCGGGCGTCGATGGCATGCCGCTCGCGCAGTTGAATGCGCAAGGCACCGTCGTCACAAATGGCGCGGGCATCAACGCGATCACCATCGCCGAATATGTCGTGATGGGGATGCTGGCCGTCGCCAAGGGCTACCGCGACGTTGTCCGCGCGCAGGACCGGCGCGAGTGGCTGCTGGACTCGCCGGGCAAGGTCGAACTGTTCGGATCGAAGGCGTTGCTCCTTGGCTATGGCGCCATCGGCAAGCTGATCGAAGAGCGCCTCAAGCCCTTAGGTGTCGATGTCACCGTGGTCCGCCGAACACCGGGGCCAACGAGCCTCGCTCCCGACGCATGGCGCGCGCGGTTGGACCAATTCGACTGGGTCATCCTTGCGGTGCCCGCCACGCCCGAAACCGAGAACATGATAGGTGCCGACGAGCTGGCGACAATGAAACAAAGCGCCACGCTCATCAACATCGCGCGCGGTTCGGTGGTTGAACAGGATGCGCTGGTCAAAGCGCTTCAAGACAAGCAAATCGGCGCCGCATTTCTCGACGTAACCACCCCCGAACCGTTACCCTCCGACCATCCGCTCTGGAGCCTCGACAATGCGCATATTACCATGCACCTGTCTGGCCGCGCGCAGGACAAGATGTTCATCCGCTCGGCGCAGCGCTTTCTGGAAAACCTCGCCCGATACCGAAGCGGTGAGCCGCTTTCACCGATGGTCAATCTTGAACTGGGATATTAAACATGCCAAACCCCGCAGCAATCTGGCACGCAGTCGCGCTTTCCCGAGATGCCGAGGCGATATCTGCAGTGCTGCACGATGATTGCATCTTCGAAAGTCCCGTTGTCCACTCGCCCCAATTGGGCAAAGCGATCACTGCCAAATATTTGGCCGCCGCAGGACATACCCTCGGCAACAGCGACTTTGAATATGTCGGCGAATGGCACCGTGAGAATTCATCAGTGCTCGAATTCAACACCGTGATTGACGGCATCGCGATTAACGGCATCGACATGATTTCATGCGACGAGGATGGCCTCATCACCCATTTCAAGGTCATGGTTCGCCCGCTAAAGGCCGTAAACATGCTCCACCAGAAAATGGGCGAAACGCTTGCGACAATGGCGAAGTGAAGCTCGCCAATTTCGACGTCGAAACATTTCTGCGCGATACTTGGCAGCAAAAGCCGCTGCTTATCCGGAATCCATGGGTGGATTGGGAAAACCCGCTCGAGCCCGACGAGCTAGCTGGTTTGGCGTGCGAACCCGAAGTTGAATCGCGGCTGGTGATTGGCGCACAAGGTAGCTGGGCTGTGGAGCACGGCCCCTTGGCCGAGGCGCGCTTTGCGACGTTAGGTCAGGAGCCTTCGACGTTGCTGGTGCAAGCCGTCGACCATCATGTGCCGGAAGTAGCAGCCCTAATCGCGCCGTTCCGCTTCATTCCCAATTGGCGGATTGATGACGTCATGGTCAGTTACGCCACCGACGGCGGCGGTGTCGGGCCGCATTTCGACCAGTATGACGTGTTCCTGATTCAGGGCCACGGGCGGCGGCGCTGGCGGGTGGGACAGCATTGCGACGCCGACAGTCCGCTGTTGCCGCATGAGGACCTGCGCCTGCTGGCAGAGTTCGAGGCAACCGACGAATGGCTTCTTGAACCCGGCGATATCCTTTACGTCCCGCCCGGAATCGCGCATGACGGCGTGGCGGTGGGCGATGACTGCATGACGTATTCGATTGGTTTCCGCGCGCCATCACGGAGCGAGTTAATCGCCGATTTTGCGGATGAATTGGTCGCGGAATTGGAAGATGATGACCGCTACACTGACGCCGGCCTTACCAAGCAGAGCAATCCCGGCGAGATCTCGGCAGGAGCGTTGGACGCGCTTCACGCTATGATCAACGAAAAACTCGCCGACCGTCATTCCTTCGCCCGCTGGTTCGGCGTCTACAACAGCACGCCGAAATATCCTGAAATCGATTGGCGACCGGAAGAGCTCATTAGCATCGAAGACGTGCGTGAATATCTGGCGGATGGAGCAAAGCTGGCGCGTAATCCCGCCAGTCGCTTTTCTTTCATCGGTAACGGTGCCGAATTGTTGCTGTTTGTCGACGGCGGATGCGTCGAATGCCACGACAAAACGGCGGCGTTTGCCCAACAATTATGCGCCGAAGACGTCATCAACGTCGCGGGGGAATTTGCGGGAACAGAAGCCGTCCAAACGCTGATTGTCCAACTCATCAACCAAGGTAGTATCGCGTTCGAAGACGGCGAATGACGTGCGGACGCGGTTAAGCATCTGCGCCAAAAAAGCGGCTTACCTGACCGAAGACGAGGCATTGGCCGCCATCAGCAGCAGGGATTTTCCGCTCCGACATTACCGCTGCGACCGGTGCCACGCTTTCCACCTCACCAGCCGAACCAAGGGCAAGCGCATTCCTAGACCTAGACGCTAATCTCGCGCCACTGCCCCTGCTCTATCCCCCCAACCGCCCACTCCCCCACCGACCAGCGCACCAGCCGCAACGTCGGAAATCCAACCGCCGCCGTCATCCGCCGCACCTGGCGGTTGCGGCCTTCGCGGATGGTCAATTTCAGCCAACTGTCGGGTACGCTCAACCGCACGCGAATTGGCGGGTCACGGGGCCATAGTTCCGGGTCTTCAATGCGCTCGGCGTCGGCGGGCAAAGTCATGCCGTCCTTCAGATGCACGCCAATTCGCAAAGCCTCAAGCGCCTCGTCCGTCACTTCGCCTTCAACCTGCACCAGATAGCTTTTGGGCATCTTGAACTTCGGGTTGGATATCCGCGCCTGCATCCGGCCGTCGTCGGTCAGCAGCATCAAGCCTTCGCTGTCCATATCCAGCCGCCCAGCAGGATACACCCCCGGGACATCAATATATTGCGACAGCGTCGGACGCGGCGAACTTTCGATGCCCCTGTCGGTAAACTGTGGCAGCACGCCGAATGGCTTATTAAACAGAATGAGGCGGGACATAAATTGCGACTAGCGCACTTTATCCCGTTGCCAGAATTTGAGCTCGTTTTGCCGGCCTGGCGCGAGAATCTCGACCGCAGGCTTTTTAGACAGCGCAAACGCAGCAAATACGCCCGCTATCGCACCGAACAAATGCGATTCGAATGAAATATAGCCCTGCGTTGGCAGCATGCCAAAGACCATACCGCCATAGAAAAACACGACCGCCAAGGCGATTGCGATATTGCGCGGGCTTCGGTCGAACCAGGCCAAAGCGATGACAAGGCTCCAAAGCCCGAATATCCAGCCGCTTGCGCCGATATGCTCACCGGGGCGCCCGAGCGACCAGACAAGTGCGCCGCCGAGCAATATGATCACGGCGCTTGCCTTGACAAAATAGCGCAGCCCTTGAAGCAGCACCAGTGACCCCAGCACGACAAACGCCGCCAAATTGCTTCCCAGATGTGCCAGATCGGCATGGATGAACGGCGCAGTCGCGATCGTGTAGGCCTCGCCGATCTCGCGCGGTTCGATGCCGAAGTTCGAGAGATAGCCGTCGGTCAAGAGGTTGACGATGTACAACGCGATCATCGCAGCACTTGCGCCAGCAATTGCTTTCCAATGCTGCATCATAATCGTCTCCTTGAGCTAGCTGTATTACACATATAACACAATAAAGCAAAAGAAAAGGCCGGTGAGTCTCCCCACCGGCCCTTCTTGTTCAGCTTGAGCCGAGCGTTTGGATTTAGAAATCCATACCGCCCATGCCGCCCATTCCGCCCATACCGCCGGGCATACCGCCAGCGCCAGCAGCCTTGTCTTCAGGAGCATCCGAAATCGCGGCTTCGGTGGTGATCAGCAGACCAGCAACCGATGCGGCATCCTGCAACGCAGTACGAACGACCTTGGTAGGGTCGATAACGCCCGAGGTCACCAGATTTTCATACACATCAGTCGATGCGTTGAAGCCCATGGTTTCATCGTTTTCGCGAAGCAGATTGCCCGAGACAACCGCGCCGTCATAACCGGCATTCGCCGCGATCTGACGCAATGGTGTGACAATCGCCTTGCGGATGATATCGATACCGCGGGTCTGGTCGTCGTTGATGCCCTTCATGCCTTCCAAAGCCTTGGTTGCATAAAGAAGCGCGGTACCGCCGCCAGGGACGATGCCTTCTTCAACGGCTGCGCGGGTTGCGTGCAGCGCGTCATCGACGCGGTCCTTACGTTCTTTCACTTCGACTTCGGTCGAACCACCGACCTTGATAACGGCAACACCGCCAGCGAGTTTCGCCAGACGTTCTTGCAGCTTTTCCTTGTCGTAGTCGGACGTCGTGTTTTCGATCTGCGAACGGATCGCTTCAACGCGGCCTTTGATCGCATCGGTTTCACCGGCACCGTCGACGATGATGGTGTTGTCCTTGTCGATGGTGACGCGCTTGGCTTGGCCGAGCATGCCCAAGGTAACGGTTTCAAGCTTGATGCCGAGGTCTTCCGAGATCATTTCACCCTTGGTGAGGATCGCGATATCTTCGAGCATCGCCTTGCGCCGATCGCCAAAGCCAGGAGCCTTGACCGCAGCAATCTTCAGGCCGCCACGCAGCTTGTTGACCACCAGCGTTGCAAGCGCTTCGCCTTCGA
>JANMQN010000152.1:0-5637 GCA_031370535.1 Sphingomonadales bacterium | reverse complement strand
TTCACCCGCTATAACTGCAATCACAGTGCCGACCTTCACGCCGTCGGTGCCCTCGGCCACTAAAAGTTCCTTGATGACGCCTTCGTCAATCGCTTCGAATTCCATCGTTGCCTTGTCGGTCTCTATCTCGGCAAGCAAATCGCCCGAGGACACGCTATCGCCCACCTTGACCAGCCATTTGGCCAGCGTCCCTTCCTCCATGGTTGGTGAAAGCGCGGGCATTTTGAGTTCGATAGACATCCTAAAGGCCTTTTTCCGGTCACTATTTGGATTTCGGAATAACCATGCGTGCCGCAGCGTCAAGCGCGATAAGGTTGCCAAGCATTCAAAATTCGCGCAGGCTATACGAATTCATAAAGGCTGGCCGCAAATGACCATGCCGGGGGGAGCGCATGCGGACATATCTGGTTGTCATCGACGAGACCGAGGAAGCGCGGCTCGCGTTGCGTTTTGCCTCGCGCCGTGCCGCAAAGACCGGTGGTACCGTACATATTCTCGCGTTAGTCGAACAGGCCGATTTTGTTGCTTGGGGCGGCGTTCAGGCAACTATGGAAGAAGAGGCTCGGGTGCGTGCGGAACAGCTTGTCACCGCAGCTGCAGGCTCGATATTCGAAGAAATGGGCGTGCGTCCGGCGATTACCGTCAAGCCCGGCGAGGCGATCGATGTGGTCAAAGCGATGCTGGAGGAACATCCGGAAATCGCGGCACTGGTGCTTGGCGCGGCGGCGCAAGGCGCGCCGGGGCCGCTGATTACGCACTTTACCGGAGTGAATGCTGGAACATTGCCCTGCCCTGTTATGGTTATACCGGGGTCGCTGAGCGACGAGCAACTCGACGAGTTAAGCTAACGCTTCTTACCTTGATGCCGGATATTTCCCGGACGTCCACGTTTGCCCGCATCATATTTGCCCGCTTTCGGCTTGCCCTTGTGTTTGAACCGATCCGGCGCGTAACTGCCGCCTTCGGGAAGCTCGAACCGCAGCGACCCCGAAACAGGGTTGGCTTCCGCCAGCCGTAATTCCAGCCGCATGCCGGGTCGAAACTCTTGCCGCGTTTTCTCGCCGATCAGCGTCTGGCTGGCCTCGTCATAATGGAAATAGTCCTTGCCCAATGTTGAGACTGGAACCAAACCATCGCCACCAATACCTTCAACTGTAGCGAAAAATCCGAAATTCTGGACACCGGTGATGCGTGCCTGAACTACTTCGCCAACCTGCGCCGAAAGATAGGCTGCGATATAGCGATCGGTGGTTTCGCGCTCGGCTTCCATCGCGCGGCGTTCGGTTCGGCTGATGGCTTCGGAGGTTGCTGCAAGCTTTGCCGTCGCTGCTTCTGTTAGGCCAGTTGTCGGTTCGACGTCCTTCAGCTTGGGCTTCGGCATTTCCAGTCCATAAGAACTGACCAGCGCGCGGTGGACGATGAGGTCTGCATAACGACGGATCGGCGAGGTGAAATGCGCGTAACTGCCCAGTGACAAACCAAAATGGCCAACATTGGTTGGGCCGTAATAAGCCTGGGTCTGGCTGCGGAGAACGGCTTCCATGATTTGCGGACGAATTTCCTCGTCAATGATTTTTTCGAGGATCGCATTAAAGGTTTCAGGCTTAACCACCTGCCCCAGCGCAAAATCGATTTCGAAGGTTTTCAGATAATCCTTGAGCGCGACCAATTTCTCGCGGCTCGGCGGCTCATGCGCGCGGTAGATGAGCGATGATTTCTTGGCTTCCAGAGCCTTAGCGGCCGCTACATTGGCGGCAATCATGAAGTCCTCGACCAGCCTATGTGCTTCAAGCTGTTCACGTTCGGCAACACCAGTTACGCGGCCGTGCTCGTCGAGCGTGATCCGCTTTTCGGGCAGGTTCAATTCGAGTGGTGCCCTTTTGTGCCGCGCCCGCGCCAGCAACCGCCAGCAGGCCCAGAGCGGCTTGAGCGCAGTTTCGAGGAGCGGGTTTTCCATCTTCCCGTCGATTGCGGCTTGTGCATCGGGATAGGGAATATTGGCAGCAATCTGCGCCACAGCGCGCGTAAAGCGCCATGACGTCACTTGTCCCATCTTACTGATCGCCAGATGACAGGCAATGACCGCTCGGTCCTCCCCGGCTCGCAGCGAGCATTTGTCTGAGGACAATGCGTGCGGCAGCATCGGTACAACCAGATCGGGGAAATATAGGCTGTTTCCGCGCTTGGCTGCTTCATGGTCGAGTGCACTTCCGGGGCGAACATAATAGCTGACATCGGCAATCGCGACGATCGCGTCGAAGCCACCGGTATCCGCATTGGGCGCAGCCCAGATCGCATCGTCGAAATCGCGAGCATCGCGCGGGTCGATGGCGATGATCGGCAAATGGCGCAGATCTTCGCGGTGGTCGGCGGTGACGGGCAATTTGCTAACTGTTGCAGCCTCACGTTCCGCGTTGTCGGGCATTTCAAAAGGAATGCCATATTTATGGATGGCAATAAGGCTGAAGCTTTTTGCCGCAAAGGGGTCGCCCAGCACCTGCGTAACTCGCGCCGATTTGCGTTGGGCATTGCCGGTCAGCTCGGCGAGCACCAGGTCGCCTGCCTTCGCCTCGCCCACATCGCCGATTTGCGTGTCAAACCGCGCCTTCTTGTCGACTGATTTCAGCCAGAACCGTCCATTCTCGCCGCCCTCGACCACGCCCAAAATCTGCTCACTTCCTTTGGCGAGCTTCTTCATCACATGGGCGGCCCACCCATTGCCGCGCTCCTCGGTGCGCGCCAAGATCCGGTCGCCAATTGCCAAAGCACCGCGTTTGCCCTCGATAACGCGGATTTTGGGAATCGGGATGCCCTCGGCCTCCCATCTTTCGGGAACGGCAACCGGCTGATTGCCGTCGACGCCAACAATCTTCAGCACTGTCACCTTTGGAACACCGCCCATTTTGTGGAATGCTCTGCCGGGGGCCATGTCGACGAGCCCCTCATCGGTCATGTCCTTGAGTAGCGCCTTCAGCGCAATTTTCTCATTGCCGCGCAGCCCGAACTCCCGAGCGATTTCGCGCTTACCGGCGGGCTCGTTGGACGACTGGATGAATTCGAGAATTTGCTCGCGGGATGGAAGACCTTCGAAATGGGCTTTTTTGGTCATTCCCCTAGTAAGTCCGCCCAATGAGAATTCGTTCCACCGCGGTTTCTCCAGTAAAGAAGCAATGGCCATCTGCTGGCGCTGCATTGAGCGGGCTATTACGCATTGTCAATTTGAGCGCCTTTAACTGTTCAACGATCTTGTCCAGCGCGGCTCCCGTTGGCTTGGCCCATTGGACTTCTACCCAGCCAGCAAAACCAGCCTCGTCGCCAGCAAAATGTGCAGCGAGATCCGTAACGTCGCGGCGGATGTTGGTTTCCATTCGCTCCTTGGCTTGCGTGTAAAGACCCGACTGAATGTCTTCCAGCATTGCCGATGCAGCAGCAACAAACTCCTCGCGCGGCGTGAAGGCTGTCGCAAGTTTACCATCGTCTTTATACAACCGGTCGCGGCGCAACACTGCGGCCTTACCCTCGCCCATGTCGCGGGGGCCGACTTCGACGATGATTGGCGCGCCTTTCTTTACCCATGCCCAGCGTTTGGTCGACGCTTTGCTAGCCTTGGTATCAAGCAACACGCGCAGCGGCTCGCCGAAAGCGCTTTTGGCCAGCAACTGCAGACGCAGGCTGCGACAATATTCCAGAACCGCCGCGTCCTCGTCATTGTCGCGCAGCATCGGTACGATCACGATCTGGTGCGGAGCGATTTGCGGCGGACAGCGCAGTCCGTCATCGTCACCATGCGTCATTATTACGCCGCCAATCATTCGCGTCGAAACGCCCCAGCTAGTCGTGTGCGCGAACTGCTGGCCGCCGTCTTTGTCCTGATATTTAATGCCCGAAGCCTCGGCAAAGCCGGTGCCGAGATAGTGCGAGGTTCCGGCCTGCAATGCCTTGCCATCCTGCATCATTGCTTCGATGCTGTAAGTCGCAACCGCGCCCGGAAAGCGTTCATTCTCAGGCTTTTCACCTGCCACTACAGGCATTGCCAGCGGCCCTTCGGCAAAAGCGCGATACATTTCGAGCGCGCGCATCGTTTCGGCCATCGCATCTGCCTTGTCGGCATGCGCGGTATGGCCTTCCTGCCAAAGAAATTCGCTTGTGCGCAGAAACATCCGCGTGCGCATTTCCCAACGCACGACATTTGCCCATTGGTTGACCATCAACGGCAAATCGCGCCAGCTCTGCACCCAACGGCTCATCGCCGCGCCGATTACGGTTTCCGACGTTGGCCGCACGACAAGCGGCTCTTCTAATTTGGAGTCGGGGTCTGGGATTAACTTGCCTTTGCCGTCGCCGATTAGCCGGTGATGCGTGACAACTGCCATTTCTTTGGCGAAACCTTCGACATGGTCAGCTTCTTTTTCGAAGAAAGACAGCGGGATAAACAGCGGGAAATAGCAATTCTCGACGCCTGCGGCCTTGATCTCCGCATCCATCAGCTTCTGGATGCGTTCCCACATGCCATAGCCCCAAGGCCGGATGACCATGCAACCGCGCACGCCCGATTCCTCGGCCAAATCGGCTTCCGAAATGACTTCCTGATACCAGTTCGCAAAATTCTGCGAGCGAGTGACGTTTAAAGCATGTTTTATCAATTTATTGTCCGCGAAATTTTATAGTTATTCTGGATATTATTCGGCCGAAATCTTGTCGATTTTCGCCTGCAACGCCGCCATTTGCTGTTTGAGTTCGTCAAGACTTTCTTCTTTTTCGGGCTTCTTTCCTGTGAGGCTCGACAAGTTCGGCATCAACGCCTCGCGCGCTGTACGCATGAACTCGATGTTCTGTTTTGCAATATGTCCAAACGGACCTGCAGTGATCGCGGTCTCGATGACCTCCTGAACCTGCTTCTGGTTCTTGCGAAAATTGTCCATCGAACTTTCAAGGAATTGCGGCACCATGCCCTGCATCGAGTTGCCGTACATGGAAATCAAATGCTTGAGGAAACCTACGGGCAACATCTGCTGACCATTATTTTCCTCGTCCATGATTATCTGGGTCAGGACGCCGTGGGTAATGTCCTCGTTAGACTTGGCATCCAGCACCTTGAAGTCGATTTCCTTGCGAGTGAGATCGGCCAAAAAATCCAGAGTTATGTATTTCGAGGACTGCGTATTATAAAGCCGCCGGTTGGCGTATTTTTTTATGATGATCGGGCCATCACCGTTTTTGCTGGCTGCGCGTGCCATGAACCGTGTTCCTTTCGGGGTAATCGTAGCGCAGTTAGCACCAGAATATCATGCACTGCAACATAGATGGATGAAGCGCGGCAGGAATTGTCCGAATCAATCTCGCCAACTTTTAGGCGGGCGGCGTCAACGACCTAACTGCTTACCGGTCGTAAAGTGTGACAATGCTTTGCACGAATGGAAAATTGCATCAACGTTGGACGGCCGACGAAGTTTGTACATTTGCAACATACACCTCTAAAAATGCCTATTATTGTAATTATATTACTTTATATAATCTGCAAATAACCTATAAATTCCGCAAACCGACCAATTACAGGATAATAACTGTGTTGCATTGCAGCAACATTATCAGGAAAATCCTCAAAAACCTAGCTTGCCTATTGCGCTTAAATGGTCG
>JANMQN010000144.1:0-20004 GCA_031370535.1 Sphingomonadales bacterium | reverse complement strand
CAACGGCAATGAAGTAATGATCATGCCGCGCGGGTCGAGCCAGAAGGTAAGAGATTTCGCGAAGTAGACCCTTGTAACCGCGACAAAACGAGAGCGCGTTCCCGCTTCTCAATTCCGGTCAAACGCAAAAGGCGACATCCCCCGCTCACGCTCGTTGAACACCAGCACCCTACCCGCTGGCGGCGCGCTGCGTTGCGGGCATTCGGGGCGGGTGCAGGCGGGACAGCCGAGCCCTATGGGTGTGGCGGCCCCGCTGTTCAGGTCGACACCGCGTGCGGCCGCAAGCGACGCGGCTAACTTGGCGTCAAGGCCAAGGCAGATTGCGAACTCCGCCTCCACTGCGCCGCTTACCGCGGTTTGCGGGTGGACAGTGCGCGATAATGTAAACCAGCGCGTGCCGTCCTCCAGCTCGACCAGATGCGGCATCAATGTGCCGGGGCGGTCGAATACATTATGCACGTGCCATAAAGGGCAACGGCGTTCGGTTTCGACGAGCGGCGAGCCGCTGGCGCCTGCATAGCGTTTGCTGCTTTGTCCCGCACGGTCGATGCGAAGCATGAAAAACGGCAATCCGCGCTGGCCCACGCGCTGCAATGTGGTGAGACGGTGAGCGATTTGTTCGAACCCAGCGCCAAAGCGGCGTTGAAGCAGCATGATGTCATAGCCCGTCGCCTCGCACGCGCGGAGGAAACGGGCGTAGGGCATCATCACGGCGGCGGCGAAATAGCTGGTGAGATGGCGGCGGTAGAGCCGTTCGCCGGCGCGCTCGGTGAAGTTCGCTCCTGCGACCAATGCGTCGATTTCGGCTTTCGCTTCCAGCATCGCAAGCTGGAACGCAGCGGCGAAGGTTCGGCTGGCGGGGTCTAGCAATTCGGAGAGTTGGAGCTGGCGCGCATGCAGGTCGAGGCGGCGGAGGTGCCCAGGCATGACGTCGAACGGCAATATGCGGATGCTGAGCTGATGCTTGACGCGCAACCGTTCGGTGATCCCAGCGTAAAGATCGGCGTTGCTAAACCGCAGTTCGTCGGCAAGCGCCTCGGCCTGCGCGTCCAGATCGGCGAAATGGTTGCGCCAGCGTTCGATTTCGCGACGAGCCGACGCAATGGCTTCGGGTTCGATAGTTGCGCTTGCTGCCCCGGTACTTCCGCCCGATATACGGTCAAACGCGCGGGCGAAGGCCTCGGCTGCGTCGGGGCTGACGGCAAACCATTCTTCGACCTGTGCGCGGTCGATATTGAGGTCTGCAAACATCGAGTCGGATAACCGGCGCCGGATTGCCTCGACGCCCCCACCCGGTGTCGCGCCGGTTAGAGTGCGTGGGTCGAAATCATAACGCTCAGCAAGCCGGAGCAACAACGCCGCGGTCAACGGGCGCTGGTTACGTTCGATCAGGTTAAGATAAGAGGGCGATACGGCTAGCGCCTCGGCCATAACCGCTTGTGTCAGACCATTGGCCCTGCGGATACGGCGGACAGCGTGACCAGCGAAAAGCTTTTGTTCTGACATGCAGGCATTTCTGTCACTTAAATGACAATATTACAAGTTTTATGCGAGTTTGTGCGACGTAGACACAACAAATATTACAAAACTGACTCGCCTTTTCCGTTGAATCCCGTCAATTCCAGACCCAGAAACGAAACTTCCCGAGGAATTTTACCATGTCCTACCAAGAGCAAATCGCCGCAACCGGCAAACTCATCGCCGCGCAAAATGGCACATGGGATTCAATCAGCCCTGAATCGGTCGCACGCATGCAGTTGCAAAACCGTTTCCAAACTGGCCTCGACATAGCCCGGTACACTGCCAAGATCATGCGCGACGACATGGAAGCATATGATGCCGACCCCGCCCATTACACGCAGTCACTCGGCTGCTGGCACGGGTTCATAGCACAGCAGAAGATGATCGCGGTAAAAAAGCATTTTGGCACAACGAAGAAACGTTATCTTTATCTGTCTGGTTGGATGATAGCCGCGTTGCGTAGCGAATTTGGTCCATTGCCAGACCAGTCGATGCACGAAAAGACCAGCGTTCCCGCGCTGATCGAAGAACTCTACACCTTCCTGCGTCAGGCGGATTCCCGTGAACTCAACATCCTGTTCCGCGATTTGGACAAGGCACGCGAAGCTGGCAACACCGCAGCAGAAACTGAATTGATGGGTAAAATCGAGAATTTCGAAACCCACGTCGTTCCGATAATCGCCGATATCGACGCAGGTTTCGGCAATGCCGAAGCAACTTATTTGCTTGCTAAAAAGATGATTGAGGCGGGCGCATGCGCCTTGCAAATCGAAAATCAGGTGTCCGATGAAAAACAATGCGGCCATCAGGACGGCAAGGTGACCGTTCCGCACGAAGATTTCCTGCAGAAAATACGCGCGTGCCGCTATGCGTTCCTAGAACTCGGCGTGCCTGACGGCATCATTGTAGCCCGTACGGACTCGCTTGGCGCCGGTTTGACTAAACAAATTGCTGTTTCGAAGGAAGCCGGTGATCTGGGCGATTTATACAACAGCTTCCTTGATTGCGAAGAAATAGACCCGGCAACAGCGCAAAATGGAGATGTCATCCTGAACCGCAATGGCAAATTGCTTCGTCCCAAGCGCCTGCCCTCGAACCTGTTCCAGTTCCGTGCGGGCACCGGTGAGGACCGTTGCGTCCTTGATTGCATAACTTCCTTGCAAAACGGTGCTGACCTGATTTGGATCGAGACGGAAAAGCCACATATCGAGCAAATTACGGGCATGGTAGACCGCATCCGCGAAGTAGTTCCCAATGCAAAGCTCGCTTATAACAATTCGCCCAGCTTCAACTGGACGCTTAACTTCCGTCAGCAGGTTTTCGACGCTTGGTCGTCTGACGGGAAGGACTTATCTGCATATGATCGTGCCAACCTGATGAGCGCTTCATATGACGAAACCGATCTTGGCATTGAGGCCGATGCCCGCATCCAGAACTTCCAGCGCGATTCCGCCAAGCGTGCAGGTATTTTCCACCATCTGATTACGTTGCCGACCTATCACACTGCAGCACTCAGCACGGACAATCTTGCCAAGGATTATTTTGGCGAGATGGGCATGCTCGGATATGTCGCTGGCGTCCAGCGCAAGGAAATCCGTCAGGGCATCGCCTGCGTGAAGCATCAGAATATGTCGGGTTCAGACATCGGAGACGATCACAAGGAGTATTTTGCTGGCGAGGCCGCGCTGAAGGCTGGTGGTAAGGACAATACCATGAACCAGTTTGCCAACGCAGCTTGATTGGAGGAGGGGAATATGAGCGAACCTCCAAGAGCCAGAGCCGTGTTGTCGACTGAAGATTTGACGCTTCTGCGCCAGGCGCTGGTCTTCTATCTGGAAGAAATCAAAGACAAACCAGAGTCGGTAAAATTCGCCAGACTTTATCATCGCTTAGGCAGTGCTGGCGGCAAATAGTTTACATTTGTTCTTTGTTTTCCTGGGGAGGAAAACACCTATCCGCCGGCAGAGATGTCGGCGGATTTTTTACACGGGTAATTGCTCCCATCGCTAATATTTTATTAACGGCGCTTGGCTAGAGTGAACCAGTGGCAGGACTGAATTGATATGGACAATATTCAAAAGACATTATTCGGTGTGATCGGCGTCGCTGGAATGATTGCGTTTTTAACGCCGTCAGTGGATCCGCTTGCGCAGACAGAACAGAACGCAAATGCGCAGATGGCGGCGCCGCCAACAAATCCAGTTCCACCCGCGCAGCCTGCACAGTCTGCCAACGAAGTCAGGCCTGAGATTGACGTCCGAATGGGCGAGCCGACAATTGATGGCAAGCCGGTAATGGCGATTGAAAATGACTGGCAACCGAACCAAAACTCGGAATCAAATCAAGAGAATGCGCAAGCCCCAAGCAATCCGTCATATAATGTTCCGGGCCTTGTTCCGCCATCAGCTCCATATGGCGTAACGCCTTACACCAACATGCCATCAATACCCCAAACCGGTATTCCGAGTCGCAATACCCCGGTAGGTACGGCAACGGCTCCTACGTAAGCGCGTTCGACTATTTTTTCATCAAATCCATTGCGGCAACCGTCATTGCTTCTGCGGCAGTCGAAATAACCTTTTCAGCGTCGGGTGCCCAAAACGGTGAGTGCAGAGACGGCAAGGCTTTTCCGCCTTTCATCGCTTCGTCAAATTGTGCCTGGGGCACCCCGCCGACCCAAAATATCAGACTTTCGATATTGGCCTTGTCGGCTCGGTAGAATTCACTGAAATCCTCCCCCCCCATGACCGCTGGCGTTGAAATTACCCGCTGGTCACCGAAACGGGTTTTGAAAAGCGAAGCAATTCGCACCGTCAGTTCCGGCGTGTTATAGGTCGCGGGCGTAAACTCATTTTCGGCTACACTGACCAACGGCATCTTGTCGTCGGGTACGCCCGCCGCAATCGCTTCACCTTTTGCAATCCGGCGGATTCCATCAAGCAGGAGCTTGCGGGTTTCATCCGAATAGCTCCGAACGGTGAGTAGCATGGTCACTTCATCAGAAATGATATTGTGCTTTGCGCCACCATGAATGCTCCCAACGGTTACAACCGCAGCATCCTGAGGATCGACTTCGCGGCTTACCAGTGTCTGCAACGCCCCGACTATCCGGGCCGCCAAAACGATAGGGTCTTTAGTGGTCTGTGGATATGCACCATGACCGCCTATACCCTTGACCTTGATATCGACGGTATCGACATTTGCTAGCGCAAAGCCCGCAGTGTACCCTATTGCACCCGCAGGAAACTGCGCGGCGTCATGGAAGCCAACAACATATTTTGGCTTCGGAAAGCGGGTATATAGCCCGTCCGCCAGCATCGCTCGCGCGCCCGAGCCGATTTCTTCAGCTGGCTGCAGAATCATCACCAAAGTGCCAGACCATTTGTCTTTATTCGCAACCATTTGCCGGGCCGTGGCCACCCATGCGGTCATATGGGTGTCGTGACCGCAGGCGTGCATTACGCCGGTTTCAACGCCTGATTTACTGACACCCTTTACTTTCGATGCGAAGGGCAACCCGGTTTGTTCGATCACCGGCAGGCCGTCCATATCAGCGCGTAGCATCACCACCGGACCTGATCCGTTTTTTAACACAGCAACTACGCCGGTTTGCCCAACTTTTTCAGTGACGACAAACCCAAGCCGTTTTGCCTCGATTGCGAGTTTGGCAGAGGTGCGGAATTCCTGAAAACTAAGTTCGGGGTTTGCATGCAGGTCGCGATACAATTCCATCAGCGACGGCATATCGATTTCAATAGCCTTGCGAACTTCCTCCGCCTGTGCAGGTGCGACCCATAATGCGGCCAGCGCTACTGCCCCCTGAAACTTTTTCATGTTCTGCTCCCCAGCCAATTTGTTAGACGCTAACGCAGCCTTATTGTGCCGTCCATCCCCCATCGACGGAAAGGT
Source organism: Sphingomonadales bacterium (assembly GCA_031370535.1). Taxonomy (GTDB): domain Bacteria; phylum Pseudomonadota; class Alphaproteobacteria; order Sphingomonadales; family Sphingomonadaceae; genus Sphingorhabdus_B. The sequence goes on along the minus strand of JANMQN010000144.1, from coordinate 14,574 downwards.
TCGTTCCTGTAATCGCGCTCGCCTCGTCACGGCACAAGAACACTGCCAGTGCCGCGAGCTGCTCAACCTGCACAAACTGCTTCTGTGGCTGGTTTGCGAGCAATACGTCATTGATTACCTGATCGCGGGTTAGACCTCGTGCTTTCATGGTATCGGGTATCTGGTTCTCAACCAGTGGAGTCCAGACATAACCTGGGCAAATATTATTCACTGTAATGCCCTGCGTTGCGACTTCGAGTGCGACGGTTTTCGTAAAACCGGCAAGTCCGTGCTTCGCTGCATTATAAGCCGATTTGAAAGGCGAGGCGACAAGGCTATGCATCGATCCAGTGTTGATAACCCTGCCCCATCCCTTCGCTTTCATGGCCGGCAAGGCTGCCTTCGTTGTATGAAAGGCCGACGACAGAATGATCGAAAGGATGGCATCCCATTTGTCATCTGGAAATTCATCGACGGGTGCGACGTGCTGGATGCCGGCATTGTTTATCAAGATATCGGGTGAACCGAGCGTTGCAGAGCATTCTACGACCATCGCCCGAATATCAGCAGGCTTTGTCATGTCTGCGCCTGAATACCCCGCGCCAGCGCCGCTCGCCAAAGCAAGTTCGGCCACATAGCCGTCAATCACTGCGTTATCGCCAAAACCGTTGATCATCACATTCGCGCCTTCGGCGGCGAGTGCACGCGCATAACCGAGGCCGATGCCCGATGTCGAACCGGTAATGAGGGCAGTTTTTCCTTTAAGGAACATCAAAGTAGACCTTTGCGTTATGTGGGAACTTTACTTGCGCTTTTTATCGCTAACCGCAATGCTGGCGCACGGCAACAAGGGAGAATCGCCATGCGTCTTGATGATCTGGATCCAAGCAGCAACGTCAATGATCAGGGCTCCAGTGGTGGCGGTTTTGGCGGTGGTGGTGGCGGCATGCTAGGACTATTGTTCAGCTTCCTGCCGATGTTACTTGGACGCAAATTGGGCTGCGGCACGCTTCTGATTATCGCGGTTGTCGGCTATTTCGTGATGTCGAGTGGCATGCTTAACCTAGGTGGTTCGGGTGTGGCACCTGACACCGGTCAGCGGGCAGGCAGCGGCAATGTTGCTTGTGACACCCAAGAAGAACTTTTCGCTTGCCGCGTTCTCAAATCGACGGAGGATACTTGGGGAGTATTGTTCCAGCAGGGCGGCCAGCAATATCGTCCTGCCAAGCTTGAATTTTACCAGGGCGGGGGTCAATCGGGTTGCGGGGCGGCACAGTCGGCCATGGGTCCATTTTATTGCCCGAGCGATCAGGGCGTTTACCTCGACACCGGCTTCTTCCAGCAAATGGACCAGATGAGCGGTGGCGGCGATTTCGCTTATGCCTATGTCATCGCGCATGAGGTCGGCCATCATATCCAAAATCTGACCGGCATCGCCGATAATGTCCGCCGTGCCCAATCGCGCGTGAGCCAAGCCGAAGGTAACCAGTTGCAGGTGCGGATGGAGTTGCAGGCGGATTGCTATGCAGGTGTCTGGGCTGCGAAGAACCAGAGCCGCATCGAGCCCGGTGATATCGAAGAAGGCATGCGTGCCGCCAATTCCATCGGAGACGACACGCTCATGAAGCAGGCCGGGAGGTCGCCCGTTGAGAGCATGTTCACACATGGGACATCGGAACAGCGGATGGCAGCGTTAAAAAGAGGTTTGCAGACCGGCGATCCCAATCAGTGCAATTACTTCCAGGGCATTTTCTAAGCTCGCCCGTGCGACTTTCCGATTGTCATAACGTCGCCGATTTTAGGCACCTCGCCAAATCGCGTCTGCCGTCACCGATATTCAATTATATCGACGGCGCGGCAGACGATGAGCGGACGAAGGACCGAAACACGTCTGCCTTCGACGATTGCGACCTGGTACCTAATGTGCTGGCCGGAGTCTCCGAAATCGACATGGGTGTAACGGTCATGGGCAAGCGGATTGCAATGCCACTAATGCTCTCGCCTACCGCGTTGCAGCGCCTTTTTCACTGGCAGGGCGAGCGCGCCGTTGCAACTACAGCGCAGGCATTCGACACATGGTTTGGAATTTCTTCGCTCGCAACCGTGAGTATCGAAGAGGTTGGTCAAACAATCAAATCACCCAAATTGTTTCAACTCTATATCCACAAGGATAAAGGGCTTAACACGTCTATGGTTGAGCGATGCAAGGCAGCGAAGTTCGACGCGATTGCGCTGACCGTCGACACAATTGTGTCGGGCAACCGCGAGCGATGCCTGAACAGCGGGTTCACTTCCCCACCGCGTTTTACCCCTGCTTCAGTGTTAAGCTATGCAATCCACCCGATGTGGGCACTGAACTATATGTTTCGAGAGAAATTCGCACTGCCGAACCTCCAAACCCATGTCGATGCGGGAACCAATGTCGCGGTATCGGTTGCGGAATATTTCAACACGATGCTCGATACTACGATGGACTGGAAAATGGCCGAGAAGGTCCGTGCTGACTGGGGTGGGCAGTTTTGCCTCAAGGGCATCATGTCCGTCGACGACGCCAAGCGCGCGGTTGATATCGGCGCGACCGCAATCATGGTCTCAAACCACGGTGGGCGGCAACTCGATGGCTCGCGCGCGCCCTTCGACCAGATTTCCGAAATCGCCGACGCTGTGGGCGGCAAGATCGATATCATCTGCGACGGCGGAGTCCGGCGCGGCACCCACGTCCTTAAAGCAATCGCCTCCGGAGCAACGGCGTGTTCCGGCGGACGACTCTATCTTTACGCGCTAGCGGCGGCGGGCGAACCCGGCGTTCGGCGCATTGTCGGCAAGCTACGCGACGAAATCGAACGTGACATGAGACTCATGGGCGTTCGATCCGTCTCGCAGCTTGACCAGTCTATGCTGCGCTGGCGCTAGGTTCCACTGCTACTTCGCGTTTGGCACCCCAATCGATAGCGCGGGTTGCCCACATCACCACCGCGAGAGCAACAAAGAGCAGCAGCGAGCCAATTATCAGCGAGTAAGCCTCAAGATTCAGCAGCACGTAAAGTGTGGCATAAAGGCCAACCAGCAACCCTCCGATAAACCGTGCCCGCAACCAGCTTTTTAGAACCGCCGCCGAATAAGCGGTGAGCAATACTGTTATTGCGCCAGCCGCAATCAGATATGCCCACATAAAACCGACGACTTCGGCAAATGCGAGCAACAGTACAAAGAACAGCACCAATCCAGCACCGGTCAGCAAATATTCCGCCGCAGCAACCTTAGCGCCTGCGATGACGTCAAACATTAGAAATGCCAAAAAGGTAAAACCGATAAACAGGAAGCCGTACTTCACCGATCTGTCGACCTGACTGTACAGGTCGACGGGTTCGATCAGCCCAATGGATGCGGCTTGGCTTGGGCCGCCCGCGCTGGGCGTAGCTTGCACCATATCGCTGGAGGAATAGTTGCGGCTGTCAATTGGGTTTGGCGCTCCCAAATCTTCGGTTAAAACCAATGCCTGCCCAAGCGCCAGGTTTGTGACCGCATGGCTCGACGTGAAACCTGACGATTTAACATCGCGCTTCGTCGGCAGGAAATCGCCCGCAAAGCTAGGGCTGGGCCATGATGATTTTACATCCCATTTGGTTTCGCCACCGCGCGGGACCAAGGTCAACGTTTTGTTGCCCCGAATGGCATAGCTGTAACTTACTTCCATCGGACTTGCCGCATCCCAGTCAACGAAAGTGAAAAACCCCGAACCGCCGGATGCCGCCAATCCCTTGCCGGGTTGCAACGCGAGCGCGGTACCATTGACCACGACCTTGCTATTGGCCTGAAGCCCGCGCGCGTCGGAAATGCCAAAACGCAGTTCGGCTCCAGCAAGGTTCAGTGCGTCGCGCGCGATCCCATAACGTGCAAAATCGCCGGGCAAGGCAAATCGCGCGGTACCGCTATTTTCGGCTACGAAGAGCACGCTCTCATATATTGACTTCTTTTTTCGATCCGGCTTCAAATTGGTGATGAGCGCGTTGGTTTCGGGCGAGAGGAAAAGCTCTTTGGTCACCTGAACAGTCCGCGTCGTCTGACGCCCGTTCTGGTCGACGGTTTCGACACTGTTTGCGATATAGGGAATGACCATGACAGGCCCAACAATCACCTGCGGCCCACCCCAGCCCGCAGCGATCGAATTCTGCGCAACGTTTGACTGCTCCTGCCGGTCCCAGACCAGCGCATAAACCATCATCAACGGGATGATGAGCGCAATACCAATGATACCGGCAAGGAACAGTTTCCAACCGGGACTTCGTTCGATTGTCATGATGTGCTTTCCTTTCGACCGAAAACGGTTCATCTATGAAATAGCACGGTTCGTCTATGGGTAAATTGATGAACACCGGATGAATAGAGGTGCTTTAGGCGGTACTGATTAAGAACCAGATCGCAATCCCTGCTAACAATATCGCGAACGTGCGGCGCACGATCTGGGTTCTGTTGCTCACCGATATCCAGCCATGCGCCTGCCCGGCGAACGCGACGATGATAAGATGGATTGCGGTCGCGATCGATACATAGCTTGCCGATAACAGCGCGGTCTGCGGCCCAATTGGAAGCTCTGCCGAAATATAGGCAGGTAGCACCGCAACGAAAAATACCGCAGCCTTCGGGTTAAGCAAATTTAACAAAAGCCCGTGCCGAAACCACGCACCAAGCGCATTTGGGTTAGCGATGTCGGGCGACACCTCGTCTTCGCCTGCCCATGCTTTCCATGCCAGCCACAACAGATAAGCGACCCCGGCGTAGCGCAACAGACCGAAAGCAAACGGGGAGCGCGCGGCCAGTTCGGCTAAACCCACGGCAGAGGCCGCCGCAAGCAAGGCTAGTCCCAAGGCAATCCCGGCAACGGCCGCAAAACCGGATCGTCGGCCCTGACTTGCACTGGTCAATGCAAGCCACACCATATTCGGGCCGGGGGTCAACTCGATCAGCAACGTCGTTAGCAGAAATGGTGCATACAAGTCGGTCAGCATTGTTTTTACTGTGCCATGACCTGAGGCATTAGTCGATTGCGCTTGGATTTCTATGCTTTGGCCACCATCTACCTAATATGACCAAATTCTCCCTGCTCGATCTCGTCCCTGTCGTTGAAGGTGGCGATGTCTCCACAGCTCTAGCTAATGCCGCCGACCTTGCCATCCATGCTGAAAGACTTAGTTTCACCCGTTATTGGGTCGCCGAACATCACGGTATGCGGGGCATCGCCAGTGCCGCGACCAGCGTCGTCATCGGCCATATCGCCGCATCGACGAAAACTATTCGCGTCGGCTCCGGCGGCATCATGCTACCCAACCACTCGCCTTTGGTGATTGCTGAACAGTTCGGCACCTTGGATGCGCTTTACCCCGGACGGATCGACCTGGGCCTCGGCCGCGCGCCGGGCAGCGACCAGCGCGTCGCCGCCGCGATCAGGCGAACGCTTGACAGCGACCCCAACGCCTTCCCACGCGATGTGATGGAATTGCAAAGCTACTTCACCGATGACGGCCAGACCGGCATCGTTGCTACGCCGGGTGCAGGCGCGAATGTGCAACTCTACATATTGGGAAGCAGTCTATACGGCGCGCAAGTCGCAGGTGCATTAGGCCTGCCTTTCGCGTTCGCCAGCCACTTCGCGCCTGACATGCTCGACGAAGCGCTGCACATCTACCGCAGCCACTTTCGGCCAAGCGACGCACTGGACGCGCCTTACGCCATGGCGGCGCTCAACATCATCGCAGCAGAGACCGACGCAGAAGCCGAATATCTCGCCAGCTCGATGCAACAAAGCTTTGTGTCGTTGCGCACCGGTAACCCCCGCCAAATGCCGCCGCCCGTTGAAGACTACCGCGCCTCTTTGCCGCCATCACACGCAGCGATGCTCGACAATGTTCTGTCGGCGAGCGCGATTGGCGCAGCTGACACGGTGAAGGTGGGTGTCACTGCGTTTATCGAGCGGACGAAAGCAGACGAAATCATTGTGGCTTGCTCGGTATTCGATCATGGAAAGCGGAAGCGGAGTTTGGAAATCACAGCACAGGTTTTTGCCAGTCTCAATCAGGAATCATTAGTGACTCAAAGTGAGTAAATCCGTTTAAACCGGGACAGGCTGAAAATTCCGAATGGGTGTCGAAATGCGGTGCTCGATGCGTGAATCAAGCAATTGCATATACCCTTATCATTCTCGCGATACTGTTTATCGCCGCATTGCATTCAGAATAATGGCCTCCAAATCGTCGGGAATTTGCATCGGTTTGAAGGGGCTTATATTGCTTCCGCCAGTGTTTCCTAACGGAATCCATCCCCACGCTGTGACTACAGCGGCACCAATTAGGCGCGTCACCTGCCCAATCATCTCGCGCAAATCCGATCGACGCAGCCCCCATTTGAACATCTCCCAATGGATACGCACATGGTGCCGGGTTGAGCGCTGCCCTACCACATGGGCGCGTTCCAAGCGGCGAAAAGCTTCTTCGAAGTCACCCGACGCTTCGGCTTTGGCAGCCGCCGCGACCTCATATTCCAGCCAATCTTTGGTGCGGTCATAATATCGGTTCATCTGACGCCTCCCAACGTCGCTTAAATCAATAAACGCGCGCCTTCGGCTTGATATACTCGGCCTCATCGGTCAGCGTATAATCGTGCACCGCGCGGTAATCGAGCGTGACTCGTCCACCTGATCCGCCCCAGCCATCAAACCACGATGCCGTGTGCTTCATCCAGTTTACGTCGTCGCGATTGGGGAAATCTTCGTGCGCATGCGCGCCGCGGCTTTCCTTGCGGTTGTTCGCACTTTCCATCGTGCAGACCGCCTGAGCCATCAGATTGTCGAGCTCGAGCGTTTCAATAAGGTCGGTATTCCAGATCAGGCTGCGGTCGGTTACAGCGACGTCCTCCATCCGCTTGTTGACCTTTTGCATTATCGTTACGCCCTCGGCGAGCAACTCAGTGTCGCGGAATACGGCGGCGTGCTTTTGCATCGTACGCTGCATTTCGAGGCGGATTTGCGAAGTCGGTGAGCCACCTTGCGCATTGCGGAATTTGTCGACGCGTGCCAGCGGCAGGTCAGTTGCACTTTTTGGCAAAGGCCGGTGCGACGCGCCTGGCGTCAGATTGGCTTTGAGATGCAGACCTGTTGCGCGGCCGAAGACCACTAGATCGATCAGCGAGTTCGAACCGAGACGGTTTGCACCATGCACCGAAACGCACGCCGCTTCGCCAACCGCATAAAGGCCGGGCACGACAGTGTCGTCATTGCCGTCCTTCTTGGTAACGACTTGCCCATGATAATTACACGGAATTCCGCCCATATTATAATGGACTGTCGGCGACACCGGCAATGGCTGCCGTGTCAGATCAACGCCAGCGAAAATCTTGCCGCTTTCAGTGATGCCCGGTAAACGCTGGGCCAATACCGCAGGATCAATATGATCTAGATGCAGATAGATATGGTCCTTTTCCGGGCCCACACCGCGACCTTCGCGCATTTCAAGCGCCATTGAACGCGACACAACATCTCGCGAGGCGAGATCCTTTGCTGACGGCGCATAACGCTCCATAAAGCGCTCACCTTCGCTGTTGGTAAGGTAACCGCCCTCGCCGCGCGCACCTTCAGTGATCAGCACGCCCGCACCATAAATGCCGGTCGGGTGGAACTGAACAAACTCCATATCCTGCAACGGCAAACCAGCGCGCAGCACCATGCCGCCGCCGTCGCCGGTGCAGGTATGCGCCGAGGTGGCGGAAAAATAGGCGCGGCCATAACCGCCGGTTGCCAGCACTACCGCATGGCTCTTGAAGCGGTGGATGCTGCCATCCTCCATGCACATGGCAATGACTCCGCGGCACTCACCATCTTCCATAATCAGGTCGAGCGCGAAATATTCGATGAAGAAATCCGCGTCATATTTGAGGCTCTGCTGATACAACGCATGGAGCATCGCGTGGCCGGTTCGGTCGGCGGCGGCGCAAGTTCGCTGCACAGGCGGGCCTTCGCCCATATTCTGCATGTGACCGCCAAACGGGCGCTGGTAGATCGTGCCATCGGTGTTACGCGAAAATGGGACGCCCGCGTGTTCGAGCTCGTAAACCGCTGCCGGTGCCTCACGCACCATATACTCGATCGCGTCTTGGTCACCAAGCCAGTCGGAACCTTTGACCGTGTCGTACATATGCCAAGTCCAATGGTCGGGCGAGTTATTACCAAGCGACGCCGCAATTCCGCCTTGTGCGGCCACAGTATGCGATCGCGTCGGAAAAACTTTAGTAATGCACGCGGTTTTTAAACCAGCTTCAGCGCTGCCCATCGTGGCGCGCAAGCCCGAGCCACCGGCTCCAACCACGACGGTATCATAAGTATGGTCGATGATCTTATACGCGTCGGACATCAGGCAGCAGCTCCGGTAAAGGCAAGTTTTGCGACGGTGAAGATGCCAAACACGGCACCTGCCACCACATAGAAATTCAGCAACGTCATCGCGCCGAATTTCAACGCGTCGTCATGAACATAATCCTCGATAAGCACCTGGAGGCCCAGACGCATATGCCAGAAAATGCTGACCAGCATCAGGATCATCGGCACCGCGACGGTCGGTTGCGCCAGCCATTGTGCAAGCGTTCCCTGATCGAAATTAGGCATTATGAGAAGCGATGCCACGAGCCACGTCGTCAGCAATAAATTGCCGACCGCTGTTGTGCGCTGGTTAATCCAATGCCCGCCGCCATGCTTGGCCGAACCGAGACCGCGAACCTTGCCAATATTCGTTCCACTACCCATCATCAAACTCCGATGAACCGCGATGCCACAAGCAGCGCGACCAATGCAGTTGCAAAAAACGCCGCAACAAATGCAGCGAGCGCCCATGTGCGATTTGTTTTCAGTTCGTACCCTGCGCCCATGTCTAGGACGAGGTGGCGAAGGCCAGAAAACAAATGCTGAAAAAAGCTGAATGTAACGGCCAAAGCGACAAGCCTGAAAAACCAGTTAACGGCGATTTGCAATCCCGTCGCATCTTCACCGGCCGACACTACATATCTCTGGAAAGTCGCATAGCTTTCCAAACTACCGCCAATAGCAGACAACCACCACAGCAGTGTCAGCATCCCCGCCGTTGCGAGAACGAAGCCCGTTGCACGATGAAATATCGAAATCGCCATTTGCGGCGACCAGCGGTAAATCTGCAAATGTGGCGACAACGGCCGGCCAGCTTTTTGCACCATATCATACGTCCTTTTATGAAAACGCCCAGTTTGCAATGTTGCGTTGCTCTTTACCGCTTTGGCCGCCCCACGCAAGGCCCGTTCAGGCAGAAATCCGGAATGAAATCGGCTTGGCTGACTAACCCCCTATTAACCATTTTACGTCTAGAAATATCTTTACATCGCGGAACGGTTTTGGTCGCGACATATTGGAGCAAATAATGGGTCAGCTTGACGGACAACGTGAAATTAATTTGGAGGGAATCATTGCTCCATACGACACGGACGGGAAACTGGCTGAGAATTGCCGTAAGCTTACCGCTTATATCGACGGTGGCTACGCAGCGCTAAGTCAAGATTACTGGTCGTTCTGGACTGCGTCGAAAGAATTCGGTCCATCGCTTGATCCGGAAAGATTGCGCAAATCAACAGAACTGCTGGCAACCTATCTCGAAATGCGGACGACCAAGTTCGACGATCGCCAATGGCTCAACATCAGCCGCGGCTTGATTGTCGATTCATTCGAACGTGGCGTGCCGCTCGACATGATGATGGCTGCCACAGGGTCCGCCAACGGACGGTTAATCGCGCAGCTGGCATCGAATGATGCAATAGCCCATGACGAACTCCCGATCCTCTTAAAGGCCATGTCCGCGATCAATGCGATCGAGCTTGGCATAACAGCGACAATCTTTGGACATCAGGAACAGCGCCGCTTTGCCGAGCAACAGCGCCTGTACTCCGCAAATTTTGAGGCGGATATCGGCAGTGCCGCGCACGCTGTGGCTGACCAGACGAACTTCCTTCGGCAGCAGGCGGCGAGTAGCTCGCAAATGGCCAACGGCATGCTATCCAAGGCATCCGAGGTGGCCGCTGCATCCGAGCAATCCGCTGTCGCGATGCGCGAAGCTGCACAAACCGCGGCGGGTCTTATCCGTGCAATCGAGGACGCGCGAACCGAAGTTGAGACAGCATCCGACGTTGCAAACCGTGCCGCCGCGGTTGCGACGCAAGGTGCCGCTGCCACCGACACACTATCCGAACAGTCACAGTCGATCGAATCAATCCTCGGCCTCATCCGCGACATTGCCGGCCAGACCAATCTGCTCGCACTCAACGCCACTATCGAAGCTGCACGGGCCGGCGATGCGGGACGCGGCTTTGCCGTTGTAGCACAGGAAGTCAAAAGCCTCGCCAACCAGACAGCCCAGGCTACCGACGAAATCGCGCAGAAGATTTCCGCAATCCAAAGCGCGACCAAGGCCTCCGTCGAATCCAACGCTTCAATTCGCGAGACCGTCGATGAAGTGCAGCTTTCTGCCGAACGTATACGCCGTGCAATGGAAGATCAGGCGCAGACGGTTACCATGATAACCGCTTCGGTCGATGAAACCGCGCTCGCCGCCGATCTCATGTCCAACACCATTTCTGCGATCCGCAGCGATACCGAAAATGTGGTGTCCGAAATCATGTCGCTTGAACGGGGTTTCACTGAAGTGAACGAAAAAATCTGCTCGCTTCAGATTAATGCCAGCAAATTTGTCGGTAACCTAATGCGATAACATCGGTTGAAATTCGCGCTGCGCTGTGAAAAGCAGCGCGGATGAAAAAGCACATATTGATTACCGGCGCATCGCGCGGCATCGGCGCAGCTATTGCCGCTGCTTTTGAACCTGAAGCAACCTCCATTGTCGCACTGTCGAGTGGCGACGGTGACCTTGGCGATCCTGATGTCCCGGCATCCTTATGGACAATGGCACTGGCAGAGTTGGAAGGTCGCATTGACGTTCTGATCAATAACGCCGGGATATTCGAAGACAATTCTATAGACGCCAGTGACGGCGAATGGCTGAACAGCTGGAATCGCACGCTTCAGGTCAACCTGACAGCGAGCGCTGACCTGTGCCGCCGCGCAGTGCTGAACTGGCAACATTCTGGCACCGGCGGGCGAATCGTCAATATCGCAAGCCGCGCGGCGTATCGCGGCGACAGCCCGGCACACTGGCATTATGCGGCGTCGAAGGCCGGTATGGTGGCTATGACCAAGACCATTGCGCGCGCATATGCTGCCCAAGGCATCTATGCATTTGCTATCTGCCCCGGCTTCACAATGACAGGAATGGCAGAAGAATATCTCGAAAGCCGCGGCGGTGATAAGCTGCTGGCCGATATTCCACTCGGTAAGGTCGCAGATCCGGAAGAGGTAGCCGCTGTCGCGAAATTCTGTGCATTAGATGCTCCGCCGTCAATGACAGGTGCAATTCTAGACGTAAATGGAGCAAGTTATGTCCGTTAGACTGTTTCTGCATGTAACACTTATCACTGCAGTATTGTCCGGATGCGCCACGCCGGAACCAGCGCAAACAGCGGACCTAAAGACACGCGAACCCATCAGGCAAGCTTGCGCCGAGCGCGATGGCTGGAGCGACCCAGCCCCACCCTCACATGTCTTTGGAAACGTATTTATGGTCGGCACTTGCGGTATTACCGCGCTGCTGATTACTACCTCGAAAGGCCATTTCCTGATTGATGGCGCAACGGCTGAGGCTGCAGCCGGTATCGCGGACAATATCCGCAAGCTGGGCTTTGATCCAAAGGACGTTCGCTACCTGCTCGCGACACATGAGCATCTGGATCATGTCGGCGGCATTGCTGCGTTAAAGCGAATTACAGGCGCGAAATTCATAACTCGCACTGCCGCAGTAGCCGCGATGGCGAGCGGTCTGCCACAAGCCGATGATCCACAGCATAACATTCACCCGGCGTTTGAGGGCGTTAAAACCGACATGATCATTGAAGACGGCGATGCGCTGCGCATAGGCAAGCAGGCGCTGACCATGATCGCCACATCTGGCCATTCACCTGGCGGAACCAGTTGGACATGGAAATCCTGCGAAGGCAAAACATGCCGCCAGATCGTTTATGCGGACAGCCTGAATGCTGTTTCTGCAGACACTTACCGTTTCACCGATCACCCTGCCTATGTCGCGACACTGCGCGCTTCGATCGCACGTATTTCCAGCCTTAAAGAATGCGAAATTCTGATTAGCCCGCACCCCTTCCAAAGTGATTTTTTTGCGCGGCTGGCTGGCGAAGCGCCACTAGTCGATCCTAAGGGCTGCGCAACCTATGCGGGTAACGCACGCGATCGACTTGACACGCGACTGGCCAAAGAGGCGGCCGAGTGAGTTGGCTCTTGACCTTGCCCTGCACCCGTAAGGAGGCAGAGGCTCTGCATGAGGATGACGAGTGGCTTTCCCTATTCGACCCGCCACCCTCGGTTGTTGCCGAGGAGATCGAGGCTTTTAATGATACAAAATGGCGGTTGAAAGCTTACTTTCCGGATAAACCGGAAAAAGAAGTTGTAGCCGAGATACAAAACCGCATCCCGAGCGCTGCAAACGCAAAAGCGGTGGTTGAAGAGCTTCCAGATGAAGACTGGCTGGTACTCAGCCAGCAAGGGTTGCAACCGGTTTACGCCGGACGCTTTTATGTGCATACCTCAACCAACAAAACCTCTGTGCCTGCAGGGGCGGTTCCTTTCCTCATCGAAGCAAGCCGGGCCTTTGGCACTGGCGGCCACGAAACAACGAGTGGCTGCCTGGCGATGCTCGACCGAATGAAACGGGTGGGCAAGCGCTTCGATCTAATCGCCGATATCGGCACTGGCACCGGTTTGCTAACCTTTGCAGCGCAATATCTTTGGCCCCGCGCCTATCTGACCGCATCGGACATCGATCCTGTCAGTGTGGAGGTGACGGCCGAGAATGCACACATCAACAATATAGCGTTAGGCGCATCGCCGGGCGAGCTCGCTTTGTGTGTCGCCACCGGTACGGATCATCCGCTGATCCGGCAACGCGCGCCCTATGACCTGGTCATTGCCAATATCCTCGCCGGGCCATTGATCGAACTTGCGCCGTCGTTGGCCAGTATTCTGGACGAAGGCGGATCGCTTATTCTCGCAGGACTTTTGGACACGCAGGCAGCCGGGGTTCTTTCGGCCTACCGGATGTGCGGCTTCAGGCTACAGCAGCGGTGCGACATGGGCGATTGGCCTTGCCTATGGCTGGTTAAGCGCCGGAACTATGGCTGGCAACGCCGGCTACGCGCCGATGGCCGGACCAGCCAACCTCCGGGAGATTTTGGTACGTGGTGAACCAATCGGGATTGCCTAGCGCGTTAGGGTAAGTCATATCAGGACCAATGGCGGCAGATTCTGATATTGTGGATTTGGATTCAGCCCGTCGGGCGAGGCTCTCTGAAGCGCTAGTCGGCGCGGGGCGCGGTGACCGTTCTGCATTTGAAACCGTCTATAAAGCGACATCTGCGAAACTATTCGGTGTTTGCCTGCGTATCTTCCCCGACAGAAATGAGGCGGAAGAAGCATTGCAGGACGCGTATCTCACCATTTGGAACAAAGCGGCAAGCTTTGAAGCCGGACGTGCCAGCCCGATAAGCTGGCTAGTCACCGTAACGCGCAATCGCGCGATCGATCGGCTGCGCGCCAAAGGTAAGGCTGGCCTTGCATCACTTAACGAAGCCACAGAGATTGCTGACCCTGCTCCACTAGCCGAGGCGCAGCTTTTATCGGCTGGCGAGGACAGGATGTTGCACGGCTGCATTCAAGGACTTGACCTGCGCGACGCACATTTTATCCGAAGTGCTTTCATTGGCGGCGCGACCTACGCCGATCTGGCGGCACGCGAAGGCGAGCCATTGGGCACGGTTAAAAGCCGTATAAGGCGTGCGCTGATCAAGCTGCGCGCATGCATGGAGGGGGCTTCATGACCATATTGAATGACAACGACATCGCGTTAGCAGGGGAATATGTTCTCGGTTTGCTCGACGCGGCGGGCGAAGCAGCGGCAAAAGCGCGTATCGCAACTGATGGAGAGTTTGCTGCCGAGGTCGAGGCGTGGCGAGTGCGATTGCAGCCTATGCTGGAGGGCAGTGAAGTGCCGTCGCCACGTGTCTGGACCGCAATCGAGACCGCATTGCCATCACCGGCTGGACAAGACGTTGGCACCGGGAAGCTCTTATTTTGGCGCACACTGACCGGAATATCGGTCGGCGCTGCAGCCATCATGGCAATATTGTTGCTGCAAAAGCCAGATTCCGTCCCAATAGCCACGCCGGAAGCGCCGCTTATCGCCGCGTTGGGTAGCGAAAACGGGAATGCATCGCTCACCGCAAGCTATGATGCAAATAGCGGGCGGATGATTGTGACGCCCGTTTCGCTCGATACCGGCAAGCTATATCCAGAGCTCTGGATTGTTCCGGCCGACGGCAAGGCTAGATCGCTTGGGATTGTTGAGTCCGTATCGCCCACATCGATGATCGTACCTGCCGACATGCGGCAATATCTGGACGCGGGTGGCA
>JANMQN010000138.1:0-3577 GCA_031370535.1 Sphingomonadales bacterium | reverse complement strand
TGCGATTGCCTTGATCCTGATATTCTTTGTAACCGGGTGGGACTCGGGCACATTGGTCATCGATACAATGACAGCGGGTGGACGAACCGACACACCGCTCAGGCAGAAGACCGTCTGGCTTTTTGCTGTGGGAGGCATCGGCGTGGTCTTGCTGCTGAGTGGTGGTCTGACGTCATTGCAGGCGGGAGCCATTGCAACGGGGTTGCCGCTTGCATTGGTCCTGCTGCTGATGTGCGCAGGAACTCTCAAGGGATTGTTGGCGCTTCATAAGGTAGCGGTTGATGGCGAAAAGTAAGCGCTTCGACTTTATCATTGTCGGCGCAGGTTCGGCGGGGTGCGTGCTGGCCGACCGGCTAAGTGCGGATGGCCGCAATAGCGTGCTTGTGCTGGAATATGGTGGATCGGACCGTTCGGTTTTCATTCAGATGCCGAGCGCGCTGTCGATCCCGATGAACACACGCAAATACAACTGGCAATATGAAAGCGAGCCTGAACCTAACCTCGGAGGTCGCCGGATGCATACTCCGCGCGGCAAGGGGCTGGGTGGATCCTCCTCCATCAATGGTCTTGTTTATGTCCGCGGAAACCCGCTCGATTTCGAGTTGTGGCAGGAACGGGGCGCGCAGGGCTGGGGCTATGCTGACGTCCTGCCCTACTTCAAACGCGCAGAGCGACGCGCCGAGGGTGGGGATGAATATCGCGGCGGAAATGGTCCTCTGGATACGACATACGGCCCAATGCGAAATCCGCTGTATCAGGCTTGGATTGATGCGGCCGCACAGGCGGGCTATCCTTTAACCGAGGACATCAATGGCGCGCAGCAGGAGGGCTTTGGCCGGATGGACATGACCGTCCGCGACGGCGCGCGATGCAGCGCAGCGAAGGCATATTTGCGACCGGCGATGAAACGCCCGAATGTCATGGTCATCACGCACGCTCTCGCCAGCTGCGTGATAATCGAGGAGCGCAGGGCGGTTGGCATAGCTTACGAGCATGGAGGTCAGCAGCATGAGTCGCGCGCCAACTGCGAAGTCATACTTGCCGGCGGGCCGATAAATTCACCCCAATTGCTCAAGCTGTCGGGAATCGGCCCCGCCGCCGAATTGCGCGCGCACGGGATTGAAGTGACTGCCGACCGTCCGGGCGTGGGTGCCAACTTGCAAGACCATCTCGAATTCTATTTTCAGGTCGCGTGCAAACAACCGGTCACCCTTTATCCCTATATGAACTGGTTTTCGAAAGGCCTCATCGGCGCGCAATGGTTGCTCACGCGCAAGGGGCTGGGCGCGACCAATCATTTCGAAAGCTGCGGCTTCATTCGCAGCCGGGCGGGAATCAAATGTCCCGATATCCAATATCATTTCTTCCCGCTTGCCGTTCGCTATGATGGAAAATCGATGGTTCGGGGGCATGGGTTTCAAGCGCATGTCAGTCCGATGCGTTCAAAAAGCCGAGGCAGCGTCACGCTGCGTTCACCCGATCCGCGCGAAAAGCCGGTCATCCGCTACAATTACATGAGCCACCCCGATGATTGGGCTGAAATGCGCGCCGGCGTCCGCTTGACGCGCGAGATTTTCGGCCAAGCTGCGTTCGATCCATTTCGCGGAGAAGAATTTGCGCCCGGAGCGCATATTTCATCGGACGATGCGATCGACGATTTCATCCGCGAAAAGGTCGAAAGCGGCTATCACCCTTGCGGCACCTGCAAGATGGGTCGCAACGACGACCCGATGGCGGTAGTGGATAGCGAATTACGCGTGATCGGCGTCGAAGGCCTCCGTGTCGTCGATAGTTCGGTGATGCCATCGATCACCACTGGCAATCTCAACGCGCCGACGATCATGATCGGCGAGAAAGGCGCGGACCATGTCTTGGGCAAGCCGCTGCTCGCTCCATCAAACGCGCCCTATTATATCGCGCCCGGTTGGGAAACATTGCAGCGATGAACCTGACCATATCAGAATCCGCCCGTGAAATCGATGTCATCCGGCAAACAGATGTTCTCGTGGTTGGTTCAGGTCCGGGGGGGCTTGCCGCTGCGCTTGCTTCGGCTCGCGCGGGCGTCGAGACCGTCTTGCTCGAACGATATGGATGTTTCGGCGGCAACATCACCCAAGTCGGAGTTGAAGGTTTTGCCTGGTACCGCCAGCCTGCGACCATCGACAGCGAAGGGATCGGACGTGAATTTGAAGATCGCGCCAAGGCAATGGGCGCGGCGATGCCCGAGCCGCAATCGATCAGCCACAGCCTTGACGCAGAAGCCTTCAAATTTGTCGCCGACACGCTCGTCGCGGAGGCGGGTATTATACCGATGCTCCACCGCATGTTCGTCGCACCGATCATGGAAGGCGACACGATTATCGGCGTGATTGTCGAGAGCAAGGCAGGTCGCGAAGCGATCCTAGCCAAGCGCGTAATCGATGCAACCGGCGACGCCGACATTGCTTATCGCTGCGGCGCGCCAACCCACAAGCATCCTGTCAACGAGATGATGTCGGCCTCGGTCATGTTCTCGATGTGCGGGGTCAACAAGACGCGCTTTATAGATGCAGTTAAGGCTGACCCGCAGACCTATGGCGACTGGGCCGCCGGTGGTGAATGGGAAGTGGCGACTAGTGGCAAGGAGGACGCAATGTTCTCGCCCTTCCTGCGTAAGCCTTTCAAAAAGGCGCTCGAAGCAGGTCTGATCCCCGACAGCGTGAAAACCATGGCAGGCACGTGGGGCACGGTTTCCGATCAGGGCGATCTCACCTATCTGAACATGGTGCACCTCGCTCTCGACGGCACCGACCCTGACGCTTTGACGCACGGCGAGATAGCAGGCCGCAAACAGGCGATGCATGCGGTGAACGCGCTCAAAGCGTTCATGCCCGGCTGCGAAGATGCCAAATTGCGCAATTTCGGTATGACGTTGGGCATTCGCGACACGCGCAAGATCGAAGCAGTGTTCAACATGACCGGAGACGATGTGCGGGAACAGGCGCGATTTGACGACAGCATAGGCATTTTCCCCGAATTTATCGACGGATATGGGCTGTTGATACTGCCCACCACCGGGCGATATTTCCACGTGCCCTATCGTTCGATGCTACCCAAGGGCGTCAAAAACCTGATCGTTACCGGACGTACTATCGGCGGAGACAAGGTGAGCCATGCCGCTGTACGCAACATGATGTGCTGTGCAGTGGCGGGGCAAGGCGCTGGCGTGGCAGCTGCGATTGCGGTGAAGTCGGACAGCGGCTTTGCCGATGTCGATCTTTCAAAGGTTCAAAGCGAGCTTCGGCGTCAAGGTGCGCGTATTCATTGAAAGGGGGAGCGATGGTCCAATCGCAGACGAAATGGCTAATCCTCGCGCTTGCTGCGCTCACCATCATGGGGAGCTATTACACCTATGATAGCATTGCCCCGGTGGCGGGAATGCTGCGAGATCAGCGCGGCTTTACCCAGTCGCAGATCGGTTTGCTCAACGCGGTCTTCAACCTGCCCAATATCGCACTCGCGCTTGTCGGTGGCATATTGATCGACCGGATCGGCGCGGCGAAGGCGATATTGATAGCGGCTATTATCTGCACGATCG
>JANMQN010000187.1:0-38758 GCA_031370535.1 Sphingomonadales bacterium | reverse complement strand
TGTTCGCCGACCATCTTTCGCGCATCAAGCATCTGGTGGAGAAGGTTGAACCTGCATTGTTCGACGTTGCTTATGAAAGCGCCTGATCGATAAGCCTAATCTTTCGGACTTCGCCATTTTGTGCGAAAGACCCAAAATGGTAGTTACCGACGATCGCCGCGCCGAGATTATCGAGCGCCTGACTGACCATGTGTTAATGCACGGCCTGTCTGCATCAAGCTTGCGCCCACTGGCGAAAGCCGCCGGCACCAGCGACCGGATGCTGCTTTATTACTTCAAGGACAAATCAGAGATTATCACTGCGGTTCTGGAGACGATTTCCGTTCGGCTGGTTAGTATGTTGGGCGCGCGCGGCGCGCCAGAACCACTGCCAGTCGAAGAACTCCGCCGTCAGCTTGCAGAAATCCTGCTGGTCAACGAGCTATGGCCGTACATGCGGATATGGCTTGAGGTTGCATCAAAGGCATCGATGGGCGACATATTTTACCGGGCCGTCGGCGAACAAATCGGGCGCGGATTTTTCGAATGGGGCAAGGCCCAGCTCAAATCCGAAAGCGAAGCGCAGCGCGAAATCGATGCCGCGAAGCTTCTGGTAAGCATCGAAGGGATGCTGTTCCTGAAAAGCCTTGGTCTTGACGACATCAACGCCAAAGCGCTCTGATTTTTACGCTGCGGCGCGTCGCTTGCCCAGCAACAGTTCCGTCACATCGCCCTTGGCTTGAAAGCTGACCACCAGTAAATAGGCGGACAAAAACGGTGCGCCTCCGGCGAATATGCAAAGCCCGAATAACAGGCCTAGCGGCGAAAAATGATGCCGCCATATCAGCCACACGGAGCCGAGAACGAGAAAGGCGTGGAAGTCCATGTTGAATTGCCCGGGCCATTCCATTTTTGCGATATCGCCATAAAATATCGGAAGCAGACCCCAACCGTGGTTGGCAACCACGTTAACGGTATAGACCCCGACAATCGCGATAATTGCAATTAGCAAGAGGCGGAATAGGTTCATTTACTTGCTCCCTTGTTCAACATGAATGCCAAGACTATCCCAACGCCAGCGCCCCACAGGATGATGGCAGCACAGTTTGTCACTTGGGGCAACTCACCGCCATAGACGTCCGGAAACCAGGCGATGACGATTCCATCAATCAGCAATGCAGTCATCGTCGCCACCGCAATGCCGGTGAACAGTTGATGCGGAAGTAGCTTCACGAGCGTCCTTGTCAAAACCACAAAAGGCAAGGTTCCCGGGATGACCAACGCATAAGTGATAACCCGTGCGGCGCCCTCCAGCACACCCGTCGGCGCAATTAAACGCAGGATGATTGCGGCCAAAAACCAAAATGCAGCACCTGTAACGATCAGCAGGATTGTCTGGCCGTTTGTAAGGCCAATACGATTGGCAGGTGCATCCGGCATGGTGAAGTCCTTCCATTAACCGCACTTCACTTAGCAAAATGTAGCAACCGCTACAATATCTATTTTAGTCAGCTAGCTCAACCCATGTCGGCGCATGGTCGCTCGCTTTTTCGCGACCGCGATGGTCCTTGTCGACGCCGCATGACACCAGCCGGTCGGCCATTACGGGGCTCAGCAGCAAATGGTCGATGCGAAAGCCATGATCGCGCTGCCATGCACCCGCCTGGAAATCCCAAAAGGTCCAGATGCCGCCTAGCGGGTAATGCGTTGCCAGCGCGTCGGTCCAACCCTGACCGAGCAGCGCACGATATGCTGCGATGCTCTCGGGCTGACGCAGCGCGTCATCGAGCAACGCCGACGCCGACCATATATCTTTCGATGTCGGGATAACATTATAGTCACCAGCCAGTACCGCCGGGATCTCCGCTGCTAACAGCTCGGCGGCGCGTGCGTGCAGGCGCTGCATCCATTTCAGCTTATAGTCGAATTTTGGACCCGGTTGGGGATTGCCATTCGGCAAATAAATGCTGGCGACGATGACACCGTTAACGGCTGCTTCGATATAACGCGCATGTTCGTCTTCGGGATCGCCCGGCAATCCGCGCTGAACTTCAATGGGTTCACAGCCGCGCGTTAGGATGGCAACGCCATTCCAGCTTTTCTGACCATGCCAGATCGCCCCATAGCCAGCGCGCTCAAATTCCGCGATCGGGAAGCCGTCATCCTGCGACTTAACTTCCTGCAGGCAGGCAATATCGGGCTTGGTTTCCTCCAGCCATTCCAAGAGGCGAGGCAAGCGCGCTTTGACGCCGTTAATATTGTAAGTGGCAATACGCATCGCCGGACCCTAGCGGGCGGCAGCTATCGCATCAAACCGAAAAACTCGACCCGCACCCGCATCCTGATTGTGCCTGCGGGTTGGTGACCTGAAAACTTTTGCCGCCCAGCGACTCAACGAAGTCAACGGCGGAACCCCGGACGAGATCGAGGCTGATCGGATCGACCACAAGCGAAGCTCCTTTGCCTTCGGCCCGGATATCATCGGCTTCGACCGTTTCTGCCATTCCAAATTTATATTGGAAGCCCGAACAACCGCCGCCTTCGACCGATAGGCGTAACACCGGCGGCTTGCCGAGTTTAGTGGCAATCTCAGCCACGCGGCGCGCGGCGTTTTCTGTCATGGAAATGACTTGGGTTTCGTTCATGTCGCTAATGTAGGCCCGCAGGTAGATAAAGAAAAGGGGCGGTAGCGTTTCCGCCACCAGCCCCCAAATTTACACCCTCTCCCAAAGGTGATGCGTTTAGCCGGCTAGCTTACTCACCTTCAGCTGGACCGCCCATAGCTTTGCTATCAGTTGTTTTGGCGGCAAGCAAGAGGTTTGAACCATTAGCAACCGGTGACAGGAACGCCGTCGGATTGATGGCTTCCCCAGCGATGCGCACTTCATAGTGCAAATGGCTGCCAGTCGAACGGCCGGTCGAGCCCATATAACCTATAATATCGCCCTTACGAATTCGCTGGCCAGGGGTGACGTTCAACGCCGACATATGACCATAGCGCGTCTGGACCGCATTGCCGTGGTTGATTTCGACAAATTTGCCGTAACCGCCAACCCATTCTGCGCGGCCAATCGCGCCATCGGCAGTTGCATAGATGGGTGTTCCAACCGGACCAGGAATATCGATTCCCTTGTGATTGCGGCTGGCACCGCGTGTCGGTGCATTGCGGTAGCCGTAACCGCTTGAGAACTTCATAATTTCAACAGGGTTAATCGAGGGAACCGCCACTGCAACCTTCGTCGCTGCACCGTTGATTTTGCCCCAATTGTCAGCAAGCGCGCGAAACTCGGGGTCTGAAACGCCAAGAGCGGTCTGGTTTGCTTTCAAATCTTCGGGTTTCACCCGGAATGTGTCGGAGGAGGCGGCTGCTGAATTTGCGTATGCAGGGGTCATTGCCGAAGCGGCGACCAAGATGCCTAACGCGGATACAGCTTTAAGTGTCAGTGATTGGCGCGAAGCCAAAGCGCTGCTTACCATAGCGTGTAATTACCTTTTATTGCGACCCACGCTTGCACGCAGCCCCGAAGTTTTAAAAAGGCAGTTGATCTGCCCACCCCTTATGTGAGCCTAGGTGACCGAGCTTTTCGGGCATTGCAACCTACGCGTAATAATCGCGGGACAAACCGGCGCTCAAACGCGCTGAGTCGTTGAACGGTGGCTTAACGGACCCCTGAAAGTGCCGATTTACCAGCATCTTCCAGTAAGGTTTTGGTAACAGATTGCAGTCCGAACAACGTGCCTCGAACCATTTTGTTCCAGCAAAAACATGCGATATCTCGTCATTATAGATACGATTCAGGATGCGAGCAGTCACCGAATCGCCTGCCGATTCAAATCGCGCGATTGTCGCTGGAGTCACGTCCAGTCCGCGAGCCTCCAGCACCATCGGCACCACAGCCAGTCGTGCAAGCGCATCATGGCGGGTTTCATAAGCCGATTCCCATAGACCATCGTGCGCCGGATGCGACCCATATTGACTGCCCAATTGGCGGAGCCGCCGGTCCAGCAGGACGAAGTGCATCGCCTCATCCGCCCCGACTTTCATCCAGTCATCCGCAAACGCATGTGGAAACTGTCCGCCAAATCGCCCAACCAGATCAAACGCCAGATCAATTGCGACAAATTCGATATGCGCAAGCGCGTGGAGCAGCGCAACGCGGTTGGCTTCGGTCCCGCCTTTGCGTCTTTTGGGCATTTGGCCGGGCGGGGCCAATCGGGGATGTGCGGGCCGCGATGGCGTATCGGGCATTTCCACATCAAACTCATGTGACAGCCTTCGCAACCGCCAACTGCGAGCTGTTTTGCGCGCTGCCATCACTTTGGCATGCGGGTCAGCGGTAGTCAGGACATTCCGGCAGGCTTGACCGAGTGTGGGTAAGGTTTCAGTCAAGCGCCTTCGCCGCTACCAGCACGTCGGCGGCGTGGTCCTTGACCTTCACCTTGCTCCACACCTGTTTCACCTTGCCGTCTTTGCCGACAAGATAGGTGGAACGGTCGATGCCCATGTAGCTTTTGCCGTACATCGACTTTTCGACCCATGCGCCCATCTGCTCGGTAGCATCGGTTGCCTCGTCGGAAAGCAGGGTGACGTTGAGGTCATATTTCGCCGCAAATTTGGCGAGTTTGGCAGGCTTGTCCTTCGACATGCCGTAAACTGGGCAACCGATACTGGCGAACTCTCCTGACAGCGAAGTGAAATCCTTCGCTTCGTTGGTGCAACCCGGCGTGTCGGCCTTGGGGTAAAAATAGAGCACCAGCGGGCCTTCGAGCGCAGCCAGATTGATGGCGTTACCTGCACTGTCGAACACATTGACGTCTGGGAGTCTGTCATTCACGTCGGTCATCGATCTGTCCTTTTCAAAAATCGCGCTGCCCGAATAACGCCTGCCATTGGTCTGTGACAACCCCGCGATAATCCCTAATCGCGCTTATCAAGCTGTCCCAATCCGAATAGCCGAGGCTTTTGGCGATAAGCACTTGCGCAGCTTCCGGTGGTGTATCGCAATCAGGTGCGATGAGGCGGATCATCACCAGCAAGCGGCTGAGCAATGCATCGGCTTTGGCGAACTCTGGCGGCAAATGTCCGGCTTCGACCATAGCCTGTATTGCTTTGCCCAATTGCGGAAACAACGCCTCATTTTTCACCAGCTGCAAATAATGGACAATGAACTCCATATCCACCAGCCCGCCCGCAAGGAGCTTGACATCAAGCGTGCCCTTTGGCGGTTTGTGCGCCGCCATTTCCTTGCGCATATCGGCGACATCGCTGCGTAATTTGGTGCTATCGCGTGGCGTATTCAGCACATCAGCTATGATTTCGTCGACCTCGGTACGCGCTGCCTTTGATCCGTAAAGTGTCCGCGCACGGGTCAGCGCCATATGCTCCCATGTCCAGGCATTCTCACGCTGATATTGAGCGAAGCTTTTTACAGATGCACAAAGCAGGCCGTCTGCACCCGAAGGCCGCAGCCTCGTATCGACCTCGTAAAGCGCGCCCGACGCCGTCGGCACCGACATCGCTGCAATCACGCGGCTCGCCAGGCGGTTGAAATATTGGGTAGCACCCAACGGCCGCGGTCCATCGGATTCGGACTGGAAGTTACCGGTGAACAGCAGGATGAGGTCGAGATCCGAAGCATGGGTGAGCGCCTCGCCGCCTAGTCGGCCCAGAGCCAGAATGACCAACTCGCCGCCGGGCACTTTGCCATGCGCCTTTTTGAATTCGGCCACCGTCGCAGCGGTCAAGGTCTGCAAAGCGGCCTCGGCCAAATGCGCGTAAGCTTGGGCGATATCGAGCGCGTCGTTGCGGCCTTCGATCAGTTGCACACCCAAGGCAAAGCGCTTTTCGCCAACATGGTCGCGGACGATATCGAGCGTGGATTGATAATCCGCATCGCCGATCCGCCGCAGCATCGCCTCGAGCAATTCGGCGACATTGTCCGGCAAATCCATTGCGCTGGTATCGATTAGCGCGTCGAGATAGCGGCTTTGCCGCCCCAGATCGTCAGCCAAAGTCGGCGCATAGCTCAATATATCGGCAACCAGCTGTAACAGCCCGGGCCGCGCCTCTAGCAAACGGAAGACGTTGATCGCGCTCGGCATCGCCTCGATCATATTGTCGAACCGGGCAATCGCTCGTTCGGGATCGGGGGACCCTGCCAAAGCCTTCATAATCGAGGGTAGCACTGCCTCGAACGCATCGCGCGCCGAGGCACTGCGGATCGCGCGGATATTGCCGCTACGCCAACGCGTCATGCGCTGCATTACCGCCGCGTGGTCGGTATAGCCTAGATCGGTGAGCTGCTCTTCAAGCGGCAGGCCTTCATCAGCCATGCGTGGGCCTTCGCTGCCGCCGGCATCGACCATACGGTCATAAATGGCCGCGACGCTGGTGGTAATCGGGCGGATAGCTTCGATCATCGCGTCGGCGTCGGCTAAACAATGCAATCGCGCGACGGCATCGGCGGTTTCGCGGTTCATCGGAAGTTCGTGCGTCTGCCTGTCGCTGTGCATTTGCAGGCGATGTTCAAAGGTGCGGAGTTGCTCATAGGCAGCGGACAAGGTGGCGGCTTCTTGTGGCGTGATCGGACCAGCCTCTGCCAGCGCCGCCAATGCTGCACGCGTGTCGGGAACGCGCAACACCGGATCGCGGCCGCCATGGATCAACTGGTGCGCTTGTGCGAAAAATTCGCATTCGCGGATGCCGCCATGGCCGCGCTTCAGGTCAAAACCGAGGCCAAGCTTCTGCCCCTTGGCATAATGATCGCGGATTTGCGCAGTCATTGCGGTGATATTTTTGAGCTGTCCGAAATCGAGCGATTTGCGCCAAATAAAAGGCTGGATGGCGTTCAGAAAATAATCGCCCAATGCGCGGTCGCCCGAACTGACGCGCGAACGGATGAAAGCCGCCTGTTCCCAAGCCAATGCGCTCGATTCATAATAACTGATTGCCGCTTCAACCGGGAGAACAATCGGGCTGACTTCGGGCGAGGGTCGAAGCCGCATGTCGACGCGGAAGACGTAGCCATGCTCGTCCATCTTGCTGAGCAGCTCGATCACGCGCCGCCCGTAACGCACCGCTGCTTCGGCGACATCGTCACGCTCACGGTGGGGCAGGGTGTTCGGATCGAACAGGAAAATCGGATCGATGTCAGACGAATAGTTCAGCTCGCGCCCCCCGTGCTTGCCCAGCGCGATGACGGCAAAACCTTGGTTTGGGGCGCCAGGCACGCGTTCTTCGATCGCAGCCGCGATGGCCGTGTCGAGCGCATGGTCGGCGAAGTCGGAGAGGATGCGGGTGACACGGGTCAGGTCCCAGTCCCCTGCGAGGTCAGCTAAGGCGGTGACCAGCGCCACACCCTGCCGCTTTTTGCGCAGCGCGGTGCCGACATTGTCCTCCGAGCGGGAGAGTGCATTGGTTAGAGCGCTATCGAAATCGCCAGCTTCAATGGCTGGCATTAGGTCCGCATTACGCTCGATCAGCCCGGCTAGAAAAGGGCTGTTCGCCTTTGCCCTTTCGATGGCTTCACTGATTGTAGCTTGGCTCATGCTTTCAAATAATCTCGCCTGAAATCCGAAGCAAAGGCTGCAAACCTCCTTTCGGCAATCGCCGCGCGCATCTCAGCCATCAGCATCTGGTAATAATGCAGATTATGCTGAGTCATGAGCATCGCGCCTAATATCTCGCCCGAACGGATGAGGTGATGGACATATGCGCGCGTCCACATCACGCACACGGGGCAGGTACATTTCTCGTCAATTGGGCCCTGATCCTCGGCGAATTTCGCGTTGCGGATGTTGATCGGGCCTTGGTGCGTAAAGGCCTGTCCGTTACGGCCACTGCGTGTGGGCAGCACGCAATCGAACATGTCTATACCGCGCTCGACCGCACCGACCAGATCGTCGGGCTTGCCGACGCCCATCAAATAGCGTGGCTTGTCGGCTGGCAATTGATCGGGCGCATAATCGAGGCAGCCGAACATTGCCTCCTGTCCTTCGCCCACCGCTAGGCCACCCACAGCATAACCGTCAAAGCCAATGTCGATTAGTGCTTCGGCAGATCGTTTGCGCAATTCTTCATCCAATGAACCCTGTTGGATTCCGAATAAGGCGGCGCGGCTCGCGTGTTCCTCTCCGCTGTCGAAGCCGTCGCGTGAACGCTTCGCCCAACGCATCGACATTTCCATGGATTTGATAGCTCCGTCTCGGTCAACTCCAGCAGCAGGACATTCATCGAACGCCATGACGATGTCCGATCCCAACAACCGCTGGATTTCCATCGAACGTTCGGGACTGAGCATATGGCGTGACCCGTCGATATGGCTCTGAAACGAAACACCTTCCTCGGTAATCTTGCGAAGAGCAGACAGGCTCATCACCTGATAACCGCCGCTATCGGTCAATATCGGCCGGCCCCAGCCTGAGAATTTGTGCAGTCCGCCAAGCCTCGCCACGCGCTCTGCACCCGGACGCAGCATCAAGTGATAGGTGTTGCCTAAGATTATATCCGCACCCGTCGCGCGCACTTCGGCAGGCCGCATTGCTTTCACGGTTGCGGCGGTTCCAACCGGCATGAAGGCAGGCGTACGGATCTCGCCGCGCATCATTTGAATGCTCCCCGTGCGTGCATTGCCGTCTGTCGCGGAGATGGAAAACAGGAATCGTTTGGTCATTGGCTGCGCATTAGCAGGGTTAAGCCGAGAGGAAAGGGCTTCACGTAGCGGCGTAAGAACCCCATATAGACAAAATGACTTACACAGACCCCCGCTCCTATCTCTACCAACCTGGCCTGCTTGACCCCGATGCGGCGCAACGCATCACTCGTGATGCGCTTAGTGCCTGCGACGATGGAGAGCTGTATCTGCAATATAGCGCGACCGAGAGCTTCGGTTTTGACGACGGCCGCCTGAAGATGGCCGACTATTCAACCGGATCAGGTTTCGGTTTGCGCGGTGTGTCGGGCGAAATGACCGGCTTCTCCCACGCCAATGATATGAGCGAAGCGGCGATCCGACGCGCTGGCGAAACGCTGAAGCTGCTCGACCCGGCGAAGGACCAGCCCGCCCCGCCGCCGCGCAAGAATAACCGGCATTTGTACACCGACGGCAATCCACTTGAGCTGGTGCCCTTTGCCGAAAAGGTTGCGCTCTGCCAGCAAATCGACGCCGCTGCGCGTGCACGCGACCCCCGCGTGGCGCAAGTCAGCGTAAGTCTCTCTGGCAGCTGGACCGTCGTCGAAATCGTCCGCGCTGACGGCTTTGTCGCTAACGATGTCCGGCCTTTGGTACGGCTCAACGTATCCATCGTTGCGCAAGACGGTGACCGCCGCGAAACGGGCAGTTACGGTTTTGGTGGACGCTATCTCTACGGCAAATTGTTCGAGGATGCACAGTGGGAGCATGCGATTGACGAGGCGCTGGCACAGGCGCTGACCAACCTGCGCTCGGTTGCTGCTCCAGCGGGCGAAATGACAGTGTTACTAGGCCCCGGCTGGCCCGGCGTATTGCTCCACGAGGCAGTCGGCCATGGCCTCGAAGGCGATTTCAACCGCAAGGGGAGCTCTGCCTTTTCCGGCAAAATCGGCCGGCGAGTAGCCGCCCCAGGCGTCACCGTGATTGACGATGGCACGATGGCCGACCGACGCGGGTCGCTCTCGATCGATGACGAAGGCACGCCAACTCAGGAAAATGTCCTGATCGAGGACGGCATTCTGCGCGCCTATATGCAGGACCGGATGAACGCGCGTCTGATGGGCGTCGAGCCCACGGGCAATGGACGCCGAGAAAGTTACGCCCATGCACCGATGCCACGGATGACCAACACCTTCATGCGCAGCGGACAGGACGATCCCGCCGAACTTCTAAGCCGCGTCAAAAACGGCATTTTCGCCAAAAGCTTCGGCGGCGGGCAGGTCGACATTGTTTCGGGCAAGTTCGTGTTCAGCTGCACCGAGGCCTATTTGGTCAAGGACGGTAAATTGGGCGATCCGATCAAGGGCGCAACTTTGATTGGCGACGGTCCGACGGTACTCAACAAGGTTATCGGCCTTGGCAATGATATGGCTATTGACGAAGGTATCGGCGTCTGCGGAAAAGCAGGCCAGAGCGTGCCTGCAGGTGTGGGGCAACCGACAACTTTGGTCAGTGCGCTGACCGTTGGCGGCACGGCGGGATGAATTACGACGATGACGAGACCGAGGGTACAACACCACCCACCGATTGGGCGCCACAGCTTCTGAAATTCTGGTTCGAGGAACATGGGGATTCGGACTGGTTCGGCGGCGGTCCCGAGTTCGATTTCAAGATCACAGAACATTTTGCTGAATGGCGTGACGACCTGCGCAATCAGCCTGTAGAGACGTTTACCGAACGTTCAGACACTGCGCTTGCGGCTGTCGTCCTGTTTGATCAAGTGCCGCGCAATGCGTTTCGCGGTACAGCGGAGGCCTTTGCCACCGACCACATTGCGCTCGACGTTGCTCGCCATTCGGTCGAGTTGGGATTTGATGCGGAGCTGACCAAAGACCAAAAGTTGTTTCTCTATCTGCCGTTCGAGCATAGTGAAGACGAAGCCGACCAGCGCGAATCGGTCCGTCTGATAAGCACCCTCGGCGATCAGCGTCTCCTAAAATTCGCGCTCGACCATCAAGACATGATTGCGCGCTTCGGGCGCTTTCCGCATCGCAATACGGCGCTGGGCCGTGCTGACCGTGAGGGCGAGGTGGAGGCCGTTGCGGACGGACACAGCTGGTAAACACTTGCGTTGCGTTTTCAGGGGCATATAACATTGGAGTAACAAGAAACGGGTCGCATACCGGTCGGAGCATGGCTTCGAACAACGAGGAGACTTGATTATGCGTGCCCCGCTTCGCCTTGTGTCGCTTGCTGCCATTGCAGCGATGATTTCCACCGTTCCCGGTTCCGCCCAGAAAACCACGGGCCCTAAAGCCACTTATGCGATGGATGTGTCGACCATGTCCGGCATGGGTATGGGCGCAATGATGGGTGGCGGTCTCGGGAGCTTGCTCGGCGGTGGGGGTGGAGACAATTACATGCTCGATCTGCGACTGACGTCGACCACGCCGGCACCGGCGCAGCCCGAAAAGGGCGACCATTTCTTCATGCCGACCGCTAAAATGGGAAAATCGGTGCCTTTGCTGGGCGATGCGCCAGGCAAGCCATCTAAGCCCGACCGCGATTATGATCCGCGCGGGATGGAAAAACCAAAGGGCCGCCTGCTGATGTTCTGGGGCTGTAACACGAAGGCACCCAAGGGGCAGCCTTTCATCATAGATTTCGCCAAAATGCCGACCGCGCAAATGCCAGCAAATATGCCGACGCAAATGCGTGGCTATCAGGCAGCCGCTGCGGCACGCGACGCCAATGCGGCGTGGTGGCCCAATGGTTCTAACGGTAAGCAGCCCAAATCGGGTTCGTCGTTGCGTGGTGAGCATCGCGTCGCCAGTATGTTTACGCCCGAAATTAAATTCTCGGTCATGAATGACTATATGGCATCGCTGAAGGTCAATCCGGCTGAGCAATTGGGGGCAATTGTTCTCGGTTGGAATGCTGTGCCAACCGCGACCGGCTATATCGCATGGGCAATGGGCGGGATGGAACGCGCAGGGCAGGGCGGCGACATGGTGATGTGGACCTCCGCCAATAACCGCGAATCCGGCGTTGGCATGGACTGGCTTTCACCGTTAGAAGTTCAACGGCAAATCGCCGCAAAAAATGTCTTGCCGCCCACGCAAACCAGTTGCGCCATACCGGCGGAGGCTAAAACGGCAGCTGGCGGAATGATGTTCGGCAGCATGAACGCGTTCGGGCCGGAAGAGAATTTCTCTTTCCCGCCCAAACCAGCGGACCCCAAAGCGGCATGGAATATTGACTGGACAGCTAAAGTACGCTTCCGCGCATTCAGTAGTTTCATGACTGGCATGGGAAATATGGGAGGCATGGGCGGCGGTTCAGGTGAGCCTGCGCGCAAAGCGAAGCCGTGCAAAGGGCCGCTCGGTATTCCTATCCCCGGCTCCTCCTGTTAGGTTGCACTATATCGGTAATTCGGTCAAAACCCTGCAATGGCCGAATTTACCGAAACGCTGAACGACAAGCATGCCGAAATGATCGGTTCGCAGCCCATTTTCTTTACCGCGACTGCGGCGGCCGACGGACGCATCAACCTTTCGCCCAAAGGCTATGATGCGTTTCGCATATTGTCCCCGTCACGCGTGGCGTATCTGGATTTAGGCGGATCAGGGAACGAGACGCATGCGCATCTATCCGTTGATGGCCGCATCACGATTATGTTCTGCAATTTCGACCGGCCAGCTTTGATCCTGCGAATTTATGGCCACGGCCGAGCGGTATTGCCTCAGGATGCCGAGTGGGAGGCGCTGGCCGCGCATTTCACGCTGCTCCCCGGCACGCGGCAGATCTTCGTTATCAATGTCGAAAGCGTGCAGACAAGCTGTGGTTGGGGCGTGCCGTTTATGGCATTCGACCGCGACCGCGAAACGCTTCAAAAGGCGCATGCCGGGTTGGACGAAGAGGCCTGGATGGCAAAGGCACGCGGGCGGACTGCCAGCATCGACGGTATCCCAACGCGCGTGACCGAACGCTATTTCGGCCCTTCGCAATAGTCAGTGGCATTGGTCGAACTCGCCCGTTACTCGTCGTCGATGGCTGCCGAAATAGCGCGCACTTTCCTTGAATCGCACGGACTTAATGCGGTCACATTCGACGGCGGAATGAACATTGCCGACAGCGCGGCGTTTGCCATACCGGTGCGGTTGATGGTGTTGGACGAGGATTATGACGAGGCTGCGAAATTGCTGACCGAGGCTGGCATCGAATGACGCTGTCGCTGAAGGTCGCCACCTATAATATCCGCAAATGCATAGGTCTCGACCAGAAGCGAAACCCGGATCGCATTATCCGCGTGCTGAACGAAATAGATGCCGATGTCATCACGTTGCAGGAGGCAGACCGTCGTTTCGGCTCACGCGAAAGCTGTCTTCCCGCATCGCTGATCGAGGCTGAAACTTCTTGGAATCCAGTGTCGTTCAACATCCGGCCGGGCAGCATTGGCTGGCACGGTAATGCCATCCTTGTTCGAAAAGGTATCGAGGCAAACCATGCCCATCCTCTCGACTTGCCGATGCTCGAGCCACGCGGCGCGGTCGAGGCGCACTGCACATTGGAGGGTCGTCAGTTTCGCATCATCGGCGTCCACCTCGACCTGTCCGGACTGTGGCGGCGTCGCCAGGTGCGGGCGATCCTTGCGCATATCGATGCTGCCCCGCGCCATTTGCCGACTATCATCATGGGCGATTTCAACCAATGGTCGGACCGCGGCGCACTGTCCGAATTTGCGTTTCACCATCACCGGATCATCAAGACGCCTAAAAGCTTCCACAGTTCTCGGCCGGTAGCACATCTCGACCGCATCATCGTGAGCCACGACATTTCGGTAGAAGGGCAGGGAGTCCATATTTCTGCGCTTTCGCAGCGCGCGTCCGACCATCTGCCGATCTGGGCCTATCTCGGACTGAGTTGATTGCCTAATATTTAATCAGCCTTCATTGTATGATTAAATATTAGGCAATAGTTATAGATTGGCTTTCGGTCCGCCCGCTCATAACTGCCGCGATTCCAACGAATACAGTGTCGTTCGATTCTGGCACGGCGTTTGCATATTGCACTGCACAACCAACGGGGGTGTGCATGAAATATATTATTGCAGTGATTAAGCCGCACAAACTTGACCCGGTACGCGAAGCGCTGACTGCGCTTGGCGTGTCGGGCATGACCGTCACAGAGGTCAAAGGTTTCGGTCGACAGAAAGGTCAGACCGAGATCTACCGAGGCGCCGAATACGAAACCAACATGGTGCCGAAGGTGAAGATCGAGATAGCCTGCCCGTCCGATCAGGCTCCTGCTATCATCGAGGCCATTCAGCATGCTGCCGAAACCGGCGCGATTGGCGATGGCAAAATCTTCGAATTCGAACTCGCTGGTGCGTTACGCATCCGCACCGGTGACACCAACGAAACTGCGCTTTGACGCGATAATATCAAGCTAGGGGAACCATAAAATGTCCAAAACATTGAAATTTCTAGGCGCGGCGGGGGCGACATTGTTCGCAGCCCTTCCCGCCTTCGCGCAGGAGATTGCCGAAAAGGCAGCCGAAGGCGCGGCTGCCGCTACGACAGCCGTGACCGAGGCGGCACCAGCTGCTGCCGCTGCATTTACGCCGACTGCTGAAATGGTGAACAAGGGCGATACTGCATGGATGCTGGTCTCGTCGGTTCTCGTTTTGATGATGTCGGTACCGGCGCTCGCGTTGTTTTACGGTGGCCTTGTGCGTACCAAGAATATGCTCAGCGTGTTGATGCAGGTCTTTATGATCGTCAGCGTCGCTGCGTTGGTCTGGGTCGGCTGGGGCTATTCGCTGGCATTCACCAGCGGCAGTCCTTATGTTGGCAGCTTCGACAAAGTGCTATTGATGGGCGTCGATGCGACAACCTTGGCCGCAACCTTTTCCAACGGTGTCTATCTGCCAGAATATGTGTTCATTATATTCCAGATGACCTTTGCCTGCATTACGCCAGCGTTGATCGTGGGTGCTTTTGCAGAACGCGTCAAGTTCAGCTCGTTGATGGTTTTCACGGTGCTTTGGCTGACTGTCGTCTATTTCCCGATTGCCCATATGGTTTGGTATTGGGCTGGTCCCGACTTCCTCAATGCTGCACCCGATGACATGGGTCTGCTCTGGGGCTGGGGCGCGCTTGATTTTGCTGGCGGCACCGTGGTTCACATCAATGCCGGTATTGCCGGCCTCGTTGGCTGCCTGATGATCGGCAAACGGATCGGTTTTGGCAAAGAAGCAACGCCACCGCACAGCCTGACTATGACCATGATCGGCGCTTCACTCCTTTGGGTGGGCTGGTTCGGCTTTAACGCCGGTTCCAACCTTGAAGCAAACGGTATCACTGCCGTCGCCTTCATCAACACCTTCGTTGCTACCGCCGCCGCCGCAGTAGCTTGGGCAATTGTCGAGCAAATCAAGCATGGCCGTCCATCGCTCTTGGGTGGCGTGTCGGGTGCAGTTGCCGGCTTGGTTGCCATTACTCCGGCGTCGGGCTTTGCTCACCCGGGTACTGCGATCATCCTGGGCTTTATCGTCTCGCCAATCTGCTACTTCTTTGTCTCGTACGTGAAGAACAAGTTCAAATATGACGACACGCTCGACGTGTTCGGTATCCACTGCATCGGCGGTATCGTCGGCGCCATTGGGACTGGCATCGTCGCCGACCCTGCTTTGGGAGGTCAAGGCTGGATCGACTACACCGCGGCAATCGCTGTAGCCGGCGAATATGACATGGCGGGTCAGGTTATTACCCAGATTAAGGCGGTAGCGGTGACGCTCCTATGGTCGGGTATCGGTTCTGCCATCCTGTTCTTCATCATCGACAAGACCCTTGGTCTTCGTCCGACCGAAGATGCGGAGCGCGAAGGTCTCGACCTCTCC
Source organism: Sphingomonadales bacterium (assembly GCA_031370535.1). GTDB lineage: Bacteria > Pseudomonadota > Alphaproteobacteria > Sphingomonadales > Sphingomonadaceae > Sphingorhabdus_B. Next base: position 23,248 of record JANMQN010000187.1, on the reverse strand, counting down.
AGCCATGGAGAACGCGCTTACAACTACTGACTTCAACTTGGCGGCGGGGCGTTCTCTCTCCTCTCCTTATACGCCCCGCCCCCTCCAGATGTTCCTCCCGCGAACATCCACCTTACGGCCCGGACCAGAAATGGTTCGGGCCATTTTTGCATGTTGCTGAAATGTGACAGCCTTTTTGAAAAATTTGGGCGTGTTGCGAAAATATGTGACAACTAATCTTTCACGGGAGCATTATGAATGAACATGGAGCTGGATATTTGCCAAGCGCCAAATACGGGAGAGAAACATGACAAAATCAACTTTTCGCTATGCTGCCCGTTTTGGGGCATCTGCTTCGATTATCGCGTTGCTGATGGGCGGCACCGCCGCTTCCGCGCAGGACGCCGATGAGGCTTCCGATGAAAATGTGATCATTGTAACCGCAACAAAGCGCGACGCCAATTTGCAGGACATCCCGTTCTCAATCAATGCGCAGACTGCGGATGATATCCAAAAGACCGGTGCGACCTCGCTAGAGGACCTCTCCCGCAATGTCGCCGGTCTTACGATCCAAAATCTCGGACCGGGTCAAAGCCAGGTTTCGATCCGCGGTGTTTCCGCAGGGCAGATTGTCCGCGACCAGCCGGGCGTGAAAGAACAGGTCGGCGTTTATCTGGATGAATCGGTAATCTCACTGTCGTTATTTACGCCTGATCTGGACCTTTTCGATCTCAATCGCGTCGAAACATTACGCGGACCGCAGGGTACGCTTTTTGGCTCGGGCTCAGTCGGCGGCACCGTGCGCTATATAACCAATCAGCCAAAGCTGGGGACGACCGAAGGGGCGGTTGAAGGCAACGTAAACTTGGTCGATGGCGATGATATTGGTGGCCATCTGAAAGGTGCGATTAATGCGCCGCTCGGTGACAAAGCCGCTATCCGTGCGGTGGGCTATTACACGCAATATGGCGGCTTCATTAATGCGCGGCGTGAAGGTGGTGGTATCACCGAGGACATCAACGATGGTGAGCGCTATGGCGGCCGTATCGCCCTGACATTCGAGCCGAGCGAGAGCTTCTCGATTACTCCGCGGGTCATCTACCAAAAAATCTCAACGGATGGGTTCAATCGTCAAGAGGTTTTCAACCTCTACGCCAATCCGTTCACGACGACGCGGCCCGCCGTCACCTTTAACGAGCGCGAGCAGCATCTGCTCCTGCAAGAAGGTTTTGAAGACGAGACGATGATTGCTGATGCCACAATCAAGGTCGGATTTGGCGGTATCGATCTGACATCGGTCAGTAGCTATACCGATCGTGACATATTAGTCAGCCGTGATGCCAGCGCGTTGACCGGCAGTGTTTCCGTCGATCTTGGTTTTCCAACAGCAGGTGTTTTACTTCCGTCCAATCTGCGCGACACAACCAAAGTGCAATCCTTTACGCAGGAATTGCGGTTGAGTTCGAGCGCCGATGGTCCCTTCCAATGGGTATTAGGTGGCTTTTATTCAAACACTGACCGCGATTATGCCCAGCGCCTCCCAACGCCGGGATATGACGCATTTACAGACGCGCGCTTTGGTGCAGGGACGTCGGCAGGGTCCGCAAATGGCTTTCCGCTCAATTCGCCGTACAATGCAGACATAGTCTATGACATCAAACAAAAGGCAGTGTTTGGCGAGGCAAGCTATATGTTTGGTGAACAGTTCACGTTGACAGCTGGCGGTCGCTATTATGACTTCTCGGAAGACCGATTGTTTAAATCGGGTGGTCTGTTCTCAAACGCAGACAATCAAACCGGCAGCACCAAATCGGATGGCTTTACGCCCCGTATCTTGGCAAGCTTCAAAGCGACGGATGGCATTACATTCAACGCGCAGGCCTCGAAAGGCTTCCGGCTTGGCGGTATTAATGATCCACTCAACATTCCACTATGTTCCGGCGGGGCAACGGGTATTGACGCGCTGACCTTTGGCAACCGTCCCCGCTACGATGATGAAACTCTGTGGAACTACGAACTCGGCGTCAAAACGCAGGGCCGTGGCTTTACGTTCAATGCAGCTGCGTTTTATACCGACATCAGCAATCTGCAGGTAACAGCCGACGCGGGCAGCTGTTCGTCGCGGGTCGTATTTAACGTACCAAAAGCGCATACCCGAGGCCTTGAATTTGAGTTTAGCGCCAGCCCTGCCGACGGTCTTGATCTGGGTATCTCGGGTAGCATCGTTAGTGCCAAATTCGATTCGTCTGTGACGACAACGGCAGGGGCGGTGATTGCCGGCATTCGCGATGGTAACCGCCTGCCGACGGTGCCGAAATTTCAGATTTCGGCCAATGCGTCCTATAGCTTCCCGATCAGCGATGGCGCGGAAGCTTATGTGTCAACGTCGGTCCAGCATGTCGGCAACCGTGTTACCCAGCCGAGCGATCAAGAGGGTAACCCTCGCAGCTTTGTTTCAGGTCTAGCTTTTGGCGGGGCTCCGGGGACAAATGCGACAACGCTCAATTTGGTTTTGCCGAGCTACGAACTGGTCAACTTCAGCGCTGGTGTGGATTTCGAAAACGGCTTGTCGCTTATCGGTTATGTCAATAATCTGTTTGATGAGAATGCTCTGCTTTCCTTCGATCGTGAACGCGGCGGTCGCGCCCGTCTCGGTTTCTCGACCAATAGCCCACGTACTTACGGAATTACGGTGCGCAAAACTTTCTGATTTCAAATCTGTATCGAATATAAAAAGGGCGGCCCAATCGGGCCGCCCTTTTTGTTGAGTGTTGAGAAAGGCGGGCTTCTATGCGACCTTGGATTCGACGCCAAGGATTAGGGGATCGGCAACCTTGCTGATATCGACTGTGGTGCGAGATAGGCTTGGTGCACCACCGGAAGATTTGTGCTTGAACTTGCCCTCGACCTGACCGCCTGGAGCAATCGTCAGATTGTTATAAACAACATCGCCAATGATCCGTGCGCTGGCTTCGATGACAAGGTCATTAGCGTCAATCGACCCTTCAACCTTCCCCGAAAGCTTCGCGGACTCTGCGGTAACCTTCCCCGAAATCACGCTTCCCTCGCCTTGAACGATGCTGCCGCAGGTCACGTCGCCTTGTACCTTACCATCAATATGCAGGTCAACGCGTGCATTTACATTGCCGACGATTTCAACGTCGGAGGCGATGATGGAGAAGGTATGGCCCGAATTGTTCATGCGATTATGACTTCTTTGCGAGTTTACTGGAATTGTCGGCACGGCTTCCCGCGACGGTTTGGACTTCGAGAACATCAGGATTAGCCTCCAAAAACTTTCGCGGGTTGATTGCCTGCCCGTTTAGGCGGACCTCGAAATGCAGGTGGCTGCCGGTCGACCGACCGGTGCTGCCCATCCGCGCAATTTGTACACCGCGTGCGACCTTCTGGCCAAGCGAAACGTTAAAGCCCGACAAGTGGGCATAACGCGTTACTAAACCATTAGCGTGGGTGATTTCTATACAGTTGCCATAGCCGCCCTGATTTCCTGCAAACGTGACCTTGCCTTCGGCTGCAGCGAGGATCGGAGTCCCAATCGGGCCTTTGAAATCGAGCCCTGCATGCATCGCGCCGCCACCGGTGAATGGATCGCTGCGATAACCAAAGCCGCTCGACATTAGCATGACTGCGGCGGGCATTGAGGTAGGGATTGCGGCAAGCGCACGCTCCATTGCGTCCATGCGGCCGAGCGAAGCAGCAAGCTTGGTAAAGCGCGGGTCGCGGACGTCCTTTTTGGCGTTGCCGAAGAATGATTCAAACGGGCCACCTTGCGCACTCGTCGCCTGCCGAGCCAGTACCTCAGGGTTCAGGCCAAATTGACGGATTGCGGCCTCCGCCTTTTGCGTGCGAGCCAGTGCAACGCGGGTCATGAATTCTGCAAAGTGAATCTGCCGCGCTTCGATCTGCGCTAGTCCGGCAGCTTCCGGGACCAGTGCGCTAATTTTTTTTACGGCCTTTTCTTCTTCTGTGACTGATGTCGAAGCAGAAGCTGCAGGAACTTCGTCAAGATATTGCTCACTTAAGGATTCAAGCATCTTTTGGCGACGCTGCAGGTCGGCAGTAACCTCGTCAATTGAACCGCGATAATTGGCAACGCGTTCTTCGGCTGACTCAATCTTTGCCTGCTTTTCGCTAAGGGCCATACGCTCAATGGTCACGCTGATCTGGTTGATCGCCATACCAAGCGTAATTACCAGCCATATGCCAACGATAAGCACGACCGACCCTGCAACACGACGTTGCAACTGCGCAGATATCTTCAAAAACCGGACTTGGCCATTGGCCCGCATGAAAAACTCGCGGTCAATAAACCATCCAGCGATCCGGTGTTTCCAACCGGTCATTCTGGTCTGTAGCGACACGACCCACCCCGTTATTATTTGTGAACGTGCGCCTAGCAGAGGAACAAAGCCCGTGCGAATCAGTTTGGGGCGACTCGTGACGAGTCGGGCGAGTCGCACGGTGAGTTGTGGAAAACGTTATCCAGATGGTTAAAATACGTAGTGGAATCGGCGACCTTTGAAATAGCTGAAAAATAAAATACAATAAAAACAGTGCAATGGATGCGATTCGGTATTTGCCCGATGCAAAACTTGGGTTTTCTTGACGGCCACTTTCCCTTTTTCAGCCATTTCTCTACGAGCATGTCATGACTGACGCTGAACAACTGATTGTCGTTATGACAGGCAAGGCCCGCAACGCCGCGCGTGCACTGGCACGGGCAAGCGATGTCCAGAAGTCCGATGCCCTGAAGCGCGCTGGTGCCATGCTTCGCGAGCGGTCAGCCGACATAATCGCTGCCAATGATGTCGATATGGCAGCTGGTGCACAGGCCGGTCTGTCGTCCGCTATGCTCGACCGGTTGAAACTCGATACCGCTCGGATCGAAGGCGTAGCGAGAGCGGTGGAGCAAGTCGCAATTCTTACCGATCCGGTGGGCCAGGTTATCGACACGCATAGCCAGCCCAACGGCCTCGTTATGGAACGCGTTCGGGTGCCCATCGGCGTGCTGGGGATCATCTACGAAAGCCGCCCCAACGTTACTGCCGATGCAGCAGTCTTGGGCCTGCGCTCGGGCAATGCGGTCATACTTCGTGGGGGCAGCGAGGCGGTGAACAGCAACCGCGCGATTTATGCGGCAATGGTCGAAGGCCTAACCGCCGCCGGTCTTCCGGGCGATGCGGTTCAGCTGGTGCCGACTCAGGACAGAGCAGCGGTCGGCGCAATGCTGCGCGCGCAAGGCGCTATCGACATGATTATCCCGCGCGGCGGCAAGTCACTGGTCGCGCGCGTTCAGGAGGAAGCGCGGGTTCCGATCCTCGCGCATCTGGATGGCATCAACCACACTTATGTCCACAAGGATGCTGACCCGGCGATGGCAAAGGCGATCATCGTCAATGCCAAGATGCGGCGTACCGGCATTTGCGGCGCCACCGAAACCCTGCTGATCGATCAGGATTATGGCGCGCCCGCCGAATTGATATCGGCGTTGATTGATGCCGGCTGTGAAGTGCGCGCCGATGACATGTTAATGGAACTCGATCCGCGAACAGTATCTGCAGATGCCGATGACTGGAACACTGAATATCTCGATTCGGTCATTTCGGCGCGCGTCGTGTCTGGTCCCGAAGAAGCGATGCAGCATATCGCGCGGCACGGCTCGCATCATACCGACGCGATTATCACCCAGAATGAAGATGTCGCCGCACGCTTCCTTGCCGATGTCGACAGCGCTATTGTCATGCACAATGCTTCGACCCAATATGCCGACGGCAGCGAGTTCGGACTGGGTGCAGAAATCGGCATTGCCACCGGCAGGCTCCACGCGCGTGGCCCCGTGGCGCTCGAAGGACTCACAACCTATAAGTGGCTGGTACACGGGCAGGGACAAGTCAGGCCTTGAAAACCATTGGCCTGATGGGCGGTTCGTTTAACCCGGCGCATGGCGGCCACCGGTCGATCAGCCTGTTTGCGATAGGCGCCCTGGAACTCGACGAATTCTGGTGGCTGGTGTCGCCGGGCAATCCGCTGAAGCCTAAAAAGGATATGGCGCCGCTACAAGCACGCCTTGCCTCGGCCAAAATACAGGCACGCCGCAGTCCGATCAAAGCTACAGCCATCGAACGCAAACTCGGAACCGTCTACACCATCGAAACGTTGCGAAAGATCGTCGCTCGTTATCCGAAAGTCCGATTCATTTGGATCATGGGGTCGGACAATCTGTTGCAATTTCATCACTGGAAACGCTGGCGTGACATCGCACGGCTGATGCCGATTGCAGTTATCGCCAGACCCGGCTATGACACACAAGCGATTGCGGGTCCCGCAATGGCCTGGTTCAGACGGTTTGTCCGGCGTCCGGACCAGCGTCATCACTGGACGAAGTGGAGTACGCCAGCGCTTGTCTTTATGCGCTTTCGTCCTGATCCGCGATCGGCAACCGCAATTCGCCGCGCCGACCCAAATTGGTATCAACGCACCACAAAACAGGGAACGCGTGACGGCGTTACCCGCAATATCGTGCTTTAAGGAGCAATCTTGATCGACACCGCATCCGTCCCGGCCGCCGAAAAGGCCAAAGGACCCACATTGAGCCCCGACGCGCTCCATGCCCTCATTCTCCAGTCACTCGACGATGATCAGGCGCAGGAAGTCGTCACAATCCCGTTGGAAGGCAAGAGCAACATCGCAGACCATATGGTCGTAGCCTCCGGCCGCTCCTCGCGGCAGGTCGCATCGATGGCGCAGAAACTTGCCGAGCGTATCAAAAAGGCCGGTCGCCACGCGCGAATCGAGGGTCTGCCGTCGGCTGACTGGGTACTGATCGATGCTGAAGATGTCATCGTTCACCTGTTCCGCCCTGAAGTGCGCAGTTTCTATAATCTGGAACGTATGTGGGCATTCGGCGACGCACCTGAAGTCGCGCAGGCCTAAATAGTCTGTTCGCGCAGATGGCAATGCGTCTGCACATCATCGCGCGCGGCAAAATCGGCCGCTCGCCAGAAGCTGATCTGGTCGACCGCTATCTGAAGAGGATCAGCTGGCCAACCAAGCATAGCGAACTGCCGGATCGGGGCGGCGAGCTGCCTGCCTCCGATGCGCCATTCAAATCTGTTATTTTGGACGAAAAGGGCGAGCAGCTTGGCTCGCTAGACCTGGCGCGGCTGTTGGAGCGCTGGCGCGACGATGGCGTTCGTGAAACGCGCTTTTTGATTGGCGCTGCTGACGGCTTTGGCGATGCCGAGCGGAAGGGGGCGGACAAGCTCATCGCTTTTGGCAAAGCCACCTGGCCGCATCTGATGGCCCGCGCGATGCTTGCCGAACAATTGTTTCGTGCCACATCGATCATTGCCAACCACCCCTATCATCGTGAAGGATAGGGAAATGCGGTTTCGGCTGACTTTAGTGTTGCTGGCGTTGGTACCCTTAGGGGTGGCAGGAGCACTGATGGCGCAAAGCGGATCTTCGATTGACGCGCAACAACAGGCACTCCGCGACGCTAAAGCCAAGGCGCTGAAAGCCGAGCGACGCAGCGAATTTCTGCGGCAAGAGGCGAGCAACGCGGAAAGCACCGCTGACCGAATAGTCGCCGAGCGCGCGGTGCTGTCGGCAGAAATCGCTGCAGCCGAAGCGCAGATCGAGGCGGCCAACGCGCGCATCGCGATCATCGGCCGTCGCCAGCAGGCGCAGCGCTCGCAACTGGGGCAGCAAAGCGAACCGGTGCTGCGCTTGAATGCTGCGCTCCAGCAGATGACGGGTCGCCCGACTGCGCTGATGATTGCTCAGCCTGGTCAGCGTGAGGATTATATCCATCTGCGTGCGGTAATGGCGACCGTTCAACCCGAAATCGTAAGGCGTACGGGCGCGCTTCGCCAGCAAATCGCGGTGCAGAACGAATATCGTTCGCAAGAACTGGTTGCACTCAAATCACTGAGTGATGCGCGAACTCGCCTCAAAAGCCGCCGGACTGCGTTGGCAAGGTTAGAAGGGACTGCGCGTGGGAAGGCGGGAGATCTATCTGCTGATGCTGCCATTGAATTCGAACAGGCGATCGCTCAAGGCGAGCGCGCGCGCGACATTGTCGGACGCATCGACACCCAGCGGCTTAGCAGCGAGAAGGCAGCTGAACTGGCTGCTCTCGACGGACCTTTGTTGCGGCGAGATACTGAACAGCGCCGCTTGGCCAGCAGGGCTGCCTACATCCTCCCGGCGCGCGGCAATGTTGTGTCCGGATTTACCGAATTGAACAGTACCGGCTATCGTGAGCGCGGTATCCGTATCGCGGTCGATGCCGGGGCGCCGATTGTGGCCCCTGCCGCGGGTAAAATCAGCTTTGCCGGACGCTATCGTAGCTATGGTCAGATCGTTATCATCGAACATGGCAATGGTTGGAATACCTTAGTTACAAATCTCGATGCTGTTCAGGTTTCAAAAGGGCAGTTTGTTACTCAAAATGCTGTGCTCGGAACCTCTGGGGATGCCGCTGCCGAAATCGGAGTGGAATTGCGCCGGAACGGCCGGGTCATGGATATCGCAGCTTTGCTGGGTTAAGCTGCTCGTCGGGTTACGTCACGCTTTCGTGGTAAACACGCTTTCACCATAGGTTCAGGCGATATATACGACTCAGCCTGATATAAGGACTGGATTAACCGATGAAAAACCGCCTTCTGCCTTCTACCCTGGCAATTGCTCTTGCGCTTTCGGTGCCGGCAACCGTGCTGTTAGCGCAAAGTACGCAGCAGAAGTCGGCTGCGCAGGCACAGACCGACCAGATCCGCGAGCTTGAGCAATTTCTGGCTGTCTACAAGAAGGTCAAGTCGAGTTACGTCGACAAGGTTGATGACAAGCAGCTAATGGAAGGCGCCATTCAGGGCATGCTCGCCAGTCTCGATCCGCATAGTGGCTATCTCGATAAATCCGATTTCAGCACGCTCCAGACGCAAATTGATGGCGAATATGGAGGACTTGGTCTTTCGGTGACGCTTGAAGATGAAGCGGTCAAAGTCATCGCGCCGACGAAAGACACCCCTGCCGACAAAGCCGGGATCAAGTCGGGCGATTACATTACGCATCTTGATGGCAAGCTGATTTTTGGAGGCACGCTTGATGAAGCGGTCGAGGCAATGCGCGGTGTCCCTGGCACCTCTATAAAATTGACGATTGTTCGCCCCGGTCGCGATGCGCCGTTCGATGTTTCCATTACGCGGGCGATTATTGACCTGAAGCCAGTGTCGTGGGAGGTCAAGGACCGGATTGGCGTGATTACAATCTCGGGCTTTTCCGAAGAAACCGGGGCCGATGTGGTTGCCGCAGTTTCGGGCATCAAGAAATCGCTCGGTGGCAAGCCATTAGGGTATATTGTTGACCTGCGTTCCAATCCCGGTGGCATATTGGATGAGGCGGTGGCGGTATCCGACGCGTTCCTTGCAAGCGGTGAAATCGTTTCCGAACGCGGTCGTGACAAGCGTGATATCGAGCGCTGGTGGGCCGAACGAGCTATCCCGGGTGACGTGACCGATGGCGCACCCATCATCGTGCTGGTCGATGCGGGTTCCGCATCAGCCTCTGAAATTGTTGCAGGCGCGTTGCAAGATCATCATCGCGGCTTGGTCATGGGCGAACGCAGCTTCGGCAAAGGGTCAGTACAAAATGTGTTACCGCTTACCCGTGACACTGGCCTGCGACTGACTGTTGCGCGGTATCATTTGCCGTCGGGACGTTCGGTGCAGGAAGGTGGCATCAAGCCCGATATCCAGGTTCCGCAACTGTCTGACCCGGACTACAAGAAGCGCGTCGCCATTCGTGAAACTGATCTTCGCCGTCACCTTGTTAATGAAATCCAAGACGATGCAAAGGAACTCGAAGAAGATATTGCTGACGATCCCCGCTTTGCGATGACTGCTGAGCAGTTGAAGGCCAAGGGGATAGAAGATTTCCAGCTTAATTATGCGATGGAAACGTTGAACCGGCTCGGTTCCAAAACGATGAAACTTGCCGACAAATCGACGGTAAAGGCTCCGGTAAAGGCGAAGGCGCAGAATTAAATAATGACGGCCAAATTCGGTATCTCCCATTGGCTTGCATTTCTGCTGCCCGCCGCGCTCCTGCTTGGCGCGTACGGCTCACAATATATCGGCGGGTTGTTCCCGTGTGAGATGTGCTGGTGGCAACGCTACCCGCATTTTGTCGCGGCTGCGATTGCGCTTGTTGCGTTTGCTATTGGCAATCCTGGGTATCGCGAAGCATTAGTCGCGCTCGCGGCATTAGCAATCGGAACGAGCGCCGTGATCGCAGGATATCATGCAGGGGTCGAATATGGCTGGTGGGAAGGTTTGACGGCATGCACCAGTTCAGTTTCGGGAACGGGTGAGGATTTGTTGAAATCGATTATGAACGCACCGCTCACGCGCTGTGACGTTGCGCCTTGGTCTTTATTTGGCATTTCGCTCGCAGGTTACAATTTCCTCTTGTCGTTAGGCGGCGCAGTGATCATCTTAACGTCGATATGGCGCACCAAGAAAATCTGAAAACCGCAACGCAGCGTTCCAAGGCAATTGCCAGCATGATTAGAGTGAATCAGGCAGGTGAATATGGCGCGAAACGCATTTATGCCGGGCAACTCGCGGTAATGGGCGACCGCACGCCTGCGGCGCGCAGCATCGCGCATATGGCCGAGCAGGAAGAGCGGCATCTGTCGGCGTTCGACAAGATGATGGCAGAACGTGGCGTCCGTCCAACTGCGCTTCATCCCATATGGGATGTAGCAGGGTTTGCGCTGGGTGCCGTCACTGCCGCCATAGGGCCGGAAGCGGCGATGGCCTGCACCGTTGCAGTCGAGACCGAAATCGATAGGCACTATTCTGAACAGCTTGCCGAGCTTAGCGATAACGATCTTGAATTGTCAGCGATGATCGCCGATTTTCAGGCTGATGAGTTGGAGCACAAGGCAACCGCGCTGGCTGAGGGTGCGGAGCGCGCACCAGCCTATCCGCTGTTAACCGCAGTTGTCCGCTTTGGCTGCCGCACTGCTATAGCCGCGTCAAAACGAATTTGACTTCATCGCTCGTTCAGCGTTGGGCGTCCAATCAGCTATCTGAAAAACTGGAGATGACCGCCGTGCGTGCAATGACCAAAATATCGATGACCGCATTAGCGTTAATGTTGTCAACACAGCTTCAAGCGCAAGACGCCCCTGCAATGCAGCCGGGCGACGAGAAAATCAACCAGCTGATTATTTACGGCGATGACAAATGCCCCGAAAGCAACGGTGATGAAATCGTGGTGTGCGCTCGGATGGGCGAGGCGGATCGCTATCGGATTCCCTCATCACTGCGCAACGACCCTAATGACCCGCGCAACCAGGCAATGTCCGAGCGGATTAAATCATATGAATATGTTGCTGCCAGCGGCACGATGAGCTGCTCGCCATCGGGGGCAGGCGGTTTCACTGGTTGCGGCTTGGCTGAGATTAACAAAGCTTATGCTGAAAAAGCGCAGGATCCAGGCATAACTTTCGGTCGCCTGATTGCGGCTGAACGCGCAAAACGTATGGCTGGTATCGATGCGGAGGCAGCCGAGGTCGAAACGCGTGTTACCGAATTTGAAAAAGGTCGTGCAGAGCGTGAGGCAAAGCTTCAAGCTGAGCTTGAAGCAAAAGAAGCTGCCGAAAAGAACGGCGTGGATGCAGAGCCACTACCCGAGCCCAAATAACAGATCATCGCTTCGCTTTTTCCGTCGCGACCCATTCGTTGATTTGCTGCTCCAGCACATCCAGCGGAACCGCACCTTGGCCGAGAACGGCATCGTGAAACGCCGCGAGATCAAATTTCGCACCTAGTTCCTTGGTTGCCATGCTACGCAATTCGCGAATTTTAAGCTCGCCGAGCTTGTACGCGAGCGCCTGCCCGGGCCAGCTGATATAGCGATTCACCTCTGCCTCGATGTTGGCCGCGGATAATGCGCTGTTGTCGGTCATGAAATCGATCGCCTGTTGTTTGCTCCAACCCTTCGAATGGATACCCGTATCGACCACCAGACGGCACGCGCGCCACATTTCGTACGACATGCGGCCCATGTCTTTGGCGGGCGTGTCGTAAAGCCCCATCTCAATCCCGAGCCGCTCCGAATAGAGCCCCCAACCTTCGGTAAATGCGGTAAAGAACACGCCATATTTGCGGAAGTCGGAGAGGGGCAATTCCTGCTGCAAAGCAATCTGGTGATGGTGACCGGGTACTGCCTCATGCACCGATAATGCCGGAATTTCCCAGAACGGTCGCTGGTTCAGCTTTGAGGTATTGACGAAATAGGTGCCCGATAGGCCGATCTCAGGCGACCCGGGATTATAATAAGCAGTGGTCGTGCCCTCCGCGGTTTCGGCAGGGATTTCCTTGATGCCATAAGGCAGGCGCGGCAGGCGGCCGAACAAAGAGGACATCTTGCCATCAATGGATTTGGTCACCCGCGCGACTTTCTCCATCAACTCCTCGGGCGTCTTTGCATAATATCGCGGGTCGGTGCGTAGGTGCTCGATAAAAGCTTCGCGGCTTGGATAACCCCCCTTCCTCGCGACCTCGACCATTTCGGCGCGGATGCGCGCGACTTCCTTGAGGCCGATTTGATGGATCTGTTCTGGAGTAAGGTCGGTGGTCGTTTCCTCGCGGATGCGAAAAGCGTAATATTGGTCGCCGCCGGGTTGCGCTGAAACCCCGGGTTCTTTGGCGCAGGCAGGTTTGTAGCTTGCGGTGTACCATGCGAGCTGCTTATCGAGCGCGGGGTGGACGATGGTTTGGATCGTCTTTGCAGCATCCGCGGCCAAAGCGGCGAAGTCGGCCTCGCTCAAGCCTTCGGGTCGTTTTCTAGCATAAGGGCCGTAGAAGCGCGATTTGCTGATATCGGCGGTTTTCAGGCCGCTCACCGTCCCTTCAAATCCGGTCAGCGTTTCGCAGGGCTGGGTAAATTTACCATTGATCGCGACGTTGGCGACCTCGATATTCTCGTCATTGAAGCGGGCGTACTGCGCGAGACGTTTGTTGTAGCTTTCAAAATCGGCCCTGGTGCGGAACCGGAGATTTTCCGCGATCCCGGCAAATTGCTGGTGCCAGCTCGAATAGGTCGTGAAATTGATCGCACGCTGTCCGAAACGGTGGCCTTCGATTGTCGAACTCAGTGCACGCCTTAATATGCCTGCCTCTACCTTAGTCGCCGCGTCGAGTTGGTTGGTAGGGATCGCTTCAAGCCGCTTTAGAAATGCTGCCGAATCTGCAGCTCGCCGGTCCTGCGCTGCTAGCGTGTAATCGCCGACTTGGTCCGCATAAGTATCGACGCCGAGAGCGCTGGCGTAAATCGGCTGCTCCTTCAACGTTGCCGCCCAAACATCCTTGACCAGTGTCTTTAAGTCGCGATTTGCATCGGCGTGCGCAGGAGCTGGTGTCCACATTGTTGCGACAGAAACCAGCAGAAACAACTTGCGCATCGTACTCTCCCCAAGCAGACCTTGATGTGGCGACGCATAACAGGGGGATTGATTTTGGCTAGCATCTTCAATGACCATTTCGGCAAGCGCGGAACGCGCTACGACAAGCCACTCGGTCCTGATAGGGTCGAGCGGGTTTGCGGCGGTCTCGCACTCGTGCTTCTGTTCGCGGCGGTCGTTGCCGTTATCAAAGGGCAGCCGTTTTGGCATAATATTCCGTGGTCGGTCTGGGCGCATCTTGTGACATTGGCTGTAACGCTTGGCATCACGCCGATCATGCTGTGGCGCCGCCGGGGCGATCGTTTGCACCGGCAACTGGGATGGATCTGGGCGACCTGCATGTTTGCGACTGCATTGATCAGCCTCGACATAAGGCTCATTAATCGCGGCGGGCTAAGCTGGATCCATGTGCTGTCGATTATTACGATCATTGGCGTGCCGGTGCTTGTCATCGCAGCACGACGGCACGATATCGAGCGCCATCGCAAGCAGGCGAGGACCTTTGTTATTGGTGCTATGCTGGTGGCGGGATTTTTCACTTTTCCGTTCAACCGTTTACTCGGCGGCTGGCTTTTCGGAACGCTGCACGGATAAGCAAATTATTTAAGGCGATGGTGCAGGACCGTTTTGACGCGACCCTGCACCCGCCCCGGTCCCTCGTTCATCCGAAGATGTGCGACCCGAGGGGACGTGACGAACCCCTGTTTAAGGGGGTACTACCGGCAGAATGCCCCCGCCGGTCGTTCGTCAATTCTGGTTACGTCGCGCTTCGGCCTTTGCGTCCTTGAAGCTTTCTTCCATGTCCCGTCCCATGCGCTTGAACTCGGGCATCATTGCCGCCATCGCGCGTGCAAAGCCGCTCATCATTCCCATCATTTGACGGCTGCCGTCGCCAAGTTGCTCGGGCAAATATCGGCTATCGCCCCCTGCAACGTCCGCAATCGTTGAATCGGCACGAATGCGGCGGCTGACGGTGCCGGGACGTGTACGCTCTATGGCTTCTACAAATCGTCCGATAGGCATGCTCATCATCGCGCCGGTCGCACGCTCAACCGCAGCCGATACACCGTCCTGCACCCGCGGGTTGGCCATCTTGTCGGCCATTTCGATGAAATCCTCGTCGGCTTCGGCTGCAACAGGCTGCAAATCGCCATCATAGTTCTCGTTGAAGCCAACATCCGCTGATTCAGATGGACCAGTCCCAGGCGCAAAAACAATGTCCTGCGCAGTAGCAGGTGTTCCGGTCATTGCCAGCAAGGGCAAAGCAATCAACAAATATTTGGAACGCATCACAATCATCCTCACTCACTACCGCAAAACGGCGTAGCGGCGAACGTGCCGTTGGCGCAACTACTAGGTACCAATGACTTAGCCAAAGCTGAACAAGTCGCTCAGCTTGTCGCAAGCAAGGTAAATGGTTGTAAAATGCGGTGGGGCGTTACTCTGCTGCCTCCAACGCCTCCATATCCGATAGCGGATGACTTAATCGCGTCAGCATTTCTTTCGGGCAAATCTGCCAGAACTCGCCACGACGTCGGTCCCAGTCCTCGATGATCGAATGCGACCATTTGCTGTCGGTGGAGTGTGCGTGCGCCATGACCAAAGCCTTCAAATGCTCTTCCCAATACATGCTGTCGAGCCGTTGCCAGACTATATTGTCAGGGTTAGCCATGTTTGCGAATTCATTTTCAGGGTCGAGAATAAAAGCCATGCCGCCGGTCATGCCAGCACCGAAGTTGCTACCAACCTTCCCCAAAATGACCGCAATACCGCCGGTCATATATTCAAGCCCGTTTGAGCCGCAGCCCTCAACTACGACATGCGCGCCCGAATTACGGACGGCGAAGCGCTCGCCCGCTTGCCCCGCTGCGAACAATTTGCCTGAAGTTGCGCCGTAGAGCACGGTGTTGCCGATGATGCTGTTGTCCTGACTGGTGAGCGGCGAGCTCACGGTTGGGCGTACGATGATCGTGCCGCCAGACAGACCCTTGCCGACATAGTCATTCGCATCGCCGAATACTTCAAGCGTAATGCCTTGGCAGAGAAATGCGCCCAGGGACTGTCCAGCCGAGCCTCGAAGACGGACATGTACATGGCCTTCCGACAAGCCTTTCATACCGTAAAGCCGCGTAATCTCAGAGCTGAACCGTGTCCCGACCGCGCGGTGGGTGTTGCGAACATTATAGGTCAGCTGCATTTTTTCACGCCGTTCGAACACCGGCTTGGCGTCGCGAATCATCTGAGCGTCGAGGCTGTCGGGTACCTCATTTCGGAAGGTCGGGATCGAAAACCTGCGGGCTTCGTCGGGTGCGTCAACCTTCGCAAGGATCGGGTTCAAATCGAGATCGTCGAGATGCTCGGCACCCCGGCTGACCTGACGGAGCAGTTCGGTGCGACCGATGACTTCATCAAGCGAGCGATATCCAAGCTTTGCTAAAATCTCGCGCACTTCTTCGGCGATGAAGGTCATAAGGTTGATCACCTTCTCAGGCGAACCACCGAATTTTTTGCGGAGTTCGTCATCTTGGGTGCAGATGCCAACGGGGCATGTGTTGGAATGGCATTGCCGCACCATTATGCAGCCCATCGCAACGAGGCTCAGCGTTCCGATGCCGAACTCTTCCGCGCCGAGGATTGCGGCGATTACAATGTCGCGGCCGGTCTTGAGGCCGCCGTCGGTGCGCAGCTTGATGCGGTGACGCAGCCCGTTGAGGGTGAGCACCTGATTGGCTTCGGACAACCCCATTTCCCAAGGAGTCCCGGCATATTTGATGCTAGTCTGCGGACTTGCACCCGTGCCGCCAACATTGCCCGAAACTAGGATGACATCGGCATGCGCTTTGGCGACGCCAGCGGCAATCGTGCCGATACCGGCTGCGCTGACCAGCTTTACGCAAACACGAGCGCGGGGGTTGATCTGCTTCAAATCGTAAATCAGCTGCGCCAGATCTTCGATCGAATAGATGTCATGATGTGGCGGTGGCGAGATGAGCATTACACCGGGGGTCGAATGCCGCAACCGGGCAATCATTTCGGTAACCTTGAAGCCCGGAAGCTGTCCGCCCTCGCCGGGTTTTGCCCCTTGCGCGACCTTGATCTCGATTTCCTCGCACGCGCCCAGATACTCGGCGGTCACGCCAAAGCGCCCCGACGCTATCTGTTTGATGACGCTATTGGCGTTATCGCCATTCTCATAAGGCTTGAAGCGCTTGCTATCCTCGCCGCCTTCGCCCGAAACGGCTTTTGCGCCGATGCGGTTCATGGCAATAGCGAGCGTCTCATGAGCTTCGGGTGACAGCGCGCCGAGCGACATTCCGGGTGTCACGAAGCGCTTGCGGATTTCGGTAATCGCTTCGACCTCGTCAATCGCGACGGGCTCCTTGGCGAAGTTGAATTCAAGCAAATCGCGCAAATAAATCGGCGGCAATTCCTTCACGCCCTGTGCGAACTGCGTATAGGTCGAGTAGCTGTCATTGGCGACCGCGCTTTGCAGCAAGTGCATTAGGCCGGCCGAATAAGCATGCGATTCGCCTCCATTGCGCTGCTTGTAGAATCCGCCAACGGGAAGCCGAGCAACCGCACTTTCAAATGCGTCCGCATGGCGGTCACGGGCGTTGACGTACAGCGAGTGATAACCTTCGCCGGAGATTTTGTTGGGCATACCGGGGAAAAAGTCGTTCACCAAAGCACGGCTCAACCCTACTGCCTCGAAATTATATCCGCCACGATAGCTGGAGATGACCGCGATGCCCATTTTGGACATGATCTTGAGCAAACCTTCATTGATAGCAGTCCGGAAGTTCGCAACGCCTTGTTCGAGCGAAAGCCCGCCCAACAGTCCGCGCGCGTGCCGGTCTGCAATCGAGGCCTCGGCGAGATAGCCGTTGACCGTGGTCGCGCCGACGCCAACGAGTACCGCGAAATAGTGCGTATCGAGGCATTCGGCGGACCGAACATTAATGGAAGAATAGCTGCGTAAGCCGTTTCGGACGAGATGTGTGTGCACCGCTGCTGCCGCCAATATCATCGCAATCGCAACGCGGTCGGGACCGATGTTTTCATCGGTCAGGAACAGTTCTGACTTGCCCATACGGACGGCTTCGACCGCCTCTTCGCGGATCCGGGAAATGGCTGCGCGCAAACCTTCCTGCCCGGCCGATATTTCGTAGGTGCAGTCGATTTCGGCAGCGACCGGACCGAACGCAGCCTTAAGCTTGTGCCACTCCGCCGCCGTCAGGACCGGGCTGTCGAGCACCAATACGTCGGCGTTCTGGCTCTTTTCTTCTAAGATGTTGGCAAGATTAGAAAAGCGCGTCTTCAGGCTCATCACATGCCGTTCGCGCAAGCTGTCGATCGGTGGGTTGGTCACCTGACTGAAATTCTGGCGGAAAAACTGGCTGATCAGTCGCGGCTTGTCGCTGATGACCGCAAGTGGGGTGTCGTCGCCCATCGAACCGATGGCTTCCTTGCTGTCCTCTATCATCGGCGCAAGGATCATCTCTACATCCTCAAGCGTCATGCCCGCCGCAATCTGGCGCTTAGTCAGCTCGGCGCGGCTCCAGGTCGGCAGTGGTTCACCTGCCGCCTCGGGCAGATCGCTGATTGTTCGGAAACCTTTGACCAGCGCACCGTAATCCTGCTCGGCGGAAATCCGATCCTTGAGTTCGCCATCCCGGTATAATTTGCCCTCTTCAAGATTGACCGCGATCATCTGGCCGGGGCCCAGGCGGCCTTTTTCCAATATCGTCGATTCGGGCAAAACGACCATTCCGGTTTCGGAACCTATGACGAGCAGATTGTCCGTCGTACGACTGTAGCGCAGCGGACGCAGCGCATTGCGGTCAACGCCCGCAACTGCCCAATTTCCGTCAGTCATCGCGAGCGCAGCAGGGCCATCCCACGGCTCCATCACCGACGCCATATATTCGTACATCGCGCGGTGCGTGGCGGGAAGGTTCGGGTTCGATTGCCATGCCTCAGGGATCAGCATCAGCTTTGCCGTCGGTGCCTCCTTGCCCGAGCGCACAAGTGTCTCGAACACGGCATCAAGTGCGGCAGTGTCCGACGACCCCGCCGGAATAACCGGCTTGATGTCGTCCGACTGCGCGCCAAAGGCAATACTCGCCATTTTGATTTCGTGGCTCTTCATCCAGTTCTGGTTGCCGCGGATGGTGTTGATCTCGCCATTGTGCGCGAGGCCGCGGAAGGGCTGGGCCAGCCACCATTGCGGGAAAGTGTTGGTTGAATAACGCTGGTGGAAAATCGCCACACGGCTCTCGAAGCGTTCGTCCTGCAGGTCGGGGTAGAAAACCGAAAGGCTTTCGGCGAGGAACAGGCCCTTGTAGACAATCGACCGGCACGACAGCGAGCAAATGTAGAAATCGCGGATTTGCGCGGCGATGATCTTCTTCTCGATGCGGCGGCGGATGAGGTAGAGATTTTTTTCGAACTCGGTGGCATCGACCTCGTCGGGCATGGGCCCTGCTATCATGATCTGCTCGATCTCAGGTCGCGTCGCCTGCGCCTTGGTGCCGATGACCGATACGTCAACCGGAACCTGCCGCCAGCCATAAATCGTGTAGCCAGCGTCAATGATTTCCGCCTCGACAATAGTCCGGCAGTTTTCCTGTGCGCTTAAGTCGGTGCGCGGCAGGAACACCATCCCGACCGCCAGCCGGTTCGGCATTGGCCGGTGCCCGCTATCCGAAATTGCATCGTCAAAGAAGCGCACGGGAAGGTCGATATGTAGCCCCGCCCCATCGCCGGTCTTGCCATCAGCATCGACAGCACCACGATGCCACACCGCCTTCAGCGCCTCGATCCCTGCTGCAACCACGCGCCGGGAGGGCTTACCGTCGGTCGCTGCAATCAGTCCAACACCACAGGCATCGCCTTCGGATTCGGGATGATACATGCCCTCACGGGCAAGCCGTTCATGTTCGGGGGTGGGAAAGTGATTCATGTTTTTCTTCCGTTATTTTGGTAGCGCAGGTGGAGCTACGAAATTAGGGTCTTTTTCGGCGGCGATGTCGGCCATGGTCTTGCCTTTGGCGGCGTTGGCTTCATTGCTGCCATCTTTTGCCCCAGCCATGTTTGCGATGACCGACGCATCCATGCCCATCATCTGGTCGACAATGCCGCCAGCCATCGTATCGATCTTGTCCTTCATGATCTTCTGATAGGTGCCGGGCGGGATCAGCTTGGCAACGGTTTGTTCGGCGAGTTTCAGCCGAAACGGATTAATTGGCGTAGTCGCGGGTTTGGCTGCGTCGGCTTGAGTAATCACTGGCGCAGATACAGCCGGTAACGATACAGTCAGCGACAAGGCAAGAATGGCGGATTTCAAGATGGTCATTCTCCCAAAAGTTCAGGCTGCGACCTTTGCGGTTTTCGCCTTTGCCTGTAGCCAGTTGTGCATATGATCAGTCACATCACGCCCATCTCGTATCGCCCACACAACGAGGCTTGCACCGCGCACAATGTCGCCGATGGCAAACACGCCGTCGAGGTTGGTCATCATCGTTGCGTGGTCGACGCGTATAGTGCCCCATCGCGTGACATTGAGGTCGGGCGCGTTGAACAGGACAGGCAGATCTTCGGCCTCGAAACCGAGTGCCGTTATGACCAAGTCGGCGTTCAACGTGAAGTCGCCTTCAGGGTCGTTCTCCGGCGATCGGCGGCCGCTGGCGTCAGGGGCACCGAGGCGCATTTTGGCGACATGAACGCGCTCGACATTGATATCTCCGTCAAAACCCTTTGGCCCTGACAACCATACGAATTCGACGCCTTCTTCCTCGGCATTGGAAACTTCGCGCTGTGACCCGGGCATATTCTCGCGGTCCCGACGGTAGAGGCATTTGACCGACTTCGCGCCTTGGCGGATGGCGGTGCGAACGCAGTCCATCGCGGTATCGCCGCCGCCGATTACGACGACATCCTTTCCCTCCGCATTGAGCGCTCCGCTGTCGAACGCCTCTACCGTATCGCCAAAGCCCTTGCGATTCGAGGCGGTCAGATAATGGAGCGCTGGTACAATGCCATCGAGGCCGATGCCCGGTGTTTTGATATCGCGTGCCTTGTAAACACCGGTGGCGATGAGCACGGCGTCATGATTGGCCCGTAAGTCGTCAAGTGACGCATCGCGACCAACCTCGAAATTGGCGTGGAAGATGATGCCGCCATCCTCAAGTCGCTTGATACGGCGCATCACGACATCCTTCTCCAGCTTGAATCCTGGAATGCCATAGGTCAACAGGCCGCCCATTCGGTCATAGCGATCATAGACGTGCACTTCATACCCCGCGACGCGCAGATATTCTGCCGTCGTCAGCCCGCCCGGACCTGCTCCTATTATGCCGATCGACTGGCCGCGTGCGGGCCCCGGCTCAAGCGCCTCGACCCAACCCTGTTCCCAAGCCGTGTCTGTGATATACTTCTCGACGGAGCCGATGGTTACCGCATCATGGCCGGAAAACTCGATAACGCAATTGCCTTCGCACAACCGGTCCTGGGGACAGATGCGCCCGCAGATTTCGGGCATGGTGCTCGTGAGATTGGATAGTTCATAGGCTTCGCGCAGTCGTCCTTCGGCGGTCAGGCGCAGCCAGTCCGGGATGTGGTTGTGTAGCGGACAATGGACCGAGCAATAAGGGACGCCGCATTGCGAGCAGCGTGACGCCTGCTCTTCGGCTGCATCGCTTGCGTAGCGGTTGGAAATTTCCTCAAAGTCTTCAGCGCGCAATTGAGGTGCCCGCTTTTCAGGGTAAGCCTGCGGCATCGATATGAATTTCAGCATGGGATCTTTTGCCACGACACACTCCTTGTGATGCGCCGGGCATAAGCAGCTTTACCGCCGATGTCACGGTCAAATGACGCATATAGGTCAGTACTTATGTCATATATTCTAATTTCTTTATACTAGTTTCGCATATTTGAAATTTTATTACAAGATATAAATACCGTATCGGACCTATCTCTGTGCCAGCCATATCAGTGCTGCTATGCCGGCAATGATTCGGTACCACGCAAACGGTCCGAATCCATATCGCGTCACGACTGCAAGGAATGCCTTGATGACAATCCACGCCACAACAAACGATACGAAAAAGCCAATGCCGATCAGGCCCATGTCATCCATGCTGACCGCGTCGCGGTGCTTGAACAATTGAAGTATGGTGGCACCGGTTAACGTCGGCATCGCGAGAAAGAAGCTGAATTCGGCCGCTGTCTTGCGGTCGACGCCAAGCGACATCGCCCCTAATATCGTAGCACCGGACCGCGAAACCCCCGGTATCATCGCAAGGCATTGCACCAGCCCGATGAGCGCGGACGTTCGCACCGATAGCGCCGCAATACCCCCGCTTTCCTGCGGCTTTGCATATTTCTCGACAACCAATATTGCAAAGCCCCCGATGATGAGCGCCCAAGCGACAATCACCGCATTCTCCAGCATCATTTCGATCGCATCGCCGAAAGCAAGGCCCAGAACGACAGCTGGAAAAAAAGCCAACAGCAGATTGCGGACGAATGCGATTGCGCCTGATTCCAGCGTGAATAGGCCCGTCAGAACCTCCACAAAGGTTCGCCAGTAGAGTACTACCACTGCCAATATTGCCCCGGGCTGGATAGCGATGTTGAAAATCGCCCAGCGCCCGGCGTCATAGCCTAAAAGCTCAGTCGCTAATATCAGGTGACCGGTAGAAGATACGGGCAAGAACTCGGTCAATCCCTCGACAATGCCGAGGATGATCGCAACCATCCAATCCGTCATGCGGATGTCCGCGTTCCGAACCGTCCGTGCTTACGGTACATATCAAGCCAGCCTTCTGCCACCGCGTCAAGCGACGTCGGTACAATGCCATAGGTGGCCAGGCCGTCCGTGCCGGTTATGACATTGTCGCTGCCGAGCATCTTAAGCTGGTCTTCGGTAATCGGTGCGCCGGGCAGCCAGCCTGTCCCTTTGGCCAGCAATTTGGCTGCAACATCGGGCACTTCAATAAACAAAGGATCTCGACCGATTGCGTGCGCAATCCACTGGTTCAGCTGCAGCATCGAGAATATTTCCGGCCCGCCGAGCTCTAGTGTTTCTCCGTTCGGGCGGGCAAGTGCTGCTGCCACCGCGTCGGCCACATCGCCTACAAAAACTGGCTGAAATTTCGTATTAGCACCGATCACTGGAACAACAGGCAGCATACGTATCAAGCCAGCGAACCGATTGATAAATTGATCCTCACGGCCAAACACAATCGACGGGCGCAGGATGGTTGCTGATGGAAATGCCGCGCGTACGGACGCTTCCCCTGCAGCCTTGCTCCGCCCATATTCCGCTTTGCTTTGTGCGTCTGCCCCTATCGCGGAGACATGCACCAAAGCCTGCACGCCCGCCGCCGAGGCCGCTTTTGCCACATTGTCTGCACCGACATTCTGTACGGCATCCAAGTCGGCAAAGCTGCCGACAAGATTTACGACTGCATCAGCGTCCTTGACTGCACGTGCGACGCTAGCGGGTTTCCGGATATCGGCGGCGATAAGCTGGACCTGGCCCAAATTGCCGAGCGGCTTGATATAGTTGGCATTAGCCGGGTTACGGCAAGCGACACGGATCCGCACGCCTTGCTCAAGCAGTGCCTGTGCCACATAGCGACCCAAAAAGCCTCCGCCGCCAAACACCGTTACCAATTTGCCTTGCATAATGCTCCGTCCCGTAGCGCGATTGAATGGCTGCGCTTTGCACCAGCGCTCCAAAGCTTTCAAGGCTGACGTAAGCTAAATATTGCC
>JANMQN010000099.1:0-13878 GCA_031370535.1 Sphingomonadales bacterium | reverse complement strand
GGTCGAGCGTGCAGCCACCCTCCGTAACGCGCCCCACAAGCGTGAAGCGCTCGCTGATACCGTCTCGGACGATCCGTATGGTGGCGTCGACGGTGCCGCTGGTCGCGCCGCGATTATCGGCAGCCGAGGCAAGGTTTAGCGCGTTTCCTGGCCGGGCATCCTGTCGCACTTCGGCTAAATATGTAAGCAAGCCAGATGCACCAGCGGGAAGGGGCGGGAGCGCCACGCTGAAGCTGCTGCCATCGGCCGCAACCGTCGGAATGACAGTAATACCCTGATAACGAACACTATTCTGACGCAAACGCATGGCGCTTGGCATGTTGTCCGTGACCGTAATCTGGCCGGAGTTTCGCACTCTGTCGGGATTTTGCACTGAGACACGGTACTGCACAACATCTCCCGGCATGGCCGTAGCTGTCGAAGTTACCTTGCTCAGCGTTAACGCCCCGCCGGGCGGGTCAAGCGGGATATCTATCCTCACCGGGGCAGGGTCAAACAACGTGATTGTGCCTCCATAGGATCCCGGCGCAATGATAAACGGGCCGCCATCGGGCCTGGTCAGTGCTGCCAGCTCTCCGGGCGTAGCTACCGACGGAGCGCTATGTGGGTTAGGTGGCGTTATGATCAGTCGGTACGTTCCTTGGCGCAAAAACGGAAAACGGTAAAATCCTGTAGTAAAAGGATAAATTCGACCGCTGCTGTCGGTCACGGTTGTACCGGTAACAATCGTACTCGGGAATGAGGACACTCCGTCGTCACCGAAAACCTCCGCCGGCAAACCCGTGGCGTTATTGATAATCGTTACAGTCGTCCCGTCGACGGGCGTCCCATCCCCGCTATCAAACGTCAAACCGAATGGATCGACCAATATCTCCACATCGACAGCGCCTACGCTGCTACCAGTGATTGAATCATCCAGCTCCACATTCACTGTGTCGCCTGGGCTCACCGATAAAGCGCAATCTCCAGCTATCACTGGCGGCGGCGCGGCCTTTGTATTGATATAACCGAGAAAAATGCTGCTATTTGCTGTAGACTCGGTGAGCGTTATACGTTCTCGATCGCCGTTGGGCGTGTTTATAATGACATCAAACGTATCAATCGCGCCAGGATTGATGTTTTTTGCCACAGTTTCGACCTGAATCACCAATGGTTCGCCTGCACGAATGGCTGTTGCCGGTAAAAGGCTCGCAGGTGAGGTGGTCAAGTCGGAATAGACCCCGCCAAATTGGACAGGGGCCGGTCCGTTAGTACCGGTGCAGATCGTCGGCGGCAAATTGGTCGGCGACGCGCCCGGGCCTCTGGAAAAACGTAACAATGACAGCACAGGGGGGGACGGCGGCGAATTTTCGACCGCAAACTGTACCGTGTTGGATATCCGGGACAATGTCTGGCTGCCCACGGTCCATTCAGCTGTAGCCGTATTTGTTATAATTGGCGATTGCGTTTGGGCAAACGCAGGTAGACTGGCCACAGGAAGGAGCATTCCTGCAGCCAGCGCACCGGCGCATTTTATAGCATATTTGGTTAACGTACCCATTGAGGTAAAGGGTGACGCCGGCCGAACCGGACGCCACCCATCTTTTCCTTAGTTTATCATTGCGCGGAACGCCAAGCCGAGCGATTGGCCGCCGGAAAGGTCGGTCAATGCGCCAGACACCGTGTTGGAACCAAATGTACCGCCTGCAGATCCGGTACCGCACGATTGTGTAGCCAATCCAGGATTGGTCACTGCTGTGTTGATCCTGATCGAGCTTGCAACATATGTCATGTTGGTAGGCACAAGGTCGGAAATATTAATGTTGGTCGCCAAAGCACCACCCGCCGCGTTGGATACGGATATGCAGTACTCAACTGTTGCGCCGGGAATGCTTTTTGGATTTGTCGGATCGCCGTTAGTGTTTGGACCGTTCAAATTGTCAAAAATAACGCGGCTCGACTTGAAAACGCTGAGCACAGCTGACGACACGGTATAATCGTCGGTAGCGACATCGATACCATCACGCGCCGCCGAAACGCCACCGATGCCAGATTTCGCTGCATCCGCAAAAACCGTTTCAACCGTGTTTGCGCCGTTGACCGTCGCGTCAGTAGCGGCAGTAATGGCCGTCCCGGCGCTGTTACGTGCAGTCGCAGTGAGCGTTACTCCAGCCACCTGTCCATTGGATACGCCCGGCAGAGCAGGCACATTACCCAGTACAAAGACGAAACGACTTGCGTCTGCAACGAGGTCATCAATCGTAGTGGCTGTGTCGATACCGGGGTCATATACGCCAACCGTCCCGCCGCCACTCACATTATCAACAAAAAGAGTAAGGCCGGTCACGTCAAATGCATCGGTCCCGCCATTAGCAGTTGCGGTAGATGTAGACTGATTGGCTGTAGCTAATAAGAAATCCAGCGTATCGTTCGAGCTGTTAGTAACTTGAAAGCGCGTTACTTGCGCGGACGCCCCCGGATTGACCGCAGTGGTCCCCGTTGTAGCTGCCTGAACCGCAGTGAATATAATCTTGCGGTCAACCACGAACGTATCGCCTGCTGTCTGCTGTGTTTGCGGAACGCCACCAACGTTGTAGTTGACGTTCACGGTGTTGGTAATCCCCGTGCCCTGCGCGGTCCCTGCGGCAAATGCTGGCACAGAGCTCAGCATAACCAATGGCACTGACGAACAGGCAACGAGGAGTTTAAGCTTACTGGTCATTGCTTTTACTCCAATTGCACTTTGTTGATTGCGCCCACTCCGCCGCAATCGAGACGGTCTCGCGGGTCATTTGACGACTCCACGAAAGATCAATTTGCCCTCCGCACCAGCGGTCAGCGGTTGATTAAGATTCCATTTGATATGGGTTACATCGCTGCGTTGCGCGGCGCGGGTTGTCCCGTCAGCCTTGGCAACGCGCAAATTTTTGAGGAAGCCCCAGCTTCGGCCGCCGTCGGTCGATACGACTTCAAGACCGTCGGACGTGCCATTGAACATGACCGCCGAGGGCAGTGGGTTGGTTACGACAAAATTGCTGGCAGTCGAGCTGCCAGCGTTTTTGTACTTCACCACAAAAACTAGATTATCACCTGGCGTGACCATGTTGGGTTTTTCAAGAACAACGGTCTTCGTGCCATCGGCCCGCTCAATCTGGCGTTCGACAAAAACATCGCTACTAAGTTGTAGCGGTGTTGCAGCAAAAACAGGAGCACCACCAAACAGCGATGCCAGCAACGCAACTGCGAGGAACATTGCTTTCATCATGGAATTCGTACCTTGAATGTAACGGTCCGCGTTTGGCCGGCAGGGATATTGCCTGCTGCAACGCTTATTCGTGTGCCGTTATAATTTCCGGCATCTGCATCTGCTGCATCGGTCAACACTGCCGCTTCTAAAGTGATAGTACCCGTCTGATATTGCGAACCGGCTGGAATAGGGTCGGTAATCACCAAGTTGTTCAGCGTACCGGAACCGGTTACCGTAGCTACGAGATTATATGTCACTATCGCGCCTGGCACTGGTCGGGTTCCACCGAAAGGATCGATGATCGTGGCGGATTTCAATAGCGAAACCGATGCAGCTTGAACCGCTAGAAATCCACTAGCGACGGCATCGGCGCCCGTACTGCCAACCACGGCATCGCCACCGCCTTGGCCTGCGCCGGCAAATGTAGTGCCTGGTGCGCCTGTCCCGGTTAAGGCAGCCGCCGTCAGCGACACGTTCGCGCGGTTACCGTTCGTAACGCCGGCTGGAGTCGATGTTATGACGAAAACAGTTTTGCTCTCATCAGGTGCCAGCACCGGGTCGTTTGTTCCCGCGGCATAGATTACATCTACGCCAGGATCATAAACGCCATTATTGTTGCTATCGATAACGATCTGCTGAAAGGTCGGGTCGAAATCGTCGCCACCGTTGGCAGCATTGGCCGTCAATGCAAAAGCTTCATTACCGTTGCCAGTGTTGGTCACCCGGAAAGTTTGCACATTGCCGGTTGCAGCAGGAGTAGTGATAATGTCGCCGGGGTCCGTTGACGCTGTAGTTACGTCGAGTAATTCGTCTACTTTGATGACAACGGTGTTCGACTGAACGGTGACGGGGACGCCACCTACATCATAGCTCGCTGATGCGATATTCTCGATATCCGTACCGGCGACGGTACCCGCAGCCAGCGCAGGCGTGCTTAGCGCCAATGGTGCCGAAACCAGCAATGCATGCGCCAATTTGCGACGCACATTTCTGAATTGCGCATAGTGCGAGAAAGGTAATGTGTTCGTCCTCATGCTGAGGCTTATGCCCGAACAAGGTCAAGAAACGGTTAATCGTCAATACCCGCATTAACCACCTTAATACATTGTATTACAACGTTAATATCATGGTATAACCAGTAACAAATTGTAAAATTGTAAAGGTTTGTTGCAAAATGGGCCAGATGGACGTCGTGACGTCAGCACGGAGTTTGATGCGAATACCGATATTCACGACAAAGGGCGTTGACAGAATCTTGCGCCGCTTCTAGTGCGCCCCAACCGCAAGTTAGCGGGTGTAGCTCAGTTGGTTAGAGCGCCGGCCTGTCACGCCGGAGGTCGCGGGTTCGAGCCCCGTCACTCGCGCCACTTCTCCGAATTTATTTTATTTCGGTTGGTGCCCTAAATGATCCGGTTTCCATCCAGATGAGCAATGGTCGCAACGGTACGATCCATATGATGCCTGCAATAAGATATATAACTGCCTGAATGAGGATGTGTGTCTGGCCGATATAGGACGAGGCGCTGACCACCAGAAAAGCCCATATTCCAATGATAGCCAATATCGCGATCATCCCGGCAGGTTTGCGCCAAGATGGCGATTTGTAAGGCGTGTTCATAATGTTATCCATGACTGTTCGGTGAGTACTGCGTCAAGCGGGACGTCCCACGGGTCGGTGAGTAATGCTGGCGCCATCTGGATCGACCAAGCAAGGCCGACTGCAATGGTGCCATCCAATATGCTTAAGGCACGATCATAATGCCCGGCGCCTTGGCCAAGGCGCATGAGGCGGCCATCGAACGCAACAAGCGGGACAATCGCAACATCGGGTTGGCATGGGTCTGAATTTTTATCGGGTTGTTGGAGCCCGAACGCCCCGGGTACCAACGGGTCGCCAGGTGCCCAGCGGAGAAACTGCATTGGAGCAGCCCGACTGGTCACATGGGGTAGGGCTAACTTGCATCCATGCTGATGTGCTTGCGCTAATATCGCCGAAGGATCTGCCTCTGTATCTTTAGCAATATACCCGGCCAGCGTTATTCCTGGCTGCAACAACGCCAGCAACGGGCTCGCTATGCGCGAGAACGCCAATGATTTTGCCGTATTGTCTAGATTTTGAACAAATTCGTCACGCAACTGGCGGTATTTCAAACGCTGAGATGCTTTGTCGAATTGTATATCCACCGCGCAGTTTTCCCGAAAAATGGGTTAGCGGAACCACCATGGGTCGTTTCCCGGAATATCCTCTGACGCCAAAACGTCAGGTGGGCGCCGTTTAGCCTGGACCAGGATCCAAACAGGGACAGCTCCCTTAGATAAATAATCGCCTCAGGGATGTTCTCATCAGTTCGTGCCGGGCAGTCCCGCCAACATCAATATAGCGTGGATATGTTAATTCTCAAGCCTTAGCGCCAGACTTTCCAACCGGTCTGCCAGTCTTTCGAGAGTTTCCGCGGCTTGCGCTACTGCGGGGTCATCGGATTCCAGCGCTGACGAGCCACCGCCAATATAGTTTCCGTCGTGAAGCTTGTCCGCCAACAGCAACGCTGAAAAAAGCAACAAGCGGCTTTCATTCAGGCCGCCAGATGGCCCACCGGCCTCACGGGCCTTTTCATCGACCATCGCACCTAAGGCTTGTAAGCGGGGTTCTTCACCATCCTCACAGGTTACGATGTATTCTCGGCCGGCGATTGATAGACGTACATCTGCCATTATTCACCTCCTGCCAATATATCGTCTATTTCCTTAATCGCTTCGCGTGTTTCGGATTTCAGCTTTTCATGACGTGCGAAAAGCTCCTTATCCGCTGCAGGGTCTGTGCGATCGGGCAATTGCTCGAGCTTAGACAAAGCACGCTCGATGCGGCCAATCGCAACAATAAGTCGTTGTGCTGCCATTATTTGCCTCCCGAATGTGAGGAGCGATAGCAGAAATCGATGTTGGTGCAAATGATTGACAGCGTCTAGGTCAGTCAGTTCCCTGTGGGAAAACCTCGGCCTGTCCCTTGACGCTTGGCGCTCCGGTCCGCAAAGGGTGCGGACCGGCGACTCGGCAGGGTTGACGGCTTTGTCGGGGGCGACCGTCGCTGACTTCCCGATTTATGGGCAAAATCTATGGGGATGACGATGACTGTCAGTGAACAGCAGATGGCCAATGCAATCCGGGCACTGGCCATGGATGCAGTGCAGACGGCCAATAGCGGCCATCCAGGCATGCCGATGGGCATGGCAGACGTCGCGACAGTTCTTTATTCGAATTTCCTAAAATTTGATCCAAAAGCACCTAAGTGGCCGGACCGGGATCGGTTCGTTTTGTCGGCAGGGCACGGCTCAATGCTCTCTTATGCTACATTATACCTGACGGGGTACGATGCGCCAACCATCGAGGATATCCGAAATTTCCGCCAGTTGGGGAGCCCTTGTGCAGGGCATCCGGAGAATTTCCTGCTCGACGGCGTTGAATGTACGACTGGACCGCTGGGACAGGGGTTGGCAATGGCGGTCGGCATGGCGATTGCCGAGCGGCATTTGAATGCGCGTTTCGGCGATGATTTGGTAAATCATCGGACTTGGGTGGTGGCAGGTGACGGATGCTTGATGGAAGGCATCAATCACGAGGCGGTTGGCCTTGCTGGGCATTTGGGTCTTGGGCGTTTGATTGTATTCTGGGACGATAATAAGATCACCATCGATGGCGCGACCACCCTGTCTACCAGCGAAGATATTCCTGCTCGTTACACTGCATGCGGATGGCATGTTGAGGCATGTGATGGACATGATTTCAGTGATATAGAGCGTGCTATTAAAAGTGCTTTGGAAGATGGCAGGCCTTCGCTGATTGCATGCCGGACGCTGATCGGCAAAGGTTCGCCCAATAAGCAGGGCACCAAAGCGCCTCATGGAAGCCCGCTGGGCGAAGATGAAATAGTTGCGACCCGCGCGGCGATCAACTGGCCTTATCCCGCGTTTGAAATTCCTGCGGATATACTCGACGCATGGCGCGCGACGGGGCGGGTTGGTGCAGAAGCACGTGCAGCTTGGGAAACGCGCCTGAGAGTCTCGCCAAAAGCGGCAGAATTTAGCGCGAGCATAGCGGGCAAAGCGGATAATGCTTGGCTGAAACCATATATCGACGGCCTGATCGCCGCTCCGCAAAAAATTGCAACACGTAAGGCCTCTGAAATTGCATTGGTTGCCGCTACAGCAGCGCTTCCCGAGCTTCTGGGCGGTTCCGCAGACTTGACTGGCTCTAACTTTACGAAAACACCATCTACAACAGTGTTGGATCAGAACGATTATTCTGGGCGATATGTGAACTACGGTATCCGCGAATTCGGCATGGCAGCGGCGATGAACGGTATGGCGCTCCATGGCGGAATTATCCCTTACGGTGGTACATTCCTGATTTTCTCGGATTATTGCCGTGCAGCCATTCGGTTGTCGGCTTTGCAGGAAACGCGTGTTATTTACGTGATGACACATGACAGTATTGGAGTTGGTGAGGATGGCCCGACGCACCAACCGTTTGAGCAGATCATGTCGCTGCGGCTTATACCCAATCTCGACGTTTTCCGTCCATGCGACAGCATCGAAACAGCTGAATGCTGGGCATTGGCTATAGAAACCGAAGACAGGCCTTCGCTTTTGGCGCTTTCGCGTCAGAATTTGCCGCAGTTGCGTACCGAGGTCAGCGAAAACCTGTCGGCCAAGGGTGCTTACACGCTCCGGAGCGCAAATGCGGCGCGGCGCGTAGTCTTGATAGCCACAGGTTCGGAAGTGCCGCTCGCGATTTCGGTTGCCGACCGCCTCGAAGAGCAGGGCTTTGGCGCAGATGTAGTTTCGATGCCGTGCTGGGAGCGTTTTGACGCGCAATCTGCTGCTTACAGGACTGAAGTCCTGCCTGTGGGGCCGCTGCGAGTCTCAATCGAAGCTGGCACGACTATGGGCTGGGAACGCTATGTCGGTGACGGGCTACGTATCGGGATCGAAAGCTTTGGCGCGTCAGCCCCGATTGACGCGCTTTATGACCATTTCGGGCTGACGCCTGACAAAATCACCCCTGAAATCATCGCCAGAATCGGCTGATAGGAGTAAATATGACTGTCAAAGTAGCAATTAACGGATTTGGCCGGATCGGCCGTCTCGTCGCCCGTGCAATATTGGAGCGCGACGATCATGACCTTGAACTGGTCGCCATCAACGATCTGGCACCTGCGAAAGCCAACGCTTTGCTCTTCAAGCGTGACAGCGTCCACGGCCCGTTTCCAGGCACCGTCGAAGCCGATGGCAACGACATCGTCGTCAACGGCAAGCGAATCCACGTTACCGCCGAGCGCGATCCAGCCAGCCTGCCGCATGCCGCAAACGGCATCGATATCGCACTCGAGTGCACCGGATTCTTTACTGACCGTGCCAGTGCTGAGAAGCATCTTGCCGCTGGTGCAAAGCGCGTACTGATTTCGGCACCGGGCAAAAATGTAGACAAAACCGTTGTTTTTGGGGTCAATCACGGCGTCTTGACGTCAGACGATTTGATCGTGTCGAACGCCAGCTGCACAACGAACTGCCTTGCGCCAATGGCTAAGGTGCTGAACGATGCCATCGGTATCGAACGTGGGTTGATGACCACGATCCACAGCTACACCAACGACCAGAAAATTCTCGACCAAATCCACGAAGACATGCGCCGTGCGCGTGCTGCCGCGATGTCGATGATCCCGACCACCACCGGTGCAGCGCGTGCGGTTGGCGAGGTTATGCCGGAACTGAAGGGCAAGCTTGACGGCTCGGCCATCCGCGTGCCGACGCCAAATGTCAGCATAGTCGATCTTACCTTCACCCCATCGCGTGATACGACGAAAGAAGAAGTGAACGCGTTACTGAAAGCCGCCTCTGAAGGTGCTCTCAAGGGCGTCTTGGCTTATTCCGACGAGCCTTTGGTTTCGATCGATTACAACCATAACTCAGCAAGTTCGACAATCGACAGCCTTGAAACCGCGGTGATCGACGGCAAGCTGGTGCGTGTTTTAAGCTGGTACGACAATGAATGGGGCTTTTCGAACCGCATGATCGACACCGCAGGTGTTATCGGAAAGTTGCTCTAATCATGGCATTTCGTACGCTCGATGATCTTGGGGACATTAAAGGGAAACGCGCTTTGGTGCGTGTCGACCTAAATGTGCCGATGGCCGATGGGCGAGTGACCGACGAGATGCGTTTGCGTGCTTTGATGCCGACCGTGCTTGAACTGTCGGACAAAGGCGCGAAAGTTCTGTTGCTCGCGCATTTTGGTCGCCCCAAAGGTGCCAAGCATAGCGAAATGTCGGTTTCGATGGTACTGGATGCGTTGCAAGAAGTTCTGGGTCGCGAAATCATGTTCGTGCCGGAAATTGCAGGTGATGTGGTTAGGCAGTCGGTCGGCATGTTGGCCGATGGCGATATAGCACTTCTCGAAAACACGCGGTTTTGGCCAGGTGAAGAGAAGAACGACCCGGAATTAGCTAAAGCCGTTGCCGCCAATGGCGATTTTTACGTCAATGATGCTTTCTCGGCAGCGCACCGCGCGCACATGTCGACCGAAGGCCTCGCTCATGTCCTGCCTGCTTATGCTGGTCGGTCGATGGAAGCTGAATTGAAGGCACTGGAAGCAGCACTTGGAAATCCCGAGCATCCGGTCGCGGCTGTCGTCGGCGGTGCAAAAGTATCTTCTAAACTCGATGTGCTGACCAATCTTGTGACTAAGGTCGATCATCTAATCATCGGCGGGGGCATGGCGAACACTTTTCTGGCCGCGCGCGGCATCGATGTTGGTAAGTCGCTTTGCGAGCATGACCTTGCCGAAACGGCGAACGGCATATTGGACGCGGCGGACAAAGCCGGATGCACGGTCCATCTGCCCTACGACGTCGTGACGTCAGTCGAATTTCGCGCAAATCCGCCGATTCGGACTGTAAATGTGCATGAAGTCGCCGCAGACGAAATGATTCTCGATGTCGGCCCCGCCGCAGTGGAAGCTTTGGCAGACGTTCTTAAAACCTGTCGTACATTGGTGTGGAATGGACCGATGGGTGCGTTCGAGATCGAGCCTTTTGATGCTGCCACGGTGGCATTGGCGCGGACGGCTGCCGCGCTGACCAAAGAAGGCTCACTTGTTTCTGTCGCAGGCGGAGGTGATACCGTTGCCGCGCTCGCACACGCAGGCGTGACCGAAGATTTCACATTTATTTCAACCGCCGGCGGCGCTTTCCTTGAATGGATGGAAGGCAAGCCACTGCCCGGAGTAGATGCACTCCAAATCGATTAAACCAGACGGGGTTATGGCCCCGTTTTTTTGAAAATGTAGTGCATACGTATGCACAAAGGAACGACAAGGAAGTAAAGATGCAAGACCCGAAGATGCTCGAAAAAGTAGCGACCGCGCCCGGCTTTATTGCGGCGCTTGACCAGAGCGGCGGTTCAACGCCAAAGGCGCTAAAGGGCTATGGCATTGAGGAAGACGCTTATTCGAACGATGATGAAATGTTCGCGCTGATCCACGATATGCGTTCGCGGATCATTACGTCGCCCAGCTTTTCGGGCGACAAAGTCCTTGGGGCGATCCTGTTCGAACGGACAATGGACGGCGATGCAGGTGGCAAGGCGGTTCCAACGGCATTGTGGGACAAGGGCGTGGTGCCCTTCCTCAAAGTAGATAAAGGGTTGGAAGAAGAAGCCGACGGCGTCCAAATGATGAAACCGATGCCTGGACTTGACGAGCTTCTTCAACGTGCCAAGGCAAAAGGCGTATTCGGCACGAAAAAGCGCTCGGTTATAAATCAGGCATCGCCGACCGGCATTGCCGCTATTGTGAAGCAGCAGTTCGAAGTCGCCGAGCAAATCCTAGGCAACGGACTGATGCCGATTATTGAGCCAGAGGTAAATATCAAGAGCGCCGACCGTGCGCAGAGCGATGCCATATTACGTGACGAGATATTGAAGGCGCTCGATACGCTGTCAGGTGACAACAAGGTGATGCTGAAGCTGTCGATTCCCGCGGAGGCTGGAACGTTTGACTCGCTCGTCAGTCATCCGCGAGTTCTGCGCGTCGTCGCGCTGTCTGGCGGTTTTGCACGCCCCGAAGCGTGTGCGGAGCTTGCCAAGAACAAAGGCATGATCGCCAGTTTCTCCCGCGCTTTGCTTGAGGACCTCCGCCACCAGATGAGTGACGAAGAATTCAACCGTTCGCTCGGGCAGGCTATCGACGATATTTGTACGGCTTCTTCGACCTGATTAAAGCCCGCCAACAAAGCTCAATGAAAAGCGATAGTCGGCAGGTTTAAGAACAACATCGGTTCGTTTATCAGGGCGGACGGATGTCAGTGTGATGCTGCCATTGGCCAAAGGCTTGGGTTCAGCTAGCGTAAGTTCGAACTCCTGAGCGCCCTTGCTGCGCATCCAGAGCATTTTCAGCCGTACCCGTCCGGCCCAAACGCATCGCGCGTTCATCGGGCAGCGGCTGTCTTCGAGTACCGCAATTGGCTTAACTATGGGGCCATCGACCATTGCTTCTTGACCCAGCGCAACATCATTGCCGTCGCTTCGCGGCATCGAAGTGGTGGCGCATGCTGTCAGCAGAAGCACGGCGGGGGCGAGAAATTTCTTCCAGTTCATTTGCAGCGGCTTAGTGCTGCGGCTATGAACCCATTATGACCGATCAGACTTGCCAGCTTTATCTTATTTCCCCGCTTGATGTCCGGGGCGACTTTCCCGCCCAACTCGAAGCCGCATTATCAGCCGGATCGGTGGCAGCGTTCCAGTTCCGCGTGAAGGATATCGATCAGCACGAAGCCGCGGCGCTGGCAGAACCGTTGCAGGCCATATGCGCGCGGCATGACGTCGCATTCATCGTCAATGACAGTGTCGCTTTGGCAAAGCGGCTGAAAGCGGACGGTGTGCATCTTGGGCAAGGCGACGGAGACGTACGGGAGGCGCGTGAGATTTTAGGAAGCGATGCGCAAATTGGCGTAACCTGCCACAACAGCCGTCATCTGGCGATGGAAGCCGCTGAGGCGGGAGCGGATTATGTTGCCTTTGGGGCGTTCTATCCCACCAGCACGAAGCAGGTCGAACATGTCGCGGAACTGGACACGTTGCAAAAATGGTCAATGGTGACGGAAATTCCCTGTGTTGCTATTGGCGGGCTCACGCCTGACACCGCCAGGCCTCTTATCGAAGCAGGCGCAGATTTTCTCGCAGTCAGTTCCGCCGTCTGGGATCATCCGCAGGGTCCTGCCGAAGCGGTAAAGGCATTCAACGCCCTGCTTGCCTAATCGCATTGCCATCGCTAAAGGCCGCGTCCAACGGCGCGCTGTTGCGCGCTTGCTCTTTCCATCTGTTAAGCGAGTGATCTCATGAAAATCAACGCGGTTGAAATCAAGCCGGGTAACATCCTTGAATATGAGGGCGGACTCTGGAAAACCGTTAAAACGGCTCATACCCAACCCGGCAAGGGCGGCGCGTATATGCAGGTCGAGCTTAAAAACCTCCGCGATGGCCGCAAAAACAACATCCGGTTTCGCTCGGCCGAGAGCGTCGAAAAGGTTCGCCTCGACCAGAAGGATTTTCAGTTCTTGTACCCTGAGGGCGATAATCTCGTCTTCATGGACAAGGAAACCTATGATCAGGTGACTTTGCCAAGCGACTTGCTCGGCGATGCAGCTGCTTTCCTGCAGGATGGCATGGATGTTGTCATGGAGATGTATGACGACGAGGCACTGTCGGTTGCTTTACCCGACCAGATTGAGGCGATGATCGTTGAAGCCGATGCGGTAGTCAAAGGCCAGACCGCGTCATCGAGCTACAAGCCAGCCATTCTCGACAATGGCGTTCGCGTCATGGTGCCGCCCTTTATTGGTGCCGGCACGCGTATTGTGGTCGATGTCTACGCCCGGGAATATGTGAAGAAGGCCGACTGATGCCAGCATTAACTGGTCTTCTGACCATTATGGAAAAAGCCGCGCGTAAGGCGGGCGGCAAATTGCGTCGCGATTTTGGCGAGATCGAGCAACTGCAAGTCAGCCAAAAGGGACCGGCAGATTTCGTGTCGAAGGCGGACGAGCGCGCCGAAGATACGATTTTCCGCGAACTTGAAATTGCCCGCCCCGATTGGGGCTTCCTGATGGAAGAGGGCGGCGAGATTGCGGGAGCCGAGGGCAAGCCGCGTTTCATTGTCGATCCACTGGATGGCACGAGCAATTTCTTGCACGGTATTCCACATTTCGCAATTTCGATCGCAGTGCAGGACCCGAAGCCCGATGGTTCGGGCTGGGGTGATATATTTGCCGGGCTCGTTTACAACCCGATTACCGATGAAAGCTTCTGGGCAGAACGCGGCAAGGGTGCTTATCTTGGTCACAAGCGCTTGCGTGTATCGGCGCGGCGGCAGCTGAATGAGGCTCTGATCGCTACAGGAACGCCTTACAAGGGGCATGGCGATTTTGATGAGTGGGCAAAGATTTATGGCGCTATCGGACCGCAAGTTTCAGGAATCCGCCGCTTTGGTGCGGCTAGTCTTGACCTGGCATGGTTAGCCGCAGGCCGCTACGATGGCTTTTGGGAGAGCGGCCTTTCGCCTTGGGATAGTGCAGCGGGATGCCTTCTGGTGCGCGAGGCAGG
>JANMQN010000067.1:0-14525 GCA_031370535.1 Sphingomonadales bacterium | reverse complement strand
TGGGGCACCACATTCGCTTCGCTCATATGATGCCCTAGGCATTGTTGTTTGCAGACTAAAGCCTGCTGGTGGGCACCACATAGTTTCATATGCAACCAAAGCAGTTGTTTATGTCATCCTGCATGCTACATGCCGTAGCGTCAGATGGCCCAGACTTTCAGCATCACGGATTTGTTCACCATCGGTATCGGGCCATCGAGCTCGCATACCGTAGGTCCGATGCGGGCGGCACGCGATTTTGCCGAGCGGGCGCTGATCCGGCATGATGTCGGGCAAATAGTTTGCCATCTGTACGGCTCGCTGGCGCTGACCGGAATTGGCCACGCGACCGACACCGCGATATTGCTCGGACTTTCGGGCCATACGCCCGAAGGTGTGTGTCCCGATGCGATTGCGGGCATTGTTGCGGAAATTCGGCGCACAGACAGTCTGAAGCTGGCGGGCAGGGTGGACATCGGATTTGTGGAAACACAGCATTTGCTGTTTCGCAAGGGCGAGTTTTTGCCTGGCCATGCCAACGCCATGCGCTTTGCGGCGACCTATGGTGACGGCAGCGAATATTGCGAAACCTATTTCTCTATTGGCGGCGGGGCAATCATTCGCGCCGAGGCGGAGCTTCCGCGACTTAATTTTGAACTCAAACATCCGTTCGCGTCAGGCGAGCAGCTGCTCGAGATTGGCGAGGTCACTGGACTAACCCTCGGCGCAATCGTCGAGGCCAATGAAACTGCCTGGCGCGATGAAGCCGAAACCCGCGAATTTATCAATGGCGTCCGAAATGCCATGCTCGACTGCATCAAGCGCGGCATCTCGAATGACGGCATCCTGCCAGGCGGCCTGAACGTCAAACGGCGTGCGAAATGCCTGCATGAGCGACTGGTTGAACGCGGTCCACGCAGTGACCCGTCGACGGTGTTCGAATGGGTCAGCCTGTGGGCGCTGGCAGTGAACGAGGAAAATGCCGCAGGTGGCCGCGTGGTTACAGCGCCGACCAATGGCGCAGCGGGTGTTATCCCTGCGGTGCTCAAATATTATGAGGTTTTCACCGCCAATCCCACGCCTGAAGGCAGCCGTCTTTTACTGACCACCGCGACGGCAATCGGGTTCCTTTATAAAACTAATGCGTCGATTTCAGCCGCTGAAATGGGTTGTCAGGGCGAGGTCGGCGTCGCCTGTTCGATGGCAGCGGCTGGCCTCGCGGCGGCGCTTGGGGGCACTAACCAGCAAGTCGAAAACGCCGCCGAAATCGGCATGGAGCATAATCTGGGTCTGACCTGCGATCCGATTGGCGGGCTGGTGCAAATCCCGTGCATCGAGCGCAATACGATGGGCGCGATCAAGGCGATCAATGCCGCCTATTTAGCCTTGCAGGGCGACGGCGCGCATGTCGTCAGCCTGGATGCCGTTATCGAAACGATGCGCCAGACCGGTGAGGACATGCGATCGAAGTATAAGGAAACCAGCCTTGGTGGCCTTGCGGTCAACGTGGTCGAGTGTTGATCTTCAAAATTTGATCATGATCCGCCGTGCCAGCGCCGGCGAGATCGAATACATCATCTGCAGCAGCTTCACCATGCCAACATTGGCTTCCTTGGCATTGCTTTCTATCGCATCGACGATTTGCGCCGCGCAGTCCCTAGCCGACATCTTGCTGCCGCTAACGCGGCCGCGCGTCATCGCGGTGTCGACCACCGGGGGCAGCGCCTCAATCACGTGCACGTTGGTTTCGCGCAGATTATGGCGCAGCGATTGGGTGAAGCTGCGCAGCCCAGCCTTGCTCGCGCAATAGACCGGGCCACCCGCGCGTGGCGCAATGGCAAGGCCCGACGTGACGTTGACGATCGCCGCCTCGGGGCGTTTCATCATTCCGGGGAGCAAACCGCCAATCAGATGCATTGGGGCGTTGAGGTTGAGGAAGATGGCTTTGTCAGTTAGCGCCAAGTCAAGCGGTTCGCCGGGGCCAAAATTACCACTCATCCCGGCATTGTTGACGAGGATCTCGAGCTCGCGTCCATCCAGTGCGTTTACCAAGGCCTCGCAACCTTCAGCGTTCGACAAATCTGCCTGAAGCGCTTCCATGCCGCTGGCACGCGCCGCAGCCAGCAAATCCTCGCGCCGTCCGCAGACGATGATATGCGCGCCTTTGGCCTGCAACTGACGTGCAATTTCCAAACCGATCCCGTCGGTTCCGCCCGTCACGAGTGCGGTATTGCCGTTTACCTTCATGTTTGCGTTCCTCCCAAAAAGGTCGCAGCGGTTTAACGCGCGACACAAAATATACCAAATTTAATGTTCACCAGTCTTGTAGACCGACTATTGATTCTGTTTGGTTACAAATTGTGTGGGCACGCAGCAGGGACAATGAAGGAAGGCCCGGTTGCAAATGGCTGTCAACAGACTATTCCCGTCGCATGCTTCTCATGTTCCCAATTCCAACACCTCGCGCATCGCAATGTTCCGACCACGCGTTGTCGCAGGCGGCACCTGCATGACACTCCGGCTCGAACGCGATGGGCCGATTGGGCGGCTGCTGATCGAGCGCGCGGAAAAGCGTAATGCGATGAACCAGGAAATGTGGGAGCGGCTGCCGGTGCTGCTTGCGCATGCCATGGCAGACCGCGCGATCCGCATCATCGTGTTGCAGTCGGCTATCCGCGGAATGTTTTGCGCAGGCGCTGATATCTCCGAGCTTATGGTGCACAAGGCTAACTCTGCTTGGCGCGAGGGCAATCAGTCAGCGATCAACAAAGCGCAGCATGATCTGGCGCGGCTGGGCAAGCCGACGATTGCCTTCATCGATGGCGATTGTGTGGGCGGCGGATGCGGCTTGGCGCTGGCCTGCGACATCCGGATAGCCACCGCAAAATCACGGCTTGGGATTACGCCTGCAAAACTTGGACTGGTTTATCCGCTGCACGACACCAAATTGCTCGTTGATCTGGTCGGGCCAGGCCAAGCAAAGAAGCTGCTTTATACGGGCGACCTGATTTCGGCAGAAGATGCGCTACGCATTGGCCTGATTGAAGATATTGCAGACGATGCAGATGCGCTGGCACACCGGATTGCCGAAAATTCCGCACACAGCACCCGCGAGGCCAAGGGCTTTGTCCGCCGTATATTGGACGGCCAGTGTGACGAAGACAGCGACAGCAAACGCGTTTTTGCCCATGCATTTACCGGTCTCGACTTTGCCGAAGGCAGCGCCGCATTTGTAGAAAAGCGCAAGCCCGAGTTCAAATAATCAAGGCAGCAATAATGTAGAGCCGGTTGTTTGGCGCGCCTCGAGATCGCGGTGCGCCTGCGCTGCGTCCTCCAGCGCGTAACGCTGCCCGATGTTCATCTTGATGATGCCCTGCCGGAACATGTCGAACACATATTCTGCGCCTGCTGCGCGTTCGGCTGGGTGGTGGTAGTAATTGAACAAAGTCGGGCGCGAGACGTATAGCGAACCCTTTTGCGCGAGTGTGCTGAGACGTACGCCCGATACGGCACCGCTCGTATTGCCATAGCTGACGAGCATCCCGCGTCGTGCTGTCGCATCGAGCGAGGTCTCCCATGTGTCCAACCCGACGCCGTCGAAAGTGACTTCGACGCCTTTACCATCGGTCAGTTCGCGTACTTGCCGCGCAACGTCTTCTTTTCCGTAAAGAATAACATGGTCGGCTCCGGCTTCGCGCGCCAACGCGGCCTTCTCATCGGTGCTGACGGTGCCAATGACGCGTGCGCCGACATGCTTTAGCCATTGGACAAGCATCAAACCCACGCCGCCAGCTGCGGCATGCACCAGAACATCCCATTTGGGTTGGATTTTGGCGCACCGTTCGACGAGGAACTCGGTGGTGCAGCCCTTCAAAAGGCCAGCCGCAGCCACCTCGTCGCTAATGTCATCCGGAATGAGGAACAAGCAGTTGGCCGCGATGTTACGCGCAGTGGCGTAGGCACCCAACGCCGGACCGAAGGTCGCAACACGATCTCCAACCCGCCAATCCTCGACCCCTTCGCCGACCGCTTCGATCAAGCCAGCGGCTTCCATGCCAAGGCCAGATGGCAAAGCTATCGAATATAATCCGCTGCGGTGATAGGTATCGATGAAATTGAGGCCGACAGCGATATTGCGCATCCGCACTTCACCGGGGCCGGGAGCCGAAGGGTCGATATCCACCCATTCGATGACATCCGGTTCGCCAGTTTGCGCGATTATTGCTGCTCTTTCCATCTTTACCAGACTCCGGATTGTTGCAGTCCTCTATAGCATTGCACGGTCGCGCGGCGCCATCTGACTCATGAATATGGTTAATGCATTGTCAACGGGTGTAACAGTTCGGGACACTCCCGACGCTAGCCCGAATTAACCATTTTTCCGCATGGCCATTATGCCTAACAACTCGTTAACGTCTAACTATGATGAAAAGAAGATTAGTGTGTCGCAACGAAGCCGCCCGTCATCCGTTCCGCCGGATGCTGCCACCACCCGCACTCGATATGACGCTTGTCGCCCCGCCGCCGCTGCGCTGGTGGAAAAAAGAGGACACGCATCTTTTCATGCTTAGCTTCAGCGCATTTTTTGTTGCGATTACAGGCTTTATTGCCTGATCAGTCACAGGCGCGGTCAAGCTTCCACGCCAGCCATGCCGATATCAGGCACATGGCGGCGCCCAACAGCAATTGATTGACGATGCTTAAGCCTGCCGCGCTCAATCCCAGTGCGATCAGCGAGCCAACGACCATCGCGCCGGAATTCACGATATTGTTCGCAGCAACGGTCCGGGCGGTCTGGTCCTTGGGCACGGTTGTGGTTAGGAACGCATAAAGCGGTACCACGAACATGCCGCCGGCAATCGCGATACCCAGCAATGACAGCAACAACGGTATCGCGTCTGGGTGGGCGACAAAGCCACTGATATTATAAAGCTCGCCTTCACCAATTACATGCCAGTTGCGGCACACAATGTGAAAGGCAACTACGAACAGCCCCATCACGATGACACTCGCGGGCGCATATCGTGCCGATACCTGACCTTTCAGCAAGCGGTTGATTGCGACCGAGCCAATAGCGATGCCGATTGAGAAAATCGCCAGAAACAGGCTGGCCACCTCCTTGTCGGCGCCAAGGACATTTTTGGCCAGTGGTGGAAACTGGATGAAGAGTACCGCGCCAATGGTCCAGAAAAAGCTGATCGACGCAATCGCTAGATACAGTTTCCGGATGTGCATCGTGCTTTTGACGAGCGTAACCGAAGACCGGATGATGTGCCAATCGATGCCGGTCTCTTCATGTACGGGCGGGGCGGGTGGAACCTGGCGACCGGAAAAATAACCGATGACTGCTGTAATGACGACGCCGAGCGCGGCCCATTCAACCTCGATAACCCCCGCCAGTATCGTACCGACCAGAATCGCTATGTAGGTACCGGCCTCGACCAGCCCGGTGCCGCCCAAAACTTCGTCTTCTTTCAAATGCTGCGGCAGAATTGCATATTTGATTGGACCGAAAAATGTCGAGTGAACGCCCATCGCGAACAAAGCGAGCATCATCAGCGGAATGGCGACCAAAGTAATTGCAAGGCCAAGCCATGCCATGACCAGTCCGATCCCGCCAACCAGCATGATGATGATTTCGCAGAATTTGACGATCCGGATGATTTGCGCCTTGTCGCGTGTATCTGCAAGCTGCCCGGCCAGTGCGGACATTAGGAAAAACGGGATGATAAACACAGCGGTCGCAACCGCGCTAAACAACGCTTCCGCTTTCTCATCGTTGTAAACACCGTACACAACGAACAAAACCATCGCGTTTTTAAAGAGATTGTCGTTGAAGGCGCCTAAGAGCTGAGTGACGAACAGCGGAAGGAAACGTCGCTTGTTCAGCAACGACAATGATGTCGACATGTTGTGCGAAACCCCTTCTCGTTGTTTGCCGTGCCTTAGCGGTCCATGCCTGCACCACAAAGCGCTTTTCTTGCGCATGCCAAATAGCTGCGTGATTTTGCGGTAACATGACGCTATCGGTAAGTGATGCTGAGCCTTCCCAACATATTGACCCTTTCGCGGATATTAGCGGTACCGATTCTGGTGTTTCTGCTCTGGCCGGGAGCGAAGCATTTGGGGGTGCAGCCGGTGCCACTCGATTACTGGCTGGCGTTCGGGCTGTATTGCCTGATGGGAATCACCGATTATTTCGATGGCTATCTGGCGCGAGCACAGGGCACAGTTTCGAAGCTGGGCGTTTTTCTCGACCCTATCGCCGACAAGATCATGGTCGCGGCGGTCATATTGATGGTTGTCTTCACGCGCGATGTCGACGGCTGGCATGTGATTGCAGCGCTGATAATATTATTGCGCGAAATGATTGTCTCGGGCCTGCGCGAGTTTTTGGCCGGGCTGCAAATATCGGTGCCGGTGTCCAACCTTGCGAAGTGGAAAACGACCGCGCAACTAGTTGCGTTGGGCGGCATTATATTAGCGGGCGCACTGCCCGACTGGATATTACTCAAGCAAGCCGCATTGGCATTATTGTGGATTGCAGCCGTGCTGACGATGATAACCGGGTGGGATTATCTACGTGTCGGCGTCAAGCATATGGATTGAGGCATTGAAGCTGGTTTACTTTGCGCGGGTTCGGGAGGCCGTTGGTCTCGAATCC
This sequence comes from Sphingomonadales bacterium, assembly GCA_031370535.1. Classification (GTDB taxonomy): domain Bacteria; phylum Pseudomonadota; class Alphaproteobacteria; order Sphingomonadales; family Sphingomonadaceae; genus Sphingorhabdus_B. Next base: position 7,882 of record JANMQN010000067.1, on the reverse strand, counting down.
GAAGATCGCGAATTGCCTTCAGACGTACAGACGGTCGGCGACTGTGTTGTGTGGCTGGCCGCACAAGCCGATAATTACGCATCAGCTTTCGCTGATCATTCGCGTCTGAGATATGCGCTCGACCAGCAGCTAGTCTGGGAAGAAACGTTGCTAGAGGGCGCTGACGAACTGGCAATATTTCCCCCTGTAACCGGCGGATGAAGCTCGTCCGCATAAGTGACGAGACTATCGATAGTGCCGCCGAACTCGCTCCGCTGGCCGCCCTAGGTGGCGGCGCAGTGGCGAGTTTTACCGGAATTGCACGCGACGATGACGGTGTGGTTGCAATCGAACTCGAACATTATCCTGCAATGACCGAGGCCAGTCTGTTGGCGCTAATGAATGAGGCAACTGGCCGTTGGTCACTGCTTGGGGGCGTGTTAGTCCATCGTGTCGGGTACATCGCTGTGGGCGAACCCATCGTTCTGGTGGGAACCGCCGCCAGCCATCGCGCCGAAGCGCTCGAAGCCTGCGCGTTCTTGATCGACCGACTGAAAACCGACGCGCCATTCTGGAAGAAAGAGCATCGCGCCGACGGTAGCTCCGACTGGGTCGAAACCAAAGCGAGCGATGACGCCCGCGCCGACAAGTGGAAGTAACCTATGCCCTTATTTTATGACGCCCCGAATCCTGCACCCAACCCACGGCGGGTTCGCATCTTTTTGACCGAAAAGGGCCTAACAGTTCCGACCAAGGAATTGTCGATCATCAAGGGCGAGCACAAAGCGCCGGAATTCACCGACAAATATCCGCAAGGGCAGTTGCCCGTGCTTGAGCTCGACGACGGGTGCATAATCGGCGAAAGCGTTGCGATCTGCCGCTATTTTGAAGCACTGCATCCCGGAACCCCACTTTTCGGGACAGACCCGCTAACCATCGCGGAAATAGATATGTGGATTCGCCGTGTCGAGTTCACGTTGATGAACCACATCGGTCAGATATGGATGCACACACACCCGTTCACGGCGCGCGTCGTGGTACCGCAATTTACTGAATTTGGCGAGAGTAACCGACCCAAGGCACTCGCCGCAATGCAGCGCATCGACGATGTGCTGACAGGCCGAGCCTATCTGGCAGGTGAAAATTATTCGATGGCCGACATCGTGTTACTCACAACCATCGATTTTGCAGGCTTCATCGGTGTTACCGTGCCTGAAAATCTGACCGCACTCACGGACTGGCATGCACGAATATCCGGACGGCCCAGCTCCTCGGCTTAAGCCGCGCGTAATTCACGCATCGCGGTGGCGAGCATTTCAAACTCCTCGCGGCGCGGGCTGTTTGTCCGCCAGATTAATGCGATTTCGCGACTGGCATGCTCGGCATCTAACGGGCGTGCTTGAACTTCGGTACCATTGAGCAATCCTGCTTCTACTGCCATTTCGGGGATGAGCGTCAATCCCAGACCGTTATCGACCATCTGCACCAGCGTATGCAGCGAAGTACCAAGCATCGTTGCCGAGGCGCGCAGTTCGGGGCGATTGCATGCTGCGAGTGCGTGGTCCTTTAAGCAATGCCCATCGACGAGCAGCAATAGCCTGCTCTCGTCGATTAGCTCAGGCCTTATGCTTTCCGGCGGGTCGCGCGGGTCGTCTTTTGGAAAGGCAACATAAAGTCCGTCATCGAACAATTTGGATTTTTCGACATCGCCTGCGGCATATGGTAGCGCCAGCAATACGCAATCTACTACGCCGTGATGCAGTGCCTCGATCGCCGCCGCGCTTGCCTCTTCGCGCAAATACAGTTTCAGGTCGGGATATTGCTTGCGCAGTGCCGGAAGCAATTTGGGAAGCAGAAACGGCGCAATGGTCGGGATAACACTCATCCGCAAATCATCGGCGAGCGGCTTGCCTGCTGAGCGCGCCATTTCAGCCAACTCCTCGGCTTCGCGCAATATACGGTGGGCCTTGGCCACCATCTTAATGCCCAGCGGCGTGAAACGGACAACACGGCGGGTGCGCTCGACGAGCATAAGGCCAAGCAGCGATTCGAGTTCGCGGATACCAGCGGATAGCGTCGACTGTGTAACGAAGCAGGAATCGGCTGCCTTGCCGAAATGGCCATGTTCCTCGAGCGCCACAAGATATTGCAGCTGTTTTAGCGTCGGGAGATAGGTACTCATAAATCGGGCCTTCAAATATAAAAGGGATTAATAATCGTATTTGACGATTAGTACCAGCGAATTTGGTATAAGTTTCATTCCGCCACTGGAAATGCTGTAACTTATCCCTTACTTTGCTGTAATAGGGATAAACTCCGGTATCGAAGGGCAGGGACGAAGATGTTTATTTCAAGCCTAATCGACTATCTGGACTCGATTAAGGAGCGGGATCCAGCTCCGCGTTCGCGCTTGGAAGTCCTCTTATATCCCGGCGTTTGGGCTGTCGGTTATCACCGTGTCGCGCATTGGTTGTTTCTCGGCCACATGTATTTCCTTGCCCGGCTCGTGAACCATTTCGCGCGTTTTATGACCGGTATCGACATTCATCCGGGTGCGAAAATCGGAAGTAACTTCTTCCTCGATCACGGATTCAGCGTTATTGGCGAAACAGCCGAGATTGGTGATAACGTCACCATGTACCAGAATGTGACCTTGGGCGGTACCAACCCGACCAATGGCGTTGCGGGCAAGCGGCATCCAACAATATTGGATAATGTCATCATTGGATCTGGCGCCCAGATACTTGGACCGATTACCGTGGGCGAGCGTGCACGGATTGGAGCTGCTGCAGTGGTCACCGACGACGTGCCTGCAGGTGCAACGATGATCGGCCAGAAGGCGCGATCAACACTGGTGAAGGCTGAAACCTATGCCAAGAATTTCATGCCTTATGGCACGCCGTGCAGGGAAATGTTTGATCCGGCGACGCAGAGCCTGGAAATAATGCAGTGCGAGATTGAAGCGTTGCGTAAGAAGCTGGCCGAATTGATGGCAGACCGCGATTCTACTGCGGCAACACCTCCAAAGCGCGCTTCGTCAAAAGGCAGCAAGACCGCTTGAGCGCAGTCATTACGCCCTTTCCGGTTGCCAGTCGTTTAAATCAGGTTGGTTTTGATCGCATTGAACTTACCCAGATTTTGAACCTCTATGGCCGGATGGTCGCGGCAGGAAACTGGCGCGATTATGCCATTGATCTTGGTCGCGATGCTGCAGTGTTCAGCGCGTTCAGGCGTGCGGCGGAACGGCCCGAATATCGGATCGAGAAAAGACCCGATTTGCGCAACCGGCAAGGGATGTGGGCGCTGGTGGGCGAAGGCGGCGCAATATTAAAACGCGGGCATGAGCTGGGCCCGGTACTGGCACCTGTCGAACGCAAATTGATGAAACTGGTTGAGGCATAAAAAGCCCGGCACAGCTACCGGGCTTTTTAAATTTGTCCTTGGTCGGCTCAGCCCAGCGCTTGCAGCGCTTTCATGACGGCAACCGACTGCTCGCCGCCCGACTGCGGGACAGTTTCGCCGGTGCGGTCGATAATCTTGTCCCAGGCGGCGGCAAAGCCTTCGACATTGCGGTCATTCTGGCGCAGCGCGACGCCAGGAGTCATGGTGACATAGGCCGCGTGATAACCGCCGCCGCCTGCGCCGATAATCATGTTAGTCGGCGCATCTTCGCTGACCAGATAGAGTGCAGCTGGCACGACATTTTCCGGTGTGAACTGGTCGAATAGGCCTTCAGGGAAAATGTCCTCGGTCATGCGGGTGCCAGCCACCGGCGCAATCGAATTGACGCGGACATTATACTTGGCGCCTTCCAGATGAAGTGTCTTTGTGAAGCCAGCAAGCCCGAGTTTCGCCGCTCCATAATTGGCCTGCCCGAAATTGCCATAAAGGCCTGTCGATGACGTGGTCATCAGGATGCGGCCATAGGCCTGCTCGCGCATAGTATCCCATACCGCCTTGGTGCAGTTTGCGCTGCCCATGACATGGACCTGAAGCACCAGATTGAAATCGGGCATATCCATCTTGGCAAAGCTCTTGTCGCGCAAGATTCCCGCATTGTTGATCAAAATATGCACGCCGCCCCAGGCTTCCTTTGCCTTGGCGACCATTTCAACCATTTGCCCGTATTCGGTGACGCTGCCGCCATTCGCCATCGCTTCGCCACCAGCCGATTTGATTTCTTCGACAACTTGAGCGGCCGCATCCGACGTGCCGGTTCCATCGCGTGCACCGCCGAGATCGTTGACGACTACCTTGGCGCCACGTTTTGCCAGCTCAAGTGCATATGCGCGGCCCAGCCCGCCGCCTGCACCGGTCACAATAGCGACTTTATCCTTAAAGCTGATGGTCATCGATTGTCTCCATAGATATGAGCGGCCAAAGCCTCCGCCTGCGTTGGCCGTCCATTGACATGCCGGTTTGCTTTACGCAAGCGTAAAGCAAATGTCGTATGAATGTCACAAAAAAGAAATGCATTCGTAATGCATTGGTCATCAAAATGCTTTCTAGGCGTCATTAACTGATGTTCCTTCGAAGGAAATCCGAATGGGTCCCCGTTGCCTTCCGCTTACAGTTGTCGCGTTAGCCTCTTTGGCTGCGGCAGCGCCCGCTTATGCCGAAAAGTCTGGTGCGGCTCCGTCGCCTGCCAAGAGTGTCGCGCCCAAAATCCACACGTCTTTGACACCAAAAGACGCCGATACTGGTTCAGAGTGGCAGTTGAAACCCCGCTGGCGCGTGCAATATGATGTTGCCAGTCTGGGCGGCCCCACCGGCTTAACTGGAACCAGCAATCTGCAGGATATCAGGCGCGCGCGTATTGGCGTGGATTTGAAAATGCCGAGCGGTTTTGCGGCGCGGATTGAGGCGGAGCTCATCACTGACCCGATCGAATTGACCGACGCATATGTACAGTGGAGCGATAAGCGTTTCAAAGTCATGGTCGGCCAGCAGAAACCTCAGCTTCCGCTGGACGAGGAAAACAGCAATCTCAACATCAGCTTTCTCGAACGTGCGGCGTTTGTCAGCACCTTCGGATATGGCAGGCGTACGGGCGTCTCTGGCCATTATACCAACGGCGACTGGTCGATGTCGGGCGGTGTTTACACAGACCCGCTGATTGCGCTGAATGATGTTGCAACAAACAGCACGTCAGTCGATGTGCGGACATTCTGGTCACCCAAATTTGGCAGTACCAAAGTACATCTGGCTGCTGCTTATCATTGGCGTGATTTGAACGATGTGGGCATTGCGTCGACGCGTTATCAATCGCGTCCGTCGATACGCATCACCGATACGCGCTATGTTGGGACGCCAGCACTGGCGGTTGAAAAGGAGCAGCGTTTTGGCTTGGAGGCTGCCGCTGTCAACCGCCGGTTTCATTTCGCCGCCGAAGCACACTGGCTAAAGGCACAACGGGCGGTCCCTAATGATCCAACATTTTTTGGTGCCTATGCCGAGGCGGGCGTTTTTCTCACCAACGATAGCCGCCCGCTGAAAGGGGGTCTATTCGGCGCTATCAAGCCGAATAAGCCGGTCGGCGGTGGCGGGATTGGTGCGGTTCAGATCAATTTGCGCTACGACTATCTGGACCTCAACAGCCGGGGCATCGTCGGCGGCAAGCAAAATGGCTATCTCGCTTCGCTCATCTGGACCCCGGCTGAAAACTTTCGCCTGATGGGGCAATATGCAAAGCTGAAATATTCTGATGCAGCCATCGCTGTGGCAGGGGATCGCACCTATTCCGTCGATGTCTTGGGCATGCGCGGCCAGATTTCGTTCTAAACCGCGTCCTGATCAAGAGAATATCCCGCAGAGCGCACCGTGCGGATGATGTCGCTTTCGAAGCCTTCGTTAAGCGCTTTGCGCAAGCGGCGAATGTGGACGTCAACGGTACGGATCTCGATGTCGCTGTCGTGCCCCCACACGCTGTCGAGCAGTCGTTCGCGCGAGAAAACATGGCCGGGATATTCAAGGAAATGTTTCAGCAGCCGATATTCGGTCGGACCAAGGGGTACCTGCTTTCCGCCGCGCTTGACCTTGTGCGCCACTGTATCCATTTCGACATCGCCAAAGCGCAAGGCCTCGCCAGCAAGCGCAGGGCGGACGCGGCGCAGAACTGCCTTTGCGCGGGCGACCAGCTCACGGGGACTGAACGGCTTAGTGACATAGTCGTCAGCACCGATTTCGAGGCCACGAATACGGTCATCCTCTTCGCCGCGCGCCGTCAGCATGATGATCGGCACGTTTGCGGTGCTGTCTGATTTTCGCAGCTGACGGCATACTTCGATGCCAGATAGATTTTCCAGCATCCAGTCGAGCAGGACCAGATCGGGCGTGCGTTCCTTCGCCATCAGCAAGGCTTCCTCGCCGTCACCGGTATGGCGAACGTCAAATTCCTCGCGTTCGAAATGCCAACGGACAAGTTCGGCCAGCGCGCTGTCGTCTTCGACCAAAAGCAATTGTGCCTTGGGCATATCTTTATCTCTCTATCAGGCGTCCGGAAGGTTTTCGCCGGTTTCGGTGAAGTAAATCATCTGTGCAACGGTGGTGGTGTGGTCACCGATCCGTTCGAGATTCTTTGCAGTAAATAGAAGGTGCGCCACTTCTGCCGCATTTTCCGGATTTTTTACCACATAAGCCACAAAGTCGACGAACAGATCTTTGTTAAGTTGATCGACGTCGTCATCACGAACCGTTACCGCGCGCGCAAGGTCGACGTCGCGCTTGGCATAAGCGTCCATTGCTGTCCGGATCATCTCCACCACGATTTCGCCCATGCAGTCGAGCTGCTCTTTGGCCGCTGGGGGTATTTTGCCCTGCATCTTCGGTACCCGCTTGGCAATATTCTTGGCATAATCACCGATACGTTCGATGACCGCCGACATTTTGAGTGCAGCAATCAGCTCACGCAAATCATCTGCCATAGGCGCACGCAGGGCAATCGTTCGGACAACGAGCTTTTCGACTTCGGTTTCCAAATTGTCGATGACCTTGTCCTCGGCACGCGTCGCCGTTGCGAGTTCTGTGTCATGCTCGCTGAGTGCCTTCATCGCCGCGATGACCGCCGTTTCAGCGCGCGCACCCATTTCCGCAATCAGACCGCGGATTTCGTCCATGTCATCGTCGAAAGCCGTGACGGTGTGCTTGGTACCTGTGCTCATGCCTTAATTCCTTAGCCGTAACGGCCCGTAATATAATCCTTGGTCCGGTCTTCACGCGGATTGGTGAAAATCTCGGATGTTTCGCCAAATTCTATCAGATTGCCCAGATGGAAAAAAGCAGTGCGTTGCGACACGCGCGCAGCTTGCTGCATGTTGTGCGTGACGATGATGATAGCATATTTTCCGCGTAAATCGTGGATCAATTCCTCGATGCGGGCAGTGGCGATCGGATCGAGCGCCGAACAGGGTTCATCCATCAAGATGACTTCTGGGTCAACAGCGATAGCGCGGGCGATGCATAGACGCTGCTGCTGACCGCCCGACAGTGCAGTGCCACTATCGCTCAGACGGTCCTTCACCTCAGCCCAAAGACCGGCGCGCGTCAGCGAGCTTTCGACAATGTGATCGAGCTCTGACTTACCCGTTGCTAGCCCATGAATGCGTGGACCGTAGGCGACATTGTCGTAGATGGATTTGGGAAAAGGATTGGGCTTTTGGAAAACCATGCCGACTCTCGCTCGCAACTGAACAACATCCATCGAGGAGGCATAGATATCCTGACCATCGAGGAAAATATTGCCTTCTACGCGCGCGCCGACAATAGTATCGTTCATACGATTAAGAGAGCGTAAAAATGTCGACTTTCCGCAACCTGACGGACCGATAAAAGCTGTTACATTCTCCCGGTCAACATCAATCGATACATCGTCGATGGCTTGCTTATCGCCATAAAAAACATTGAC
>JANMQN010000043.1:0-60974 GCA_031370535.1 Sphingomonadales bacterium | reverse complement strand
ATTGTCAGCAGGCATCATCCACACGGCTGGCCATGTTCCCTGCCCTTTGGGAGGCTTGGCGCGAAATTCGATCTTGCCATATCTCCAACTGGCAAGGCCTAAGGTGCGTATCTTAGCCGAAGTAAATTCCTGAGTCTTTTTGGGATTGGGTTTGTCAGCGATTTCAGGCGGGCGATCAGGTCCGGTGAACTGTTCGTTGCGGGCTTTAAGTTGCAGCACGCCATCTATGACGCGGATATTGTCGGGCCGGTCAGTATAACATTGGCGCTCCTGATTACCCCCACCCCAGCAGGATTGCTCCGGCTTCCACTTATTGCGGTCCAGTTCGGTGCCATCGAATTCATCGGACCAGACAAGGTCCCATCCGACTTTGGCCGGTTGCGCGTTGAGCGTTGTGGAAGAGCATCCGGACAATGCCGTAATGGCAAAGGGCAATAACAGTCGCGAGTGCATATATTTTCTCCTGGGGCCATTTAAACGAAAAACGGGCCCAAGTCTTATGACCAAGGCCCGTCTTTTTGCGACACCGATTACAGGGTGTTAGAATTCAAAGCGTGCGAGGAACGTAAATCTCCGGTCATTGCGGAACGCCGATCGCGTGGCCCGCGTTCCAGCAAAGTCGATGACCTGCGATGTTTGTGTCACTTCGTCGAGCAGATTCACGCCCTGCACGCCCAGTTTCAATTGTTTGCTGACCGTCACAAAAATTGAAGCATCGAGCTGTCCCGTTGCTTCGCCGTAAATGGGCGAGAACGGGAAGATCACGTCGCGCGGTGTCTGCAGGAAATCAGATCGCCAGTTATACGCGGCACGGGCGGAGATGGGGCCCTTTTCATAAAATGCGACCGCATTCACTGTGTGTTTTGACACGCCGGCCAGCGGCAGTCCGCCAGTGAAAGGACTTTGTTCGGCACCCAGATTCGAGTTGTTGAAATCGCCTGCATCGACATAAGTGTAAGTCAACTGCGCGCCAAGGCCGCTGAGGAAACTCGGAAGAAAGTCGTAAGTCTGCTGATAGGCGATTTCGACACCCTTCAGCTTTCCGCCATCGCTGTTGACGGGACCGTTGACCAACACGCTGGTTGTGGCTCCGCTCGGGCTAGTGAAGCTACGCTCAACCGCTCCGCCATTCACGATACCTTTGATGTCTTTATAGAAGCCGGCCACCGACACTGAACCGACCGTGTCGAAATACCATTCGAACGACAAATCATAATTCCAAGACTCGGTCGGTCGCAGTAAGCGGTTGCCGGTGAAAATCTGGAACAACGGACCTGTTTCAAGCGTACCCGCAGCACGCAAATTGGTAGTGTTGTCACTTATCCCGCCGCCAGTTGCAAATGCCGACAAATCGGGCCTTGATATGCTTTTTGACACCGCGCCGCGCACCAACATTCCGTTGCCGAAATCGAGCTTTGCATTGAAGCTCGGCAGCCAGTGGTCGAACTTTATGTTCGAGCTGTCATCAATTACTTCGCCGGTGAATACCGAGGCAAACTGCGCCTGACGGGCGGGTGAAAGACTGCAATATCCTGGTCTCACCTGTCCGGGTTGGGTTGCACCGCACGAAGCGTTAATTTCTGCAACGCTTACACGGCCATCACCATTTCCTCCGGGAGGCGTATCGAAGAACTGACCAGTCGGGAATCCGATTGAACCGCCACTGCGTACAACCGTTTCGACATAGCGAATGCCGATATTGCCGTTCAGCGTTACATCGCCGCTACCTAAATTGGTGCCGAAATCGACGCGAGCATAAGCACCGAACGTGCTTTCCTCCACGTCCGAAATCTCGCCAGCCGTCCATGGACCGCCAGGTAGCGCATTGTTGCGCGCCGAAATCGGGAACCACGCATTCGGCGTCAGGGTGTAGGCGGTAATCGCACTCGCCTGTTGCCGAACTGCCCCGCTGAGATAGTCAGCGAGTACATTGTCGCCTCCGAAGAAGAAGGCAGAGCCATCACCAAACGGAGTCGGCGTATTTCCTCTCTGGAATCCGTCGCCAAATGGATTACGCAAACTTGCCGAATTCGGGAAATCTTTCACATAAGCGCCGCCGCAACCAAAGACTTGCGGATCCGTGCAGTTCCAGTTGCCGCCGCGGCCCGTCCATGGTGCGCCCAGATTCCCCCAGTTGGAGAAATTGGCGTTGCGGGTCACGCGGTTGCGGTCGCCCCAACGTGCACCAAATCGCGCCTTTTTGAAGAAACCCTCTTCGCTGACATCATATTCGCCGTCGAAGCGCATGCTGGTCAGCTCACCTTCGTTCTTGACCTGATTGTCGAGCAGGAACCAATAGAAGGTGCGCGCAGGATCATTGAAATAGCTGGCTGGAGAGCCCGCAGTTCCTGGCTGCAGGAATTGAACCAGCGGCGTGCTGCCGGTATTGTCGATAAATAGGTCGGTATAGGTCTGCATCGCGGAAATGAAGCCATCTTCAGTCCGGTCGGACTTGATTTTCTGGACCTCGACATTGAACCGCAGCCGGTCGGTCGGGGTCAGCTTGAGTTGGAGCGAGATATCCTCGGTCTTTGCCGCATCTTCGCGCTGGAACCTTAGAAGTTCGGTTGGAATTCCCCGCCCGCCGTTGAAGGGCTGAAACTGGGTGAGTGTGCCGGTCGCAAACTGGTTGCCATTAAAGGTCGGTGTCGTGCCAGGTGCAATTGTTGGGAAAAGCCCGTCATCATTAACCAGCGCAAGGACAGCAAATTCGTTTAGCGTGGCCTCGGTTTCGGCACGCAGATATTCGATAGTTACTTGCGCACGTCCGTCATTGCTTTCCCACTGACCGACCGCCGAATAAGCGTTGCGGTCACGCGTCAGATCGGTGGTGCGAACGCCTGCACCCTTGGGCACAAAAACGGCACCCGCTGGCGGGAAGTTGGACGCATTCAATGTCGGCGTGCCGCTAAAGCCGCCTGAACCAACGGGGCGAACCCGGATACAAGGCGCATTCAGCGCAGGAGCACGGTAGCACGGATCGGTAATCTGCGACGCGTCAGTGCGGGTCACCAGCTCCGACTGGGCGTAAGCCAGCTGAATGCCAAAGGTACCGATGTCGGTTTCAAATGTATTCGAACCAAGGATGGAGAAACCAGGCGACCATTCTTTCGCGAGGTCTCCATAATTACCTTCGACCGTGCCAGCAACGTGGAAGCCCGGCTTGTCGAGCGGCTTGCGGGTGACGAGATTAACCGTTCCCGAAATTCCGCCGTCAATCATGTCCGCGGTGTTGTTCTTGAACACCTCTACGCGGCCAAGCAATTCAGGCGACACGTCATTGAACGACAGTTCGCGCCCGCCATTAGCCGAAAAAATGTCGCGGCCGTTCAATTCGGAACGCACGAACGGCAATCCGCGAATGATAACGCCCGATCCTTCGACCGAGAAACGGTCAGGGTCGTTACGCTGTTCGAAACGCGAAATGTTGACACCGGGAACGCGTTGCAGCGCTTCGGCAACAGAGCGATCGGCGAGCGCGCCGATATCTTCGGCGGTAATAACATCGACGAATGTGTCGGCATCGCGTTTGATATTCTGCGCGCTTTCAAGCGACTTTTTGAAACCGGTGACTATTATGGCGTCTTCAGGTTCGGCACTATCGACCGCCTCGTCGGGTTGCTCGGTGTTTTGAGCAAATGCCGGTTGCGCGGCACACAATGCAAGGCTGGAGGCTGTCGTCAATGCGACAAGACGCTGCGAACGCGATGCTCCGAATATAGATTTGCGAGCCAAATGATCCTCCCTAATTGCCTCTGCGGCGGGTATTGCTCCCGCCTACTTTACAACACATAACCGCACTTGATAGCGTTCACAATAGATAAAATGAACGTTCACAATTTGCACTGTAGCGTTATATCGCTATGCAGATATCGAGAGGATGGGCGCTATGGCCATAGACAATATTGTAATAGTCGGCGGCGGCACGGCGGGATGGATGGCAGCAGCCGCGCTTTCGCGGATTCGCGCCGGAAGGCTGGTCGGAATCACGCTGATCGAGTCGGAAGAAATCGGTACGGTTGGCGTGGGCGAAGCGACAATTCCCCCCTTCCTCGATTTCAACAAATTGCTGGAAGTCGACGAACGCGAAATGCTCACCGCTGTTCAGGGCAGCTTCAAGCTAGGCATCCAGTTCGTCAATTGGGGTAGGATCGGCGACAGCTATATCCACCCATTCGGCAATTACGGCTATCAGGTCGACGGGATATCGTTCCACCATGTCTGGCACAAATACCGGCAGGCAGGCGACAAGCGACCCATTCAAGTTTTCAACGTCGAAACAATGGCAGCGCATTTCGGACGTTTCGCTCGGACGGAGGATTACCAGCGCGAAGATTTGCCACCGGTCAATTACGCTTATCATATCGATGCAGGACGCTACGCGCGCTATCTGCGTAAATATGCAGAAGCGCGCGGTGTCGTGCGCCGCGAAGGCAAGGTGGCGGATGTCGCGCTCGATGGCGAAAGCGGCTTTGTTTCATCGGTCACGATGGAAAATGGCGATATCATCAACGGTGATCTGTTTATCGACTGCTCCGGCTTTCGCGGGCTCCTGATCGAACAGGCGCTGAAAACCGGATATGACGACTGGTCCAACTATCTGCCCTGCAACCGCGCGGTTGCGCTGCCCTGCTTGCGTGAAGATGGCAGCGGTCCTTTACCATACACCCGAGCAACTGCCCATTCCGCCGGGTGGCAATGGCAGGTGCCGCTACAACACCGCAACGGCAACGGCCATGTCTATTGCAGCGAGTATATGTCCGATGACGAGGCACACGGCATATTAGTGAATAACATTGCGGGAAAACCAGCAGCCGCTCCGAATTTCCTTCGCTTCGTAACTGGCCGCCGCAAAAAATTCTGGAACAAGAATGTCATCGCGCTGGGCCTCGCATCGGGCTTCATGGAGCCGCTTGAGTCGACCTCGATCCACCTCATCAATACCGGCATAAATAAGCTTATCGCTTTGCTTTCGCTAGACGGGATTACGCAGGTGCAGGAGGACGCGTTCAATCGGCTGACCGGCAAGGAATATGCGCGCATCCGCGACTTCCTGATCTTGCATTATAACAGTACCACACGTGACGACAGCCCGTTCTGGAACTATTGCCGCAATATGCCCGTTCCCGACAGCTTGACCGAAAAGATCGAACTGTTCCGGCACAATGGCCAGATTTTCCGCGAAGATGACGAGCTATTTACCGAAACCAGCTGGGCCGCGGTCATGATGGGGCAAGGCATCAGCATGGGCGGACACAACGCGATGGCCGATGCAGTGAAGGAACCGACAACGAGAAAAGAAATCGACGCGATGGAGCAGTCCATTCGCTTCGTCGTCGAACATATGCCCAGCCACGGCGCTTATTTGCAGAAATATTGCCCGGCACCACTCTGAAAATACTGCGCAGCAGGCAGATGAATATCTATTGCCACAAACGATAAACAATGGGACCAATAGAAGCTGGGTGGGTCTTGAACGCACAGCTCCCCAAGCAGTGGTGGCACGAGATGGACGAGATTGAGGGTAACTCGGCAAAAGGCAGCCCTGAGCGAATGCAAACGACGGTGTTTGTAAGCTATTCAAGGGAGGATCAGGCGCGCGCGTTGCCCATAATTCAACTTATCGAAGCGGCAGGGTTTGCGACATGGTGGGACGGTTTGCTGGAGGGTGGAGAGCGGTTTTCGCGGACCACCGAAGACGCGTTAAATCGCGCGAAAGCGGTCGTCGTTTTGTGGTCGAAAGCGGCGGTACAATCGCATTGGGTGCATGATGAAGCAACGCGCGGGCGTGATCGCCGCGTGTTGGTCCCGCTATCGCTCGATGGTTCGCACCCGCCATTAGGGTTCGGGCAGTTTCAAGTTATCAACCTGGCAACCGCGAAAATCACCGCTGAAGACCCAGCGGTGCAGAGCCTGTTGCGTTCGGTTGCCGCGCTGCATGAAAAGACAGTGGCTTTGCCCGCGGCAAAGACTGCACGCAGCGCCCTCATGAGCCGCAGAGGCGCGATGGTGGGCGGACTGTCTTTGGCCGCGGGTGGTGGAGGCTTTTTGCTTTGGAACAGTGGATTGTTCAGCGGCAGTGTGGCGCGTAACAGCGTCGCTGTCTTGCCGTTCGATAATCTTTCGGGGGACCCCGAGCAGCGCTATTTTTCCGACGGGCTCGCCTCCGAAATCCGATCAAACCTGTCGCGAAATGCTCTTCTGGAAATCGTCGGGCAAACGTCGTCCAACCAGTTTCGCGATCACGATGGCGATGCCCGCTCGATTGCCAGGGAATTGCAGGTATCGTTCCTGCTCGACGGAAATGTCCAGAAAATGGGTAACCGGCTGAAAATCGTGACCGATCTGATCGATGGCGGAACTGGCATCAGCAAATGGGCACAAACGTTCGAACGGCAGCTTTCTGATGTTTTTGCTGTTCAAAGTGAAATTGCCACTGCTGTCGCCGGTGCCCTGTCTATCGCAATGGACTCGAATTCGGCAGCCAAGACATCGGCTCAGGTCGGCGGCACCAAAAGCCTCGCGGCTTTCGACGCATTTTTGCGCGGGCGCGACTTGTTCGAGGCACATGTCGATGAGAGTTCCGAACGTGCGGCCTTGGCCATGCTTGACCAGTCAATTGCTCTCGATAACAAATACGCCGCAGCCCGGGCGTTGCGGTCCCGATCGCTAGCGATAATCGCAAACCAGTTTGCGACGACGGGGGGAACGCAAAGCGCTGTATAGTGAAGCGGTTGCAGAAGCGCACCGCGCGGCAGAAATCGCGCCTACATTTGCCCCTGCTTTTGCAGCGTTGGGTTACGCGCTGTTTTATGGCCGGCTTGACGCCAAAGCAGCACGTCCGCCATATGAACGCGCCCACACCCTTGCGAAGAGCGATGTCGATGTACTCAGTCGATATGCAGTCTATTGTGCACGAACCGGCCGGTTCAGTGATGCCGATGTAGCGATTAACCGCGCCGCAGCGCTCGACCCGTTAAATCCGTCGATGTTCAAATCAGCAGGCAATATCAAATATGCCGCAAAGTCTTATGAAGAAGCGATAGCGTTTGGCCGAAAGGCGCTTGCGCTAAACCCAAAACGAAGCACGATCCACGGTGATATCGGTAACGCCTATTTCATGCTGGGAAATCTCGACAAAGCCGATAGCGAATTTGCTCAGGAGACTAACACCCTGCTCTCACGGCCAGGCGGAGCGATTATCGCTCATAAGCGTGGCCAAACGGACAAGGCCGCAGCTCAGCTTGCGGCGCTCGTTACAGAACATGGCGACAATGCCCTTTACCAGCAGGCGCAAATATATGCACAATGGGGAGATATCGAAAACGCCTTTGCCGCGCTGGGTCAGGCTTACACCACGGCGGACTCCGGTTTGGTGTATCTGCTCAACGATCCGTTGCTTGACCCTTTGAGGAATGACCCGCGTTACAAAAAACTGTTGATGGATCTGAAATTCGTGTAAAACAGTGTTTCTCTAAGAGGGGGATTAGCAATGCGTAAATCTATTATCATGGCATCGACCGTCATTCTGTCACTCAGCATCATAGGGTGCAGCAAGTCCGAAGAAGCAGCCGTTTCTGAAGAAGTCGTGGCCGAAGAACCGGTAGCAGCGGAAACCGATGCAGGAGCGACGGATCAGGGAGCAACCGACGAAGGCGCCAAAGATCAGGGATCAACTAACCAGGGTTCCACAGATCAAGGCTCAACGGACCAAGGTTCAACCGACCAAGGTTCAACTGATCAAGGTTCAACTGATCAAAGCTCAATCGACAAGTAACTTTTGCAAAGTTCACATGACAAGGATTAAGGCCCGGCGAACGGGCCTTTTTCGTTTTGACCATGGACGCCAAGCCACGGTCCATCGGCTCTCGTCGCCATCAGACGGGAACGGTAATATGTTTGCCGCCAAACACTGCCTGCCAATTTTCAATTTCGTCGACGACAATATCGTCGATGGCGTGGGCAAGACCCGCCACGCGCGCATAGGTAATTTCGCTGTCAGGCGTTTCGAGCAAGATCCCAATCCGTGCTTCGACATCGCCAAGCTTTTGGGCAGTGATTTCAGAGATTGCCGAGAATCGTTCGAAATCGCCGAAATAGTGAACACCTGCGAACGCGCCGCCCAGCGTCGGAAACAGCACGCCCAGAAACGTGAAGGCCTTGGCCACGTCATGCGGCAAGTTGTGTGGAAGCCAGTCCAATGCGGTACCCATTTCGATCAGCAGATAGAGCGCGACTGAGATCACCGCGAACAGGAATAGCAATTCGGAACTGCGGTCGAGATTATGCTGCGCGCGTTTAAGCCGAGCCGCCTTGCCGATATGATACGCGCGCTGCGATGAAACATGATGATCACGCATTAGGGTCAACGCGCATCGAAGATATTCCGACGTCACCTTCAGTTGCGGCAAACCGATTCTGCGAAGTGCATTGCGCGCATACCATTCAGGCCAATTGCCGTTTTGCCCGCGCGGCCACCGACCAGTCGAGCGCGACGCCCCGAGCAATAGCATGATGGGGGCATGACGAAAATATTCAGCCACCCTGCGGGTTTCGAACCAGCGCTCGTGCCAGCGCAGACGTTTGCCGGTAAGAAAAATTGCCACAATCATTGCTAGCAAGCAGAATTCAAATGCGGCAAATCCCCATTTCTGGTCCACGGACGCAATCGGCAGATAGGCAACGCCGCCAATTATCGCAAAAGCAGAAAGGAAAAAACTTGCGACCATGCCGCCACGATATGCATCGGACAGCCAGGTCGATATGCCGTCCGCCCAGGCGAAAGGTTTGAATACTTCGGTGGCGATGCGCTGCGGCATATCCGGATCCCCACCCGGTAATGCCAGTATCGCCGCCAGCATCGGCGCACCGGTTCCTGTCGCGATAGCATCCGGATGTTCGTAACGCTGACGCAAGCTTCGAAACGGTCGATTTGCCGGCTCGCCGAACATCGCCTCTACCCGGCGATAGGCCTGAAATAGCGGGCTGCTTTTTGTATGCCACTTACCGCCTTTACGGTAACTTTTCCAACTGTCGCTGGATGGGTGCATTGCATCGTGTACCGCCGCCCGAACGGCGGCTTCGTCTCTCTTGGCGGGCGAGCGGCGGTCGATTCCGGCCAGTTCTTCAGTCGCCCGCAATATGTGCCAGCCGTCGGGGTTGCGGGCATCTATCCAGATCACCGCTACTCCTTGTTCTAGTGCGGCTTCAATCGTATGGCGAGTGCCGCCAACGGTCCCGCGCGTAATGCCGTCCCATATACCGATCAGCAGATCCGAATGTTCAACCATAACGCGGGCCGCCATCGCGGCACGGTCAGAACAGATTGCGACAAATGCCTGTTTCGCTGCTTCATCGTCAGGGGCAGTCAAATGCGCGCGGTAAAACGCTCCTACCTCGACATCCTGTTCGGCAAGTTCGAACAGATTGACTTCGCTGGCTATCGCAGCAATTTCCTTCGCCCGTGCCGCAGTCACGGCATTAGTTGCAGGCTCGCCTGCCAAAAGCGCGCTCATGTCTTCCAGCGTTTCGGGCTGCGCGTTTATTGCGAGGTTCAGCGCACGTCCGAATGGCAGCGGCGCTGCGACAGACCAGTTATTGGCCTTAGCACACTGTACCGCCATGAGGTCGGCACCATAGGCAAGCAGTGAATGCAGTTGAAGCCGTGCCGAATCCACGCCGCCAATTTTGCCCACCTCTTCGTTCGCCACCCGGCCAAGGAAAGCCATCAAGTCGGCCAGACTTTCGGCGATGCCTTCGCGATTGGCCGAAAACACAGGATGTTTGCTGCGGTGGCCGGTAATGCCGATGTCGAGCATTACTGACGGAGTGGCTAATCCCGAACCGCCGACATCAACGTGCTGCATGGGATTGTCATCCCTCCCTATTTTGTTGCGAACAGAAATACGAGAAGACCGGTATCTGTTCAAGTTACACACGCACAGACCACGGCATCCCGTGCAATGCCATTAAAGACAAGCATAATTTGTATTAGCACTCATCGTCGGGAACAAAAAATGATGTCAATCGTTGTGCGTTATTACGCAGACGGGCGAACATAACGGTTCATTTTGTGATACAAGGGGCGGACCAATCGGCGCAGACCACACGCAGATAGTTGAAATTCACGTGTCCGACGGCGACCCATCATTTCGATTAATCGCTGATTCCGCACCTGTGCCTATTTGGGTTACCTCGCTGGATCGCAAAAGGGCGTTCGTTAACCGCGCATATGTCGATTTTTTGGGATGCAGTTATGCTGAAGCCGTCCATTTTGACTGGCGCAACATAATTCATCCAGATGATGCCGCGAACATCTTGCAGCAATCAATCGATGGTGAAGCCAGTTTGAAGCCGTTCACGCTTGTGGGTCGCTATCGTCGTGGGGATGGCGAGTGGCGTTGGCTGAGTTCGATTTCAAACCCTAGTCGAAATGCCGATGGTGAACATACCGGATTCATCGGGGTGGCACATGATATCACCGATTCCAAGACTGCCGAATTTGCTGTCCGCGAACGAGAAGCGCAGTTATCCGCCTTCATAAACCAGTCGACTGCCGGCTTTGCACAGGTTGATCTTGATGGACGGTTCACGCTTTTGAACGACCGCTTTTGCGATATTTGCGGATGGAGCCGCGAGGACCTGCTAACGCGCACAATGCAAGATATCACCCACCCGGACGACCTTGCTCGCAACATTCCCTTATTTGAAGCGGCCGTTCGGTACGGAACCCCGTACACACATGAAAAAAGATATGTTCGACCCGACCGATCCGAAGTTTGGGTGAATAATTCGGTTGCCGTTATCAAGCGCGAGGATGAAACGCCTTATGGGGTTCTTGCGATTACACTTGATGTTACCGGGCGCCGCGATTCCGAAGCCGCACTGCGCAGGGCATCCGAGAGCATGCGGCTTGCGATTGAAGGCGCGGGAATGGCAACTTGGGAAATCGACCTTTCGACAATGGAGGGTCCCTGGTCGGCAAACCGTTTCGACATATTGGGTTATGCACGAACCAAGAACGGCCGTGCGCCGTTTGAAGACTGGTTGGAACGGATTCATCCCGATGACCGCGACCGGGCCGAAGTGGCTGCCAGAAAATGCTTTGCCGACGGAACGCCCTTCGAAATCGAATATCGCATTCTACGTGCCGACACCAGGGAAGAAAGATGGCTGCGCAGTAATGGAACGATGGTCAGCAAAGAGACTGGGGAAACCCCACGTTTTGTAGGGGTTTCGTTCGATATCACAGAGAAAAAACAGGCCGAGGCACATCAGCAGCTTTTGATCGACGAGTTAAACCATCGAGTGAAAAATACATTGGCGATCGTCCAGAGCATCGCGCGGCAATCGGCTAAAAAGGGAACTTCACCAGAGGATTTCGCCCAATCCTTCGAAGGCCGGCTTGCCGCGCTTTCGGCAGCACAAAACCTTATCACTGCGGATTTATGGCGACCAACTGAAATGCACAAGCTGATCAGCGCGTGTCTGAAACCGCTAGCCATCGACCAACAAATCCTCATTTCCGGGCCAGTCGCGAAATTAGGTACGAAAACGGCTGTCACGATGGCGCTTTCCATGCATGAACTCGCCACGAACGCCGTTAAATATGGAGCGCTTTCCGTACCACAGGGCCGAGTGGAAATTTCCTGGTTTGTTTCTGAAGAACGCGAGCTGATGCTTACTTGGACTGAAACGGGAGGACCGCCAGTTAATGCCCCCGCGCATAAAGGGTTCGGAATGCGGATGATAGAACGGGGGCTGGCCACAGAATTCGGCGGACAGGTTGAAATTTCGTTTGAACCCGCAGGTCTGGTGTGCAAGCTCAAAGCCGTATTGCCGGAGATGCAAAAATGAGCCATTTGGCGGACAAGCGAATATTGCTGGTCGAAGACGAAGTTATAATAGCTATGATGCTGGAGGACATGATTACCGAATTAGGCGGGATCGTTGTCGGGCCTGCTTCGACGCTGGATTCAGGCCTTGCTTTTGCCAGAAATGAGCAGATTGACGGAGCAATTCTCGACGTAAATTTGGGTAAAGGAAACAGCTCTGCAATCGCAGATGTCCTGGCCGCCAGGAATATACCGTTCCTGATGGCCACTGGCTATGGCCACGCCACCGATAACATCCATTCAGCGCCGCTTTTGCAAAAACCCTATCTGATTAATGACATCGAGCAAGCGCTCCGATCGATACTACGGAATTGAAGATTTCGAGAAAGGACAAATCGTTCCCGATTAATCCATTTCCACTAAAAAACCCCGCCCGGGGGAGGATTCCGGACGGGGCTCTTTATTTCCTCTCACTCCTGCTAGGGGGATTTGAGGAACTCGCTATCAGCGACCCGAATGGGTCGTGAAAGTTATGGCATCACGACGGTGTCGATCGCATGGATCGTTCCATTGGATGCGACCATGTCGGGACCGGTTATGGTTGATTTACCACCCTTGGCGTCGGTAAGAACGATCTTGTCGCCGTCCATGGTAGCCTTCAGGCTAGCACCGTTAACGGTCTTGAGCGTTGCAGTCCCCTTGCCATCTGCGATTTGTTTGGCGAGATCGCCAGACGCAACATTGCCGGCGACCACATGATATTTCAGCAGGGCGGCAAGCTTTTCCTTGCTCTCGGGCTTCATCAAGCCATCGAGCGTAGCCTTGTCAACCTTGGCGAATGCGTCATTTGTCGGTGCGAATACCGTAAATGGACCAGGACCCGATAGTGTTTCGCCAAGACCTGCTGCTGTCACCGCGGTAACCAGGGTCGATGCCTGCGGGTTGGTCTGTGCGAGCGCGACGATGTTTTTGTCACCCATCGGCTGTTCGGCAACGCGAGTGTCGGGGCTCATTGTTTCATCCTGAACCACGGTGGTGTCCGTGGCAGGTGTATCGCTCGGTTCATTCCCGCTATTGCATGCGCTCAACGAGAGCGCTGATAAGCCCGCGACCAAAGTAAGTTTGAATGCTTTCATCTCTGAATCCTTCATCAATTTGTCCCTCGACGGGCAATAACGCCGCAACCGGCAAAAAGGATGCAAGCCGATGCCAATTATCTTTAAAGAAAGGTAATCTGGCGGGATATGTGCTGTGTTCGCGGCGTGTGCCATGGCGGTGTTGGCGGTTCTCATAATTTTGTGGGCATGTGCAATCACCAGCCTTATGGCGCATTCATGATTGGATTGGCACCAGCACTGCGCGATGCGACCATTCGCCTTTCAGGCGTGAGCGACACGCCGCGCCTTGATGCCGAACTGCTATTGGCACACGCAATTGGATGCGACCGGTCAGCGCTCTTGTTGCGGCAGGATAAATTGATGGCGCCCGACATTTTTGCATCGCTGCTCGAACGGCGACTTGCTCATGAACCAGTGGCGTACATCATCGGGCGTCAGGCTTTTTGGGATCTGGAAATGACGGTAACGCACGAAGTACTGATCCCCCGCGCCGATAGCGAGACATTGATCGACGCTGCCCTGGAAGCATTTGCCCAGCGCCATGCACCCGCTCGGATCATCGATTTGGGGACCGGCTCGGGCGCCCTTTTACTGGCCGCATTATCGGCGTTTCCGCATGCGATTGGAGTTGGCATCGACGCAAGCGAGAATGCTCTAGTGGTGGCAAGCGGAAACTCTCGGCGCTTGGGATTCGCGGCGCGCAGCAAGTGGCTGCATCGAAGCTGGCGTGATGAAGGCTGGAGCAATGGTTTAGGCCAGTTCGACCTCATCCTTTGCAATCCCCCCTATGTCGAACTTGACGCTGCACTTGACCCCATGGTCGCCGATTATGAACCGCATAATGCCTTATTCGCCGGACCGGAAGGATTGGACGACTATCGCATCCTCTTGCCCTTCGTCCCGACACTGCTCGCGCGCGAAGGAGTCGCGATATTCGAAATCGGCCACACCCAAGCAGATACCGTTGGCGAACTGGCCGCTGCGGCCGGGTTATCCACCGAAATGCGCCGCGATCTCGCTGGAAAACCCCGTGCCTTGCGCTTTTCGCTTGGAATCGGGTTATCGAACGGCTAGACGCATAGGGCATCGCAGCGAAAATGCCCAAAAATCGGGCCTTTGGCGCGAAGCCGCCCCCAGCGCATATGGAATGAATTCAAGGTCGGGACGGACCTTGGCGCGACCTGAAAGGCTCAGGTTTAAGGGGCACCAAGCAACATTTAGTGCTATTGCAGAGGACAGGGCAAATCCTGATGAACACCAACAACAACCGGCCACAGAATAACAACAACCGTCGTCGCGGTCGCAACAATAACAACAATAACCGGCAGCAGAATAACAACCGCAGCGGGTTCGATTACAACAACAGTATCGATAATCGGGCGCGCGGCAACGCGGCGCAAATGCTGGAAAAATACAAGAAGCTCGCACAGGATGCGCAATTCAACGGGGACCGTGTGAACGCGGAATATCATCTGCAATTTGCCGACCATTATTTTCGCGTCCTCGCCGATTTCCGCAGCCGTCAGGAAACGCGGCAGGAACAGCAGGGCGAACGTCGTCCTCGCGAAGATCGTGACGATTGGCAGAATGATGATCGATCGCAGGGCTTTTACGAGCAAGGTTCGAATGAAGGCTCAGAAGCCGAGTCGGAAACCGTTGATGATTCCGCCAGCAACGAGCGTGATGATCGTCCGCCACAGCGTGCACCCAGCAACGAAGACCGTCGTCCACGGCGCAACGATCGGCCTGAACGCTCTGGTAACGAACGCTCTGGTAACGAACGTAGCGGCAACCGCGCGCCACGTCGTCATCATAGTGAAGAAGCCGATGATGCGCCTGCAAGTCTCGATCTTGCGGTACTACCGCCCTCGATTGCGCTAGCCAGTAACGACGATGTCGAGGCCGAATCCCCCAAGCCCGCCCGTAAGCCGCGTGCGCGCCGGCCAAAGTCGGCGAATGACGAAGACGTTGTGACCGCGGCGGAATAAGCTTCGGAAATTACTTACCGGTTCCATTAATGTTGTGGCAATGCCGCCGAAACTAATTCATCCTATGTGACATTGTTACAGGGGAGAACCGCCATGCGTTGTTTGCTACTACTCGGGTTAGGAGGCGCACTCGCGGTTCCAATTCTTGCCCAGACCACCGCGCGCATCAGCGTAGCCGTTCCCGGCGAAGCCAGCGCGCAGGGCGATGTTGCAGTTACTATCTACCAGAATGGGCAAAGCCTAGTGCAGGACACAAGGCGGATGAGTCTGCCTGGCGGCCGATCCAAACAGGAATTCCCTGACGTCTCCGCGCAAATCCGCGCCGAAACCGTCACGCTGACCGGCCCCGGCATCGGCATAGTCGAGCAGAATTTTGACTATGACCTGCTGACGCCTGCCAAGCTGATGGAAAAAGCGGTGGGGCAGACCATTACCTTGCTCCGAACCAACCCAGCGACCGGCGCGGAAACAAGGGTGCGCGCTAAGGTGTTAGCGGCCAATGGCGGCGTTGTCTTGCAAATCGGCGATGCCATCGAGGTGCTGCGCGATGACGGCCTTCCGGTTCGTGTCATTTTCGATAAGGTACCGCCCAATTTACGCGCACGTCCGACGCTTTCGGTGACGCTTGAATCGAAGGGCGGCGTGACACCTACAACGCTGACGTATCTGACCCCCGGCCTTGGATGGACCTCGGATTATGTAACTTTGTTCGATGATACCAAGCAGACCATCGACGTTCAGGGCTGGGTCACGCTGACAAACAATACCGGCACCGACTATACTAACGCGAATGTTTTGTTGGTGGCAGGTAACCCAAATCAGGGCGGCAACCGGCGGATCTACCAAATGCCGTGGAATGGCTCTACTGGAACGATTGACGAGGCCGGCACCGAGAGCAATGACCGAGAACGCCTGGGCGATTATTATCTTTACCCTCTGGGCGAACGCACCACAATATCGAATGCGCAGCAAAAGCAGGTAAGCTTCCTCGACATCAAAACTGCCCCTGCCCGCAGCACCTATGAATTCAACAATGGTTGGCTCGCCACCAACGAGGCAGCGAGCGCCGCATCGGTGCTCAAATTCTCGACGTCGCGCGGCGGTGGACTTGGGGACCAGCTTCCGTCTGGCACCATGCGCGTCTATATGCGCGACAAGCGCGGCGATCCGCAATTTATCGGCGAAAGCGTCATCGAGGCGACGCCGATGGGCAGCGCGATGTCGATACGCACTGGCGAAGCATTTGATGTGAAGGTCAAGACAGTCGTCGAAGAACGCACACGTATCTCTTCCAGCCGCTGGAAAACCCGGATGCGCTACGAAATCACCAACGCGCGTAATAACGCAATCACTGTAGATTTGGGCCAAAACGGCCTGTGGGGCGACGTCCGCATCACCGAGCAGTCCCTCGATGGCAAACGCATCTCCGCCGACCGGGTGGAATGGAATGTGCCAGTCCCTGCCAACGGCAAGGCGACAGTGACGGCGACATTCGATAGCCGGTATTGAGTCGATGCGTGGGCTGACCGCCCTGGTCACGATTTCGATTGCGTCGCCGCTCGCGGCGCAAACGGTTGTGGTGTCCCCCGAACCGGAGACTGTGTCGCTCACAGTATATCGCGGACAGAAATACGGTAACGCTCCCATCGACCCCAACTGGCCTACCGGCTACGCGTTGGTTACCGAAACCCGCACTGTAACGATACCAGCAGGAGAATCAGTCGTCCGCTTCGAAGGCGTGGCCGAGGGTATGTTCCCCGAAAGCGCCATCGTCACTGGCTTACCCAAAGGCGTGAAGGAAAAGAACCGCGACGCGCGCCTGCTATCGCCGCTGGGGTTGGTCGACGCCTATCTCAAACGCGAGGTGACGATCACACGCACGAGCAAGGCAACCGGCGCGGTACGCGAATATCCGGCGTTCATCACGTCAGCCCCTAACGGCGCGGTGATCCTTCAAACCGACGAAGGCTATGAGGCGCTGCACTGCACCGGCCTTCCCGAGCGCATGGGTTTCGGCAAGGTCCCCGCAAACCTTTCGGCCAAGCCGACGCTGTCGGTTATCACGCAAAGCGACAAACCGACGACCACAAAGCTGACGTTGACCTATATGGCCGCCGGTTTCGACTGGCAGGCCAATTATGTCGCGCAAGTGCAGGAGCGTGGACTCGACGGTAAAGGCAAAGTCGATTTGTTCGCTTGGCTGACGCTGGCCAATGGCGGCAACCAGAGCTTCGTGAATGCAAATACGATGGCGATTGCGGGGGAACCGAACCGCGTACGGCGCGGCGCGCAAGCAAGGCCTACGGGCGGGCCCCTGCAACTCAAATGCTGGCCAGTACAGCGCACGCATGAGGTGCCTTATCGCCCCGGTTATTACCCAGCCCCACCACCTCCGCCGCCCGCACCGATGGCTATGTATCTCGAAGGCGAGTCCGACAGCATCGTCGTAACCGCGCAGAAATTGCGCCGTACGGATATGGCAATGACGACCCCAATTGCGGTTGTCGTCGCCGAGCAAGAGAATCTAGGCGACCTCAAACTTTACCGCATCCCCGAACCCGTCACCGTCAACGCCAAGGGCCAGAAACAGGTAGCGATGCTGGTTAAACCCGGCGCAGCGTTCGAGCATTATTACGTCGCCAGTGTGGACAGTTATAACGGCGAGAGCCAGTCAATGACGCTGACGCTGCGCGGCGAAAACAAGACCGAAAAAGGCCTTGGACTACCGATGCCGCTGGGGCAGGTGATGATTTTCGAAAACAGCAGCTACGGCCCGCTTCTCGCCGGAGAGGCCTCCCTCACCGACCGCGCCATCGGAGAAAAAGTCGAGATGTCAGTCGGCCAATCGAGCGATGTGCGGATGCAGGTCACGCAGATGTCGCAAACCGACGACAAGCAACGCTGGAAAGTAGAAATTACTAACGCGCGCAACTCGCCGGTCAATATTGAGGTCAAAATTCCGTATGATTTGCGCGGCAATCCGAAACACATCCCCAAGATCGACGGCGTGCCGACGTGGAAGGCAACCGTAGCGGCGAATGGGGAGGCTGTGCTATATTATGAAGTGAAGCTTGAACGCGATTAGCGATTGAAAGCATCAAGACCGGCAAGCTCACAAGCGCTTTTTCGCGGCGTTACTGGCTGCAAAGCTGACTAGCACCGACCTGCGCGATATGCTGATGTCTCCCCAAATCATTGTGATGCAAGCAAACGGTAACATACGGGCGCGATTACGCGGGCTGGGTTTGGGCGTGAGCACCTACAAGCGTCATCGCTGGACCGGGCATAATCGAGGCACATTGGGCGTTAATTTCGAAATGACGACGTTCCCCGATGATCAAACAACAGTAATAGTAATGGCCAACCGCGATCGGCCTGTTGCATCTTCGATGAAGCGTAAAGCGCTTTCGGTAATGTTTGATGGGACGCCCGGTGATCAGCGTTAATTTCAATTTGAATGTTGAAATTGTCCTATCGCCGCATGAGGTGTCTTCCGACAGCCATTAACAATCACAGGATACACCTCACCCCTCGGGCAATGCCCTAGGCTTATGCTCCTCATCAAGCGCGACGAAAGTGAAGAGCCCCTCAGTAACTTTCACCTCCTGTTGCCCGCGCGCGCGGGTGGCGATGACTTCGATGCGGATGCCCATTGAGGTTCTCCCACGCCTCTCTAACGAGGCGTAGACCGAAATGATATCGCGCAACAATATCGGCGCAATGAACTCCATCTTCTCGATAGCGACCGTGGCACACGCGCCTTGTGCAATCCGCCCGGCCAATATGCCGCCTGCCTGATCCATTACGCCAAGCACCCAACCGCCGAAGATATGTCCATTGGCGTTGATGTCTGCAGGGCCCGGCACGACACGCAAGATGGGGTCGTTGCGCTTTGGGAGGTTGCGGATCCCTTCGGTCATTTGTCTGCTTCGCCCTCGAACGGGTCTTCAATCGATTCATCATGCCCCGACCCACTTGACAGGAACACCAGCCCCATGAGCGCCGTTGCTAGCAACAGCATTGCGATAATCCCGCCAGCTGTTGCAATGTAAAAATGGATCGAGATCATGCCATATTGGCTGTAAAATATACCCAGCACCAACACGGTTATCGAAATGGTGAATACAAACATCCAGCGCATCAGCCGCCAATAGCGGGACCACGCAAAGCCATTATAGTCTGGATCATCGAGGCGGGAGGGGCGAGTCATATTCTTGTGAAGTGCGCTGTATGCTATAAGTTCCCCCGGGGGCAAGGATAGAGGAGAGTCGCGATGACGATAGCAGCAATATTGAGCGGGCGAGACGGCGCTGTGTGGACCGCGCAGCCGCACGAAAGCGTCGGCGAAGTTGTCACGCGACTGGCCGAAAACCGCATTGGCGCCCTACCAGTTGTAGACGACAACTCGGTAGTTGGCATATTTTCAGAACGTGACATCGTTTATGGTGTGGCCAGACACGGTTCTGCTTTCCTTGCCAAAACCGTAGGCGAAACGATGACTTCGCCTGCGATCACGGTCACGGGCGACACCGCTATATTGTCCGCATTATCGATGATGACCAAACGCCGCATCCGTCATTTGCCGGTGGTCGAGGACGATCGCCTGACCGGATTTGTTTCCATCGGTGACCTCGTCAAGCACCGAATTGAGAAAATCGAGGCCGAGGCCGCCGCCATGCGCGATTATATCAGTATGGCCTGATTGTTTGCAAATTAAGATGTTTGTTCGTATTATGTTCTTATTGCAGAGTCAAGGAAGCGCCATGTCAACGATCGATTTCTACACCAACCCGATGTCTCGTGGACAGATTGCCCGCTGGGCGCTGCATGAGGCTGGCGCAGAATATGAGCAACATCTCCTCGATTACGGCACCACGATGAAAGCACACGAATATCTGGCGATCAACCCGATGGGCAAAGTCCCGGCGATTGTCCATGATGGCAACGTCGTTACCGAATGTGCCGCAATTTGCGCCTATCTCGCCGATGCTTTTCCGGTCGCCGAATTGCAACCGACGCCAGCCGAACGCGCCGATTATTATCGCTGGATGTTCTTTTCTGCAGGTCCTCTCGAAGCCGCGATAATAAATCGCAGCCTGAAATGGGAGCCGACCGCAGATCAAGAGCGGATGGCGGGCTATGGCAATTACGACCATGCTGTCGCCGCATTAGAAGGTGCATTATCGGGGAAGAATTATGTCTGCGGTGATCGCTTTACCGCTGCCGACATTTATGTCGGATCGCAGGTTGATTGGGGCCTGCAATTTGGATCACTGCCGTCAAACCCCACCTTTGCCGCTTACGCCGAACGTTTGCGCGAGCGCCCAGCCTATAAGGCGTCCAAGGCGATCGATAGCACTTTGATAGCCCAGGCACAGGCTGCTACGTCTGTGTAAGCAAACCCAAAGCGCGTTAGCCGGGTTTAGGCGTCGTGGCAGACGTGGGCACTGTTGTCGTCGGCTGGGGCGCAACGGTCGCTGGCGACTGCACACCCGGCTGGAGCGTGATTGGCTGTGTCGATAACGGCGCGTAAACCGGCCTTGGTGCATATTTCATGTTCCAGTCCGCCAGATTGCGCTCATATTGCACATAGGCATCGTAAAAACGGACGAAGATCCCATCGAGTTCAGTTAGCCCGTTAACCGAATAATCGGCCAGCGTTTCCTTGGGCACCAAATTGCCTTCGCGCACCTTGCGTAACGCCGCATCGCAATATTCCGCACGAACCGGCGGCAGCGCGAAATAATTGTACAAGTCGGTCATCTTGGTATCGCGCACACGAAGGCCATTCTGCCCTTTATAACGCGCGACAAACTCGCGGTCGACATTCTTGCTGGTCTTCGACAGCAGAACCTTATGCGTCACGATAAACTTGTTATACTCGGTAGCAATCTGCCCCCAGACTGGCCCTTGGCAATTGAGCGCCGCAACGTTTAGTGCAGAGCGGAAATGCCATATCTGCTCATCCCGGCTGAGGCCACGATTTGGCGTCACCCGAACGCCGTCTAGTCCCAAGGGCGGGATGGTCATCGACAACGCGGCCCCGCCCGGAGGCAATGGCATAGCTGGTGGAGGTGGCGGCGGAACCGGCAATGGAATCGGCGGCGGCGCAACCTTGACCGGTGTAGGTGCACAGGCGGCGACCGCGCTGATAATAATGATGGCACTTAAACTTTTGACGCCGCGACGCATTAATTTCTCTCCAAATCACTGGGTCGATTCAACAGGATTTTTTCCGCAAAGAAAAGCCCTGTTCGGCAAAACGCCAAAAGAAAATGGCCCAGTGGTTTCCCACCGGGCCATTTGGCATTCTCTATCTGAACGGCGCGTGACTTAGTGACGCAAAGCTTAGTCGCGGCTACCCATGAAGCTGAGCAGAAACTGGAACATATTGATGAAGTCCAGATACAGGCTCAATGCGCCCATGATCGCGGCCTTGCCGATGAAGTCAGAATCCGAGCTGCGCAATTGCAGGTACGTATTCTTGATCATCTGCGTGTCGTAAACCGTCAGACCAGCAAATATCAGCACGCCTACGCCGCTGACGACCCATTGAAGGGTGCTAGACTGGAACCAGATGTTAGCAAGCGACGCGACGATCAAGCCGACAAGGCCCATGATCAGGAACGTGCCCATACCGCTTAAATCCTTCTGCGTCGTGTAACCGACAAGGCTAAGCCCGGCGAAGGCCGCTGCGGTTGCAAAGAAGGTCGTTGCGATCGACGCTCCTGTGTAAACAAGGAAGATTGTTGACATCGACAGAC
Organism: Sphingomonadales bacterium; assembly: GCA_031370535.1. GTDB lineage: Bacteria > Pseudomonadota > Alphaproteobacteria > Sphingomonadales > Sphingomonadaceae > Sphingorhabdus_B. The sequence goes on along the minus strand of JANMQN010000043.1, from coordinate 39,270 downwards.
CCATCAGACCCGCGAAGCCCCAGAAGCAGGCTTGCAATGCGCCGGTCGACAGCTTGTTCAAACCGAAATTCATCACCAGGATAAGTGCCAGCGGCGACAGGATAATGACCCAGCGCAACGCGCCGCCGTTGACCATAAGATTCTGACCGAACGCGCTATTTGCGAACAGCATCGCGACGATGCCTGTCAACAAAACGCCTGACGCCATATAATTGTAAACCTTGAGCATATGCGCACGAAGACCGGCGTCGATAGCGACGTCACCGGCGCGCGTGCCTACACCTGCAAGACTTGACTGGGTCCCGGTTACCCGTGGATCGGACCACTGTGCCATGACTTAATTCTCCTCAAAAAACGGCAACATAGCCGCATGCGATATATATTGGAGGAATTCGCTCCAGATTCAAGCGAAACACGACATCGTTGTGTCGATTTTAACGTAAGCTATTGGCAAAAGCCGCTGCTGCAGCGCTGACTTGCACCCAAGTCATTTCGAATCCATTGGCGTCCCCATAATAGGGATCCGCGACGGATTTGCCTTTCTGCCCGGGCATATAGTCGAGCAACAGGGTCAGATTTGCAGTCGCATCTGGTGGTGTTAAAGCCCGCAAATCGGCCAAATTATCGCCGTCCATCGCCAATATATGGTCGAAGACAAAAAAATCATCGGCCGAAACTTGGCGCGCGCGCTGGTGGCTTATGTCGACGCCGCCGAGCCGCCTTGCGACCTCCTGTGCGCGCCTGTCCGGAGGGTTGCCGACATGCCAGTCCCCGGTTCCCGCAGAGTCGACGCGCAAGGCCATCCCGTCGCGCTCCGCCACTTGGCGCAACGCTGCTTCGGCCAACGGCGATCGGCAGATGTTGCCAAGACACACCATCAAAACCGAAATTGGCAACACAGATATTGGTCGTTTCGTTTCGTCCGCGTTCATTTTTGCTCCGCCAAGTTGAATGGTAATTCAAGTTGCGCCATAGGCTTGTTCTGCTAGCCATGGCGCCACAAGGCGACAACAGCCAAAATAGGAGACGGGTGTGACTAATCGGATCGACGGCATCGAATCAACCGCCGATACCGGGCAAACCTCTGCGGAACTTCCAAAGGCCAGCGGCTATAGCTGGTATGTGTTGAGCGTGCTGGTTGTGGTCTACATCCTGAACTTCATCGATCGGCAGATTCTCAGTATTCTTGCTGTCAATATCAAAGCCGATCTTGGGCTGACAGACGCCGATATGGGATTTCTCGGCGGCGCGGCCTTTGCGGTTTTCTACGCATTGTTTGGCATTCCACTCGGTCGGCTGGCGGATAATTGGAGCCGGGTAAAGCTCCTGTCGATTGGATTGGCGCTGTGGTCGCTTATGACTGCCTTGTCGGGCTTCGCGCGCAATCAGTCTGAACTGACACTTGCACGCATGGGCGTCGGCGTTGGTGAAGCAACAGCAAGTCCGACCGCTTACTCGCTAATTTCCGATTATTTTCCCAAGCGCCAACGTGCGACCGCACTCGCAATCTATTCGTCCGGTCTGTATATTGGCGGTGGTGTTTCTTTGTTTCTGGGCGCGCTGATTGTCCAAAGCTGGGACGCAGCTTATCCCCAAGGCGGGCCGCTCGGATTGGCAGGCTGGCACGCGGCTTTTGTTGCAGTCGGGATTCCCGGCGTGCTTGTAGCGCTGTGGGTCGCAACATTGCGTGAGCCAGTTCGCGGCGCAATGGATGGCCTTGTAACGTCAGCCCATCCTACCCCGTTCCGGACGTTTGCCAGCGATCTTTCAATGATCGTACCGCCTTTCACCTTGTGGGGCGCATATCAGCGCGGTCCAGCAGCACTCGCCATTAACCTTGCAACGGGCGCAGCGATTGCAGGCTTTGCATACACGATGATCCAACTCACAGGCAATTTTCCGCAGTGGTCCGCCGTAAGCTTTGGCTATTACGCTGTGTTCTCTTGGGCATCGACCTTGCGGGCCAAGGATCCGGCAACCTTTCGGCTCATTTGGGGGACGCCGGCGTTTATCTGCACAACAATCGGTTATGGTCTCGTGGCCTTGGCGGCTTACGCCCTCGCTTTCTGGTCAGCGCCTTATGCCGAAACCGTGCTTGGCCTACCCAAACAGGAATTGGCTTTCATTCTTGGTGCCAACGGCGCGCTAAGCGGGTTTCTTGGCGTAATCATCGGCGGCCGGGTCGCCGACGGCTTGCGGACCAAAAATCCGGCTGGCCGCATACTTGTGATTATTTTGGGCGTATTGGGGCCAATCATCCCAATCGGCATTGGCTACACCACCGACAACGCGACTTTGTTCTACGTCATGAATTTCCTTGCTGGAATGCTCGGTGCAACGGCGCTTGGCGCTGCTGCAGCGACGACGCAAGACTTGGTGTTACCTCGCATGAGGGGCACCGCTACAGCCGCCTTCTTCTTGGGCACCACACTCATTGGCCTGTCCTTTGGTCCCTATATGGTCGGACAGATATCGGACCTTGCCGGGACGATGGTCGAAGGCAAGCTTGTCGGAGATTTGCGCGTCGGCATTTTGTCGCTCATCGTCGTTGCTCCAGTTGCACTGGCGATGTTGATCGTTGCCTATCGAACGGTACCGAATGCAGAACGAACCATCGTCGAACGCGCTCGCGACGCAGGCGAGCCAGTTTAATCAAGCGATTAAATTCTCCTTGACGCTAGCGTCAACTTGATGCCATTGAAGGCTCAGATTTTTCAGGAGAGATTCCATGTCGCTCGATAATATCCCGCGCACTGCGTACAATGAAGAGCATGAAGCCTTCCGCCAGTCGGTCCGCCAGTTCCTGCTAAAGGAAGTCGCGCCAAATGCGAAGCAGTGGCAGGAAGACGGCATTGTCCCCAAATCAATTTGGCCCAAGGCGGGTGAAGTCGGGATGCTCTGCCCCACAGCGCCGGTTGAATATGGCGGGCTTGGCCTCGATTTCGGCTACAATGCCATAGTCGACGAAGAGAGCGCCTATTATGGCGGCGCGGCCACTGGCTTCTCGCTACAATCCGACATCGTCGTCAACTACATTACCAGCTATGGCAGCGAAGAGCAGAAGAAGCACTGGCTGCCCAAGATGATTTCTGGCGAAGTCATCACCGCCATTGCGATGACTGAACCCGGCACCGGCAGCGACCTTCAGGGGATGAAGACAACCGCCAAAAAGGACGGCAATCATTATGTGATCAACGGTAGCAAAACCTACATCACTAATGGCCAGAATGCCGATCTAATCCTTGTCTGCGTCAAGACCGACACTGAAATCCAGCCGGCGTACAAGGGCATGTCTATCGTCCTTGTCGAGGCCGACCGCGAGGGTTTCAAACGCGGGCGTAACCTCGACAAAATCGGTATGGACGAAGCCGACACATCGGAATTGTTCTTCGAAGATGTCCGCGTTCCGATGACCAATTGCCTCGGCGAAGAGGGCAAGGGCTTCATCTATCTGATGAGCGAACTGCCGCAAGAGCGCCTATCCATTGCAGTTTCGGCGATGGCAAGCACGCAAAAGGCGTTCGATGAAACGGTTGCCTTTTGCCGTGAACGCATCGTCTTCGGCAAGCCATTGCTCGATTTCCAGAACACGCGTTTTGTATTAGCCGACATCAAGTCAAAGCTTCAGGTCGGCTGGGCACATCTCGATTGGGCGCTCAACCGTCATTACAAGAAAGAGCTTACCGCCGAGGAAGGTGCCGCAGCCAAATTGTGGCACACCGACCTGCAATGGGAAGTCGTCGATGCCTGTCTTCAACTCCATGGTGGTGCTGGCTATATGAACGAATATCCCATCGCCCGCATGTGGCGAGCAGCACGCGTCACGCGGATTTTCGGCGGAACAAACGAGATCATGAAGGAATTGATCGGGCGGGGACTGTAAGTGCCGAAACCGCAAGATTGGCAACTCGATCCCGCTAACTACCCGTTCAAACACCAGACAGAAACCCGCTTTGCCGATCTCGATTTGCTTGGCCATATCAACAACGTGTCGATGGCCGGACTGTTCGAACATGGTCGCGGAATGTTCAACCACGCCATCGAGGTCGAGCGACGCGCGCCTGGGCAACGTTGGCTGATCGTCAGTGTTGCCCTCGAATATATCGCGGAGGCCCACTTCCCGGAGCGTGTCGAAATCGCCAGCGGCATATTGAGAATTGGGAAGAGCAGCTGGGACATCGCGTCCGCCGCGTTTCAGGGCGGCGAGTGCAAGGCGACCTGTGTCACGACAATCGTGCTGACCGACGCGAACGGTCCCACGGCATTGCCTCAGGATTTGCGCGAAGAGTTTGAACGGTTGCGGGTAAAATCTGACTAGTCGGCGAAAGTCGCAGCGCGCTTTTGCATTCCGGCCATCACCGCCTCAATTTGGTTGGGCGTCCGGATCACCCGCGCTTGCCTTACGCTTTCGGCCATTAGAATGGCGTCTTCGTCCAAATCGCCAAATTCGTTGAACAACGCCTTCGCCTCCCGCATCGCGTCGGGGTTACGGTTGGCGATTTCGTGCGCGATCGCCATCGCACGGCCGTGCTGGTTTTCGTCGACATAGGTGGCAAAGCCCAGGTTCAGCGCCTCAGCCCCTGAAAATTCGCGGTTGGTATAGGTCAACTCGCGCAAAACATCGTCACGCACAAGCCCGCGCCACAGCGCATAACCGCCCATATCGGGGATCAGTCCCCATTTCATCTCCATTACCGCCAGCCGGGCATCAGGTGCGAGCACGCGGATGTCGGCGCCGCTGGCAATCTGCAAGCCACCGCCGAAGCAAACGCCATGGACAGCAGCGATCACCGGCATCGGCAATTTGCGCCACAGCATTGCAACCTGTTGGAAGGTATTGGCGTTACCATGAGTCCGGTCAGTCAGGCTGCCCAACCCTGCACTCGCGCTCGCGCCGCCGCCTGCCATACTTTGCATGTCGAGCCCGGCACAAAAGCTGCGTCCCTCACCCGACAGCACAACCGCACGCACACCCTTCATGCCTGCAAGCTGTTCACCAGCGGCAATGATACCTGCAAACATCTGCGGATCGAGCGCATTCATCTTATCAGCGCGGCTAAGCCGCACATCGGCAACATGGTTCTCGACTGTTATGCTAACGCGGTCGTTCATTTCAATTCTCCGTCAACTGGCTCAACGCCAATCGATTTCCTTCGTTATCCTCTATTTCGGCAACGAAGCCCCCCTCCCCAATATCTTTTCATGGAAAGAGCACCGGCCTGCCCATAGCTTTTGCCTTGGCTAAGGTCTTTGTAATAACGTCGACATGAAAATAGACAATCGCGCCGTCTTTCGACGGACGATAGACGTCACCTTTGGCAAGTGCGCCCGTTGCACCAGCGGTGCCTTCGAAAAAGGGGAACCGCGCTATATCGTAGCCATCGACCACCTGTCGTTCGAGCCTGACGCCCAGCAATTCCTCGTAAAACTTCACTGCTCGGTCCATGTCGGTGATGGGGATTTCAAAATAATAAACCGGATGCGCCACCGTTCCCTGCTCCTCTTTCATTGCAGGCGTGAATGCAGCCAGCGTAGATACTGCCAACAGCAAGAGGAATCGCTTCACTGCACGTCTGCGCGATGGAGAGCCGCCTCAACCAACGGCAACTGGTCGTTGCCAAAATACATACGCGCCGTGTCGACGAATATCGTCGGCGAACCATAGCCGCCGCGTTCGATTACCTCTTCGGTATTGGCGCGCAGTAGTGCCTTTACCGCGTCGGTCTGCGATGCAGCTCGCATGGATTCACCATCCAAACCCGCGCTGTTGGCGACTGCGACCAGAACATCAGGGTCATCCAGATTTTCCTGCGCGCCGAAGTAGCTTTCAAAAGCGGCCTTGGTAAATTTAGGCAGCGCGACGCTGTCATCGGCCAGTGTGCAAGCCATCCGCATCGCATTCACGCTTTTTGCAGGGTGCCATTGCGACGGGAAGTTCATTTCCACCCCAGCCAGTGCTGCCCAGTCCTTTAGGACGCGCCAGCTATGTTTCAATCTGCGGTTATCGGTCGCTACGCGCATGGCGTATACCGATTGGTTGACCGCATTAAACACACCCCCAACCAGAATTGGTCGCAGGCGCGCGGTAGCGCTAGCTCGCGCCAGAACGCCGCTTAAATTTGTAAATGCCAGATAGGTCCAAGGGCTGGAAAGATCATAGAAAAACTCAACACGCTCGGCTGCCATACTTCCTCCTTAACAGCCAAAACCATAGCATCGCGGAAAGTTTAATGAAGCGATTAAATTTGCCGATTCTACCTTTGGTTATAGGGTTCCATCGCTTGTCCGCGAATTTACACATTTGGCCGCATGTAACACCTCCCACTTCACGTCTTAAATTGACTTTAACCATATGGCGTCACAGTGGGATGGGCAGATAAGCAATGTCCGGTGGATAGGGACAGGGGTCGTGAATGTTTGAGGGCAAAGATATGGGCTTTGCCAGTGCAGGGTTTGGGTCCAATACCGGCTTCGGGCAAAGCGTTGCGCTTGCAGACGCGATGGTCGCACCGATGCGCCAGACAACAGAACGTAACTGGCGTGACCGATTATCTGAACTCGATCTGGTACCCGACCTTGGCGAAAATATCGGCTCAATCCGCTGGTTCCGCGGCCTTGGTACCTTAACCGCTTTAAGCGTGTTCGCACTTGCATTGCTTCCGGATTTCGGCCCGGTTTATGGCGCTCAGCCAGCCGTTCCTACAGAAGCTGAATTTGAAGAAGCTCGCGCGCAGATGATCATGCCGATTGCCTATGGCAGCGACAGCGGTAAGCGTATGGCGGCTACCGATGCAGTCGTCAGCTTGGCCGGAAGCCCCGAACGTCCCCGTATCGAGCTAACGGCTACCTTGGGTCGTGGCGACAGCTTTGCGCGCGTGCTGCAGCGTGCAGGCGTCGGCGGCAGCGAAGCTGCGAATGTTACCTCAATGGTATCAGGCGTGACGTCGCTAGGCGATATTGAACCGGGTACGCCAATCGAGATTGTCCTTGGCCAACGCACATCGAAAAATCAGGCGCGGCCGCTTGAATCAATCGCTTTTCGTGCGCGATTTGACCTTAATCTTGCAGTCAATCGCGAAGGCAATGCGCTACGGCTAGCCCGCAAGCCCATTGCCGTAGATGACACGCCGCTTCGTGTTCGCGGAACCGTTGGCGATAGCCTTTACCGCTCTGCCCGCGCCGCCGGTGCCCCGGCGAACGCCATTCAGGATTACCTCAAGGTCATCGCGGGGCGCACCTCCATCTCATCGATCCGGTCAAGCGACGAATTCGACATCATTGTTGATTACAAGCGTGCTGAAACCGGTGAGCTCAAGGTTGGCAGTCTGCTTTATGCCGGCATCGACCGCGACGGCAAATCGGCGATCCAGATGCTCAAATGGACGATGGGTGATACCAGCCAGTGGTTTGAGGCATCAGGGATAGGAGAATCCAAAGGCGCGCTTAGCCGCCCGGTTAACGGCCCGGTCACATCGGGCTTTGGGGGAAGGCGCCATCCGATTTTGGGATATGTCCGGATGCACAGCGGGCTTGATTTCAAGGCTAGCTATGGCACGCCGATTTATGCGGTAACAGATGGCGTTATTGCCTACGCTGGTCGAAAGGGTGGCTATGGCAATTTCGTCCAGATCAACCATGGTGGCGGGCTGGCTTCGGGCTATGGCCATATGAGCCGTTTTGCTGCCAGCAGCGGCCAGCGCGTGCGCCGCGGCCAGATAATCGGCTATGTTGGCTCAACTGGCCTTTCGACCGGCCCCCACCTCCATTACGAACTTTACCGCGGCGGACGAGCCGTCAACCCGATGTCGGTCAAGTTCACCCAGCGGGCCCAGCTGGAGGGCAGCGATCTTGCGCAGTTCAAGAACAAACTCAACCGCCTGAAATCCGTTAAGGCCGGTGCTGCTCTTGCACCGCTGAAGCCGTCCAGCCGCGTGCAGGACGCACCCAAGCGGGAAATCGACCGATTGACCCAGCGAATGGATACACGCAACCCTCGCGGATAAGCCGTTGAGGATGCGCCATTGCTCCGCTAAGCACCTGAAATGAGCAATTCATCCAGTTTTCCGAATACACGCCTCCGTCGCAGTCGCGTAACCCAGTGGAGCCGCGCAATGGTGCGCGAAAATCTGTTAACGCCAGCCGACCTGATCTGGCCGTTATTTGTCACTGAGGGCGACAATGTCGAACAGCCAATAGCTACCCTTCCGGGCGTGTCACGCTGGTCGGTGGATCAGATTGTAAACCGCGCCGGCGACGCAATTGGCTTGGGCATCCCGTGCATCGCGCTTTTCCCCAATACACAGGCGGATCGCCGCAGCGACGGTGGCGAGGAAGCATTCAACCCCGATAACCTGATGTGTCGCGCGATCCGCGCGATCAAGGAGGCGCATGGCGACGCTATCGGCGTGCTCACCGATGTCGCACTCGACCCGTATACTGCGCATGGGCAGGACGGTCTGGTCGATGACTCAGGATATGTCCTCAACGATGAAACCGTAGCCGTGCTGGTCGACCAGGCCATCAATCAGGCTGAAGCAGGCGCCGACATCATTGCGCCAAGCGACATGATGGATGGCCGAATCGGTGCCATCCGCAAAGCAATGGAAATGAACGGGTACAGTAATGTGCAAATTATGTCCTATGCCGCCAAATATGCCAGCGCTTTTTATGGCCCGTTCCGCGATGCGGTCGGTTCGCGTGGTTTGTTGAAAGGCGATAAAAAAGGATATCAGATGGACCCGGCGAACAGCGACGAAGCGATGCGCGAAGTCGCAATGGACATCGCCGAAGGTGCGGATAGCGTCATGGTGAAACCAGGCTTGCCCTATCTCGACATCATCCGTCGGGTTAAGGACCGTTTCGACGTCCCGGTCTTTGCCTATCAAGTATCGGGCGAATATGCGATGATCGAAGCGGCTGCCGCTGCAGGCGCTGGCGACCGGGATGCCCTCGTGCTGGAAACATTAATGGCGTTCAAACGCGCCGGTTGCTCTGGAATCCTCACTTACCACGCAGCACATGCTGCAAAATTATTGAATGGCTGACGCATGAACGAAACTGCCGGACGGAACAGTCGCGGATTATTCCTTCTTACCATATTGACCGGCAGCTTTCTGCTCTTCCTCGTCCAGCCAATGATTGCGCGCATGGCGTTGCCCCGACTTGGCGGCGCACCCGCTGTATGGAATAGCGCGATGCTAGTGTATCAGGCGCTCCTGCTGGCGGGCTACGCCTATGCGCACCGTTTGGCTAAGGAGCCCGCGCGACGGCAGGCAATCATCCATATTGCGCTGTTTGCGGTTGCTCTTTTGTGGTTACCAATTGGTCTGGCAAGCTTGCAACCGCCTGCCGATGGATCGCCGATATTCTGGGTACCATGGCTGTTGGTCGCTTCCATCGGGCCGCTGTTCTTCGTCGTAGCCGCGCAAGCGCCGCTTATGCAACGCTGGTATGGACTTTCCGGTAACCAAGGCGAACCATATGCACTTTATGCTGCTTCCAATGTTGGCAGCTTTGCTGGCCTGCTCGCCTATCCGCTGATTGTCGAACCTTTTACGTCATTGAACACTCAAAGGTGGATCTGGAGCATAATTTATCTGTTGCTCATGGTTTTTGTTGCCCTTTGCGCCTTTACGCTTTGGCGAAACGCACCTTCTGTCGTCAAAGACGATGCTAGCACGCCCATTAAAAGTTCAATCACCTGGCGCACGCGTCTGTACTGGATTGCGCTGGCCGCAGTTCCGTCTGGCTTGATGCTCTCGACAACGTCGCACCTTACTACCGATTTGATGGCAATGCCGCTTATCTGGGTTATTCCGCTAGGCATCTATCTTCTCAGTTTCAGTATCGCCTTTGCCGATAATCAGCGCGCTGCTTATTGGATTACCAAACTGGCACCGCTGGTGATGATAATCTCCGGCGCATTTGTTTTTGTGGTGTGGGGGCAGGCGGCGATCAAGGGATTGGTCGCCAGCCTAAGTCTGCTATTTTTCGTAGCCGTCGCGCTCCATAACCAGATGTACAAAACCCGTCCAGCGGCTACCGAACTGACAAGCTTCTACCTGATGATGTCGATTGGTGGCGTGATCGGCGGCTTTTTCTGCGCAATAGTTGCACCATTGTTATTCGACTGGACTTGGGAACATCCAATTCTCATACTTCTCGCGGCGGCATTATTGCCTCAAATGATGCTATTCAAATTTCAGAAATATGACCGCAAGCTTTGGGGCGTGACTCTAGCAATTGGCATCTTGGCGATGGTCATCGGTATCATCGGCGGAATTTACGGCCCGGTTGAAGTCGATTTCACTAAAGTTGTGCTTGCTGCAACAATCATGACGCTTGGATTTGCTGTCGTTGGCTTTCGGTGGGCTTTCGTCGCAGCAATGGTTGGCATCCTGACGATCAATGGCGGTTGGTACAGTCTCGAACAATCATTCGAAGGTGTTCGCAGCCGGAGTTATTTTGGAACATATACAGTAAACTCGTCGGACGACGGGCGGGTTCGCTGGCTGATGCATGGGACGACGATGCATGGAATGCAGTTGCTGGATCAGCCTACAAAGCCAATTAGCTATTATCCCGAGACATCTGGCGTTGGCATCGCGCTAACAAAAGCGCCGCAGCTTTACGGGTCAGATGCGAGCATCGGCGTTGTTGGCCTCGGTGCGGGCACGCTCGCATGTTACCGAAAACCCGGCCAAAACTGGCAGTTCTTTGAAATCGATCCGCTGATGATCGAGATCGCGCGAACGCGAAAGACATTCTCGTTCCTTGAACGGTGTGCGCCTGACGTGCCTATTACTCTGGGCGATGCCCGGCTGACTCTGGTCGATGTAAAACCAGGCAAGTTCGATATTCTGGCGCTCGATGCATTCTCGTCGGATTCGATTCCGCTTCACCTTTTGACGAAGGAGGCGTTCGCCACCTATCGCCGCGCAATGAAGCCGGATGGCTTGCTCCTTGTTCACATTTCAAACCGCTATATCGATCTTAATCCAGTGATTGCCGCCGAGGCAAAAGCAAATGGCTGGCATGCGGCGCTTCGCCATGACAGCCCGACGAAAAAGCTGATGGATCAGGGCAACCGAGCGTCCCAATGGATCGCTCTCACCCCGAATGCAGGAAAGCTCGCAGAATTAACCGGCAAAGTCGCAGGGCAAAAGGCCGAATACTACAACGACAGCCAGTGGATTGCGCTTGATCCGCCCAGCAAGGGCGGCGCTTGGACCGACGACTACGCGTCAGTCATTCCCCATCTTTCATTATGGAAAACCCTTTGATGGACAGTCGTCCGAATGTCTCGATTATCACGCTAAACGGCAAAACGCCGCAGATACACGAGACCGCGTTTATCGCCCCCGGTTGCCGGGTCATTGGCGATGTTACCATCGGACCAGGATCGAGCATTTGGTATAATTGCGTCATCCGGGCGGAGGTAAACCGTGTTGTCATCGGCGCCCGCACCAATATCCAGGATGGCAGCATCGTGCATTGTGACGGCCCGATGCCAGGCGTCGCCGACGGCTTTCCCACAATTATCGGCGACGACGTGCTGGTCGGCCACCAGGTGATGCTGCACGGCTGCGTTCTGCATGATCGAGCATTTGTCGGCCTTTCTGCCACGGTCATGAACGGCGCGGTAATCGAAGGCGACGCGATGCTCGCCGCCGGTGCGATGTTGACTCAAGGCAAGCGCGTCGAGAGCCGCCAGTTATGGGCCGGATCGCCAGCGCGTTTCGTTCGAGACCTTGATGATGCCGCCATCATGGGTATGCGCATGGGCGTCGCGCATTATGTCGAAAACGCAAAGGCACATATGGTAGCGACTGCCGCGCCTTAAAATTTGGCTCGGATGGTAAAACGGCCGTTGATTGGCGCTCCTGTCGATATATTATTGTTGTTATGCGCATCGGCAAAATAGGTAGTGTCGAACAGATTTTCGACATTCATCTGTAATTGAACCGCATCGCTAAGATCATAATATAACGCAGCATCGACGCGCGTGAAGGCGGGCAATTTTGTTGTCGTCGCAGTCGTGCGTATCGTCGCAAATTGGCTTGACTGATGGATGATGCCCACACCCGCCGCAAATCGGTCAGTGAAATCATAGCGGTTCCACAGGCTCGCCTGATGCTTTGGCACCTGCCCAAGCCGCACGGAGTCGTTACCCGCGAGCGCCGCATCCTGATAGCTATAGCCACCATGCACTTGCCACTTCGGCGTGATTCTGCCGGCAACAGAAAGCTCGATGCCTTTGGTGCGCGTTTTGCCGACATTGATCGATACAAGTGGGTTAACAGGATCGGGCGTCGTCGCGTTGCTACGGTCGAGCTGGAACAGCGCAAGCGTCAGGTTCAGATTGGACTTGATATCCCACTTCGCACCAACTTCGTAATTGGTGAAGCGCTCTGGCGCCAGATTCTGTTGAGTCACCGACAGTGCAAGAAACTGGTCGCCTGACCGCGGCAGGAACGACTGACTGTAGCTGCCATAGAGCGAGATATTCTCTTGAGGTTTTAAAACGAGACCGAGGCGTGGACTGATTTTTTCATCCTTGCGGGCAAAAGGTCGGTCGATAACGGGGAAAAGGTCGACTCCGTTGATGTCAAATCGGTCATAACGAAGGCCCGCAATAACATCGATATGCGCACCGATACTGATTTGATCCTGCACATAGGCTGAGAAAAACTCGACATCGGACACCGTATCACGGGCTAGCGTGCCAAAAGTAACTGTAGGAAAAACCGGATTGGACAGGTTGAATGATGCATTTGACAACTTGCCGTTGAGACGGCGGTTAGCCGACTGTTGATCGCCATATTCCGCGCCGATCAGGATTTTGTGTCCAAGCGGCCCTGTATCGATATCCCACACCAGATTACTTTGGATAATGAGGTTCTCTCTCTGCGTGGGGTCGCTGTATGATGACAGGGCAACGGTGCCATTTTGCGCAGTGGCCGCCCCGTTCGCAAACGCATTAATGTAGATCTTGTCGTAGTCGCCGTAAAGAGCGGTACCGCTAAAGCTCAGATTATCGGCCAGTTGCCCATCGAGGCGGAGCTTTGCGATATGGGCTTCCAGTTTCGTGCGGTTCACGCCTGGAATGCCAAAAAACTGGTCACGATAACCTGATATTGGCCCGTTGGGAATGCCTGCGCCGGTCGCAATCGAGGGTATCCCGCGATCGGTCGTCCGATCGTCATTCACATATTCATAGGAGAGCCCGACGTTCCAGTTTTCGCCCAGTTTGAGCGCCACATAAGGGTTCCAGGCGAAACGTTCACCGCCGACATAATCGCGATGGCTATCGAGATTTTCATAAACGGCATTCAGCCGGACAGCCGCGCTGGCGCCTAAAGGAGCATTTAAGTCTGCCGAAAAATCATAAGCACCAAAGCTGTTGACGCTGGCTTGGCCTGCATAAAATATTTCATCCTGTGGTGATTTCTGCACTCTGTTGATGATACCGCCGCCGCCGCCGCGCCCGAAGATTAGCGCATACGGCCCTTTGAGAATTTCTACCCGCTCTATATTATAAAGGCCACGATAATATTGAACGTCATCGCGCACGCCATCGAGGAAAAAGTCAGCGGTGCTATTCTGGCCGCGCAATGTGATCTGATCTCGGTTTCCCTCTCCCTGCCCGACCGTCGTACCGGGGATGTAACGCAGGACATCTGCCAGCGATTGATGCGCCTGATCTTCAAGCTGTTCACGCGTGACCACGTTGATTGTCTGGGGAATGTCGATCAGCGGCGTATCGGTTTTTGTCGCAGTGATTGAATTGGAGGCGACATAGCCTTCGCTTGCGCCGGTAACGATTATTGTCCGACTATCATCATTATCCCCTGCATCTACCATCACATCCTCAGCAAATGCGCTTGAGGAAACAAAAAAAGCAGTCGCAATAGCGATTGCAGAGGTAGCTTGATATCGCACGTAAATTCCTTGTTTAACTTTATTGATAACGATTCTTAATCGCCGACCTAGCATCTATTGCGAATCGTTCTCATGTGCAATGTGAATTTCTCGCATGCCCAAAAATATTTTTGTAAGCGAATGACAAGCGAGCTAATGCTTGCAAACTGCAGTTTGGAGCACGACCATGGAGGCAACGATTTGGCACAACCCCGATTGCGGGACGTCAAGAAAGACACTGGCCATCCTGCAAGATACGCCCGAACTGAGCGTCACGGTTATCGAATATCGCAAAATTCCGTTCACCCGCGCCAAGCTGGAGCAGCTGTTCCGCGACGCTGGACTAACCCCGCGCGAAGCGTTGAGAACGCGTGGTTCGCCAGCGGAAGAGTTGGGGCTGATTGGTGATGCAACTCCGGATCAGATCTTAGAGGCGATGACCGAGTATCCCGTTCTGGTGGAGCGACCCTTTGTTAAGACTGAAAAGGGCGTGCGTCTTTGCCGGCCGCAGGAAAAGGTGTACGAAATACTATAGAGTATTTACGCGACGTAGCGTTGCGGGCCTTTGAACAGTTCAAGGCTATCGGCAAAAACCATTGGGCGCCCGAAATAATAGCCCTGAATTTTTTTGCAGCCCAATTGCTGGACCATCGCCAGTTCACTCTCGGTTTCAACACCTTCCGCTGTAGTCGCGATGTTCAGGCTGTCAGCAAGCGCTACCACGGCACGGATGATTGCCAAGCTTTCGGCTTTATTCTTGGCGGCGCCCTGCACAAAACTCCGGTCGACCTTGATGGTGTCAAAACGAACGTTGCGTAAGTAGCCAAGCGACGAATATCCGGTCCCGAAGTCATCAAGCGATAATTTGATGCCAAGCCCGCGCAAACGGTCGAGCACCTGCACCGCCAGCGTGCCATCGCGCAGGAAGATGCTCTCCGTTACTTCCAGCTCCAGTCGCCAAGCGGGTAAGCCACTGTCATGCAGAGCTGAAATGACAGTTTCGACAAAGTTGATACTGGTAAGCTGATCCACCGAAATATTGACGGCTACGCGCGTTGTATCTGGCCAGCTCATCGCGTCCTTGCATGCGCGGCGAAGAATGAAGTCGCCGATCGGCACGATCAAGCGCGCATCTTCGGCAACCGGCACAAATTTTGCCGGCGATACGTTGCCGAACTTCGGATTGTTCCATCGCAACAGCGCCTCAAAGCCAACAAGTATATTATCGCCATCGGCATTCACCACTGGCTGATACTCCACGTGCAGCTGTTCACGCTCCAATGCGTTCCGCAGTTCGAATTCCATCAGCCGCTTTTCTTCGGCGTTAGCGTGCAATTTATGTTGGTAGCTGTGGTGGGTATTGCCGCCCTGGTCCTTCGACCGGTACAGCGCAAGATCGGCACTGCGCATCAAAAGTTCGACGGTACGCCCGTCTACGGGACCCAAAGCGCTGCCGATACTTGCCCCGATATAAAGGGTATTCTGATCGACTTCATAAGGTCGCGACAGGCTGTCAATTATCCGGTTTGAAAGCGTGGCGACATATTTACCGTCATTCGCATCCTTGATGACAACTGCAAATTCGTCGCCACCCAAGCGTCCACAAAGCTCGTTGTCCGACATGATAAGCTGCAGCCGGCGGGCGACTTGTGCCAATAGTCGGTCGCCAACCGGATGGCCCAATGTATCGTTCACTGCCTTGAAACGGTCGAGATCAATCATGAGGAACCCGCACCGGCGGCGCCATTTGTCAGATTCGGTCAGTGCTTCTGCCAACGTCTCGGTTAGCTGGAGGCGGTTGGGCAACCCCGTCAGCGTATCAAAGCGCGCAAGATGTGAAATCTTGTCAGCAGACTCCCGCTGCTCGGTCACATCAGAACCCACCCCCCGAAATCCGAGAAACGATCCGTCCTCCGCATGCCTTGGCGATGCTGACAATTCCCACCACCGGGTAACGCCTTTGAGCGTAACCGGGACAATGAGGTTACTGAAAGATTCGCGCTTTTTCAGCCTGTCTGCCAGATCGTGAAGAGCATCTGGATATTGTCCCCTTTCCCAAGCATCCCCCGCGATCAATTTCAGCAAAGGCTGCCCTTCTATAGCCTTGGACTCTTCACCAAGCGCGTAAGCAAAACGTGGCGATACGTGCGTGGCGCACCTTGACGTATCAGTCTGCCAAAGCCAGTCTGCGCCGCTGTCTTCGAACTCTCGCAGTAGCAAGCTGACGGTTTCCGATTTTTCCTGAACGATGCTGTTGGCCACCTCGAACAATATCTGTGCGCGGGCAGAACGCAGGCATGCCATGATTAACAGCGCGCCAATGCCACAGGCGGCCACTGCGAGATAATATCCCCCGTGATAAACGAAACCGAGACCAGCGCAAAAACTGGTTATACCGATGAAAATCGTCGCCGCCATCGGGGCGGTGGGCAAAAGCAGCGAAGCATAAACCATCATGCCAAGCACAATCGACCAAAGCCCGAGCATTTCCATTATAGTACCGCTGGTTCCCATGAAACCAAACGCCGAACCCCACATGGTCGCAGTAATGGCAGAATGTGTGTTCAGGCGCCGGACGTCTTCACGATTGAATTGGGGCCGGTCCCACACCCACTTGGTGCCAAATTGATGGAAGGAATAGAGGTGAAACGCACCAAAAAGCGTTGCCCATGTTACCGTTGCCCAAACAGGCGCGATACCGCGGTACAGCAATATCGCCATTATTGCGCAAACCAGATTCAATCCGACCCTTAATGTCGTGCGCTGGCGCATACTGCGTGCCTGGATTCCGCGCATCACATCGCCGTCCAGACCAACAGGTTCGGCAAGTCCTAACAACGCCTTGAAAGACAATTCGTTAGGCAGTTCAAGATACACGTCTTTTTTGATCACTTGCCGGTTGTAGCGAACGAACCTTACCCAAAGGTAATCAGCACCACGAAATCGCGGCAGGATGATGTAAAATTTTCGAGGAAAATCAATGATTGGGAGGCTTTACCGGATATTAACCAGCTAAACGACTGCAGTGCATTTCTAACGGCGAAAAGTGGGGCGGCTAGGCGGCAATTGCGTAAGGCTGAATCTCACCGGACAAATACAGGTTACGTGCTTTCGCGCGGCTCATCTTACCCGAACTGGTCCGCGGCAATGTGCGCGGCGGGACGAGCTCAACCACGCAATTCATTCCGGTGACCGAGCGCACCTTGTCGCGGATCTGCTCGCGCAATTTCGCGCGCTCAACCTCATCGGTCGTGCGACACTGGACTAGCACCGCCGGGGTCTCTTCGCCGCCGGGCGTGGTTACCGAGAAAGCTGCAATATCGCCGGCTTTGAAACCGGGTAATTGCTCAACTGCCCACTCGATATCCTGTGGCCAGTGGTTCTTACCGTTTATGATGATCATGTCTTTGGCCCGGCCCACAATATAGATATATCCATTTGACAAATATCCCATATCGCCGGTGTCGAGCCAACCTTCGACCAGACAGGCATCGGTGGATTCCTTGTCGCGGAAATATTCCTTCATCAGTGACGGCCCGGTGCACCACACCTTGCCGATGGTTTTATCAGCCAACGGACGCCGGTTTTCGTCACGAATCTCGATGGTCATATCCTTGACCGCTTTGCCGCAATTTACGATGGCACGGTAACGGGTGGGACGGTCGGCGGCACCTGCGTGACCGGTTAGCTCGGTTTCTTCAACCAGCTCCACTTGGATGCCCTCACCTGGCGGCATGATTGATACTGCAAGAGTGGTTTCGGCAAGACCATAGCTGGGGAGGAACGATGATGCCTTGAACCCGGCATCACCAAACGCATCGACAAATGCCTGCATGACGTCAGGCCTTATCATGTCAGCGCCATTACCGGCGAGCCGCCATTTTGACAGGTCGAAACGGTCGTTGACGTGACTCTGGCTCGAAATACGTCGTGCGCATATATCGTAACCGAACGTCGGCGAATAGCTGATGACTGTGCCGTCGGCGGCGCTGATGACGTCAAGCCACGCCAGCGGACGGCGGGCGAAATCTTCGGTTTTCATATAGTCGGTCGACACCTGATTAGCGACTGGCGACAGGAAGCAGCCGACGAGGCCCATATCGTGATACCAGGGAAGCCATGAAACGCAGCGGTCGCTTTGCTGCACTTCCATGCCGTGCGAGTGCGCAGACAGATTGTTCAGCAGAGCCTTGTGGGTTACCGCTACACCATGCGGGAAACGGGTCGAGCCGCTGGAATATTGCAGATAGCAAATCTCGTCGGTCTGCGCAGGTGGCAGTTCGGCCTTGAGCGCAATGCGATCGCCGAAGCTTTCCCAGTCAATGCCCTCAACGCCACAATTGGTTGCAGCTTCCCCAGCCATTTCGGCAAGTTCGGCGGGATAAAAAAGAATTTTGGGATCGCAACTCTTTAGTTGGACCGACAGCTGGTCAACATAGCTTTCCTTACCGCCAAACGATGTCGGAAGCGGCAGCGGCACCGGCCAAGCGCCAGCGTAAATACAACCAAAAAACAACGAGGCAAAATCGGTCCCGGTTTCAGCGACCAATGCTATCCGGTCATCCTTACGGATGCCGTGGCTGATCAGCCGATACGCCATTTTCAGCGCATCTTCACGCATTTCGTAATATGGATACGGCCGCGCCAACGCGCCCCGCATATCATGAAAGTTGAGCCCGCGCTTGCCAGTTGCGGCATAATCCAGCGCTTCACCCAAGGTTGCAAAATCGGAAAGGCGGCGCGGCAATTCATCCTGCGTCGGCGTGCTCACGAGTTCGCTCATAAATTATCCCATAGCTTCCGGGCCAAAAGGTTGCGACCAAAGGCCCGATGTTACATTTTTATTATGCTCAGCTTCTACGCGCCGATACCAGTTCAAAATTCGACCCGACTGTGGCAAGAATAGGGCGTGAAATATGGGCCATCTGCTAAAAAGCCTGCACCACCGCTGAATGACGTGCAGCTGCGCAACCTGGCGCTACATTATGTCGCCAAATATGCGACAACGCAGGCTAAGCTTGGAACCTATCTCACCCGTAAAATCAGCGAGCGCGGATGGGATGGCGAACGGCGCACCGACATTGCCGCACTCGTCACCCAATTTGCTGAACTGGGCTATATCAACGATGAGCAATTTGCCCAAGCGCGCAGCCGCGCATTTGTCCGGCGCGGTTATGGAGAACGTCGATTGAACGAAGATTTGCGCGCTGGCGGAATTAGCGATTCAGACGCGGCTCCCGCGAAAGAGCATATGGCGGAGAGCATGTTCGTAGCGGCAGAAAACTTCGCTCGACGCAAGCGGTTGGGGCCGTTCGCCACGGAAGCCGCACCGCCCGAAAAACGGCAGAAGCAACTGCATGCATTCTTGCGCGCTGGTCACGGTTTCGAGATTGCAAAGCGCTTTGTGAATGCCGAACCGGGCGATGAAATACTGGACGATTTAGGCGGAGCGTAGCTTCCTCCGCAATTTCGTCCGTCAGATTGTGCAGCAAATGCGGCGCGGAAATTGGACTCAACTCAATACTTGAGCTAATATCTGGCTTTGTAATAGCCGTCGGACAACACGACGCGTCACATCTTTCGGGCCGCCACAATTTGCTCTTTGGGAGAGAGAACATGGCCGCGGCTGAATTAGACATGGATAAGTTACACGCGTTCGTCGACAAGATGCTCGGCGATCTCGGCGGAGCGTTCAGCGTTCCTACCGTACGGATCGGCATCCGGCTGGGGTTATTCGATGCTTTGGCGCAAGGCGCAGCAACGTCTCAGCAGTTGGCCGCAACGACAGGTCTTGCCGAACGTTATGTGCGCGAATGGGCGATGGCGCAGGCGTGTAGCGGCTATCTCGAACTCGATGCGACAAGCGACGCGTTTAGCTTGTCTCCTGAGTCGGCGATGGTGTTTTCAGTTAAGGACAGCCCGGTTTACCTCGCCGGCGCGTTCGACCTGGTCGCCGCAATGATCGAGGCAGAATCCAAGGTCGAAGCCGCCTTCCGCAGCGGTGAAGGCGTAGGTTGGGGCGAGACCGGCGGCTGTCTGTTCTGCGCGGTCGGTGCGTTTTTCCGGCCGGGCTATGTGAACAATATCGTGCAAAGCTGGATACCCGCACTTGATGGCATCGAAGCGAAACTTACCCATGGCGGTCGCGTCGCGGATATTGGCTGCGGCGTCGGTTTTTCGACGTTGCTGATGGCGAAGGCTTTCCCGCAATCCGAATTTGTAGGTTATGATTTCCATGCGCCATCAATCGAAGACGCGCGAAAACATGCCGCCGAACATGGCCTTGGCGGCCGAGTCCGCTTCGAGGTCGCGCGCGCTAAGGACATTAACGATGGCGAGTTCGACCTGATTACCGCCTTCGACTGCCTTCACGATATGGGGGACCCTGAAGGCTGCGCGCGGCATTTGCACGGTTGCCTGAAGCCTGATGGCAGATGGCTGATTTGCGAACCAATCGCGGCCAATAAGCCAAGCGAGAATGTCGGTAGTCCGGTAAGCCGCCTATATTACAACGCTTCAACAATGATATGCGTCCCTACCTCGCTTGATCAGGAAGTCGGCGCGGCACTCGGTGCACAGGCAGGAGAGGCAATAATAACCGAGGTGCTGAAGGCAGCGGGATTCGGTTCTGTGCGGCGAGCGACCGAGGGGCCGTTCAACATGATATTGGAGGCCAGGCGGTAGAAGCATTCAATCGGCACTGGTTTGGAACCAACGCGGCATCCCGCCGTTAATAATCGTTATGGTTTTTTAGGAGTAGTAAATGAAGATTCTTATGGTTCTCACATCGCATGACAAGCTTGGCGAAACCGGAAGAAAGACCGGATTCTGGCTGGAAGAATTTGCCGCGCCTTATTATGTTTTCCGGGATGCCGGTGCGGAAATCACGCTTGCCTCGCCCAAAGGCGGACAGCCGCCGCTTGACCCCAAAAGCGACGAAGCCGATGCCCAGACGCCTGCCACCGAACGCTTCAAGACCGACACAGACGCACAGGCCGTATTGGCAAGCACGCACCAGCTCGCCGATATCGTCGTTAGTTCGTATGACGCCGTCTTCTATCCGGGCGGACACGGGCCCTTGTGGGACCTGGCCGATGATGCCCACTCTATTTCCATCATCGAGCAAGCTATTGGATCCGGCAAGCCCGTTGCTGCGGTTTGCCACGCGCCGGGCGTGTTGAAAAATGTCAAGGACGCCAACGGCAAACCGCTCGTGAGCGGTAAGCAAGTCACCGGCTTTACCAACAGCGAGGAAGAAGCGGTTGGACTGACCGACATTGTGCCGTTTCTGGTCGAGAACATGCTCAAAGAAAGTGGTGGGATCTATGTCAAGGGCGCTGACTGGAGCGAATTTGTCTTGGAGGACGGGCTGCTGATTACCGGGCAGAACCCCGCATCGTCTGAAAAGGCAGCGCAGATGTTGCTCCAAAAACTAGCATTGCAACCCGCTTAGTCATAAACCCGATCTGCCGTTGCCACCGCTTCCGACGCGCGCAGCGCTGAAATGATCCGCATTAGGTGCGGCAGATCGTGGACCTCTAGATCGACCTCGAACGTGTGGAATTCGACATCGCGCGCCGTCATGCGCAGGTTGATGATGTTCGCTTTGTGATAACCGAAAATCCCGGCAATTTCGCCAAGCGTGCCGGGGCGGTTGTGAATGATGACACGCAGCCGCGCTGACGCGCCCTCGCTGCCTTGCCCCCAACTTAGGTCCACCCAATCGGCGTCGACGCCGCTTGCGAGGCGATCGCATTCGATGGTGTGGACCTCGACGGGCTGGCCCGGTATCCTCAATCCGACGATGCGGTCACCCGGGATAGGGTGGCAGCAATCGCCGAGATGATAGCCGACGCCAGGTGTAAGTCCGCGGATCGAGATTGCACGTTCCTGACTAGGGAAATCCCCTTCCACGCCATCGACATCAAAGCCAGGCACGAGCGCCTCCATCAACGCGCGGTCATTAATCTTTCCAGCGCCGATGCGATGCATCAATTCCTCATCATCGTCGAGTTTCAGACGTTTGACGGCCGCATCGAGTGCCTTCTTGCCAATTTTGGCAGGCATGCGCTCTGCGATTTCTTCGTACAGCTTGCGACCGATGGCGACAAGTTCGTCACGCTCCCTATGCCTCACATGGCGGCGGATCGCTGCGCGCGCCTTACCGGTTGTGACAAAGTTCAACCAGGTCGGCTGAGGTTCTTGCGCCTTTGACTTCAGGATTTCGACCATGTCGCCATTGTTGAGCTGCGTCCTGAGCGGCACGTGGCGGCCATTGACCTTTGCCCCCACCGTCTTATCGCCCAGATCGGTGTGCACTGCATAGGCAAAGTCCACCGCTGTCGAACCTTTGGGCAACTGATGCAACGCACCTTTGGGAGTGAAGGCGAAGATACGGTCTTGATACATCGCCATCCGCGTGTTTTCGAGAACGTCCTCAGGATCATGGCTGGTTTCGAGAATTTCGATGAGGTCGCGCAGCCAACCGGCCTGCCCGTCCGGCGTCCCGGCCTGTTTGTACGCCCAATGCGCGGCGAAGCCATATTCGCTGCTGCGGTGCATTTCCTGACTGCGGATCTGAACCTCCACGCGCATGTTCTTGGCGAACATGATCGTGGTGTGGATGGATTTGTAACCATTGCGCTTGGGCGTCGAGATAAAATCCTTGAACCGTCCCGGCACCATCTGCCAGCGGCGGTGAAGCACGCCCAGCGCGCGGTAGCAATCTTCCTCGGTTTCGGTAATCACGCGAAACGCGTTGATATCGGTCAGCTGTTCGAACGCGACATGGCGTTCCTGCATTTTTTTCCAGATTGAATAGGGATGCTTCTCACGCCCCGAAATTTTGATCTTCAGTCCCGCCTGCTCCATCTCCCAAGCGATGGTCTGGTTGATCTGGTCGATCTCGACATCGGCCTTTTCGCGGATCTGTTTCAGACGGCCGGTGATCGTCTTGTAGGCGTCGGGCTCCAACTGCTCGAATGCCAGCAACTGCATCTCGCGCATATATTCGTACATGCCGATCCGCTCGGCGAGCGGCGCGTAGATATCCATCGTTTCTTTGGCTATGCGGCGGCGCTTTTCGGGGCTTTTTATGAAATGCAGCGTCCGCATATTGTGCAGCCGGTCGGCAAGCTTGACCAAAAGCACGCGGATATCATCCGAAATCGCCAGCAGGAATTTGCGCAAATTTTCCGCCGCGCGCTCGTCTTCGGTCTGCGCTTCGATCTTTGAAAGCTTGGTGACGCCGTCAACCAGACGCGCCACTTCAGGCCCGAACCGCGCTTCGACATCCTCAATCGACGTGAGCGTGTCCTCGACCGTGTCGTGGAGCAACGCAGTAATGATCGTATCCTCATCCATTTTGAGGTCTGTCATCAGGCCGGCAACCTCCACCGGATGACTGAAATAAGGGTCTCCCGATGCCCGCTTCTGCGCGCCGTGCATTTGGACGGTATAGACGTAGGCGCGGTTCAGCCGATCCTCATCGACATCGGGATCATATGCCCTAACCCGTTCCACCAGTTCATATTGCCGCATCATTTTCCTAAAGTGTGCGATTTACGCTGCGATGCAACAGGAAAATGCACGGATAGAAAGGCGATCCAGAAAATTCGGACATCTAAGCGATCTGAAAGCCAATAAACAAAAACGCCGGAAGGTTATCCTTCCGGCGCTAAGGTGTTTCGGCTCTCTGGTGCCAGTTCACGAACCGGCTCGGGGGTAAGGAGGAGAGAAAGGCCGAAAAATCCTGTACTGCGAAGCGAATTAGTTCTTCGCGATCACTTCCTTCTTATTGCCGTTGCAGGCAGCAAGTTCATCGGCGGTGAAGACACGGTCGCCGGCCGAAAAAGCCGAAACTGCGCCAAATTCACGGGCGATGCTGATGCACATATTCTTGGGAGCGGTCGACGCCATCGGCGCGCGGCATGCAGTCCCTTCGCACTTAACGAAAACGCTACGTAGCAATTCCTGTTTCGAAGGAGCGGGCTGAGCGAGCTCTACCTTGTAATAAGGGCCATTGTTCGCGGCATGCGCCTGCGGAGCGGCGATGAGCAGAGTTGCGCTGACGGCGCCAGCAGCGATGAGTGCGCCAAAACGCGCAGAAACTTGGGAGAGGGTCATAATTCTATTCCTTTTTAGCTTTGCTAAGTCTGCAAAACGCCGGCTGGAACTTTTGCGCCTTTACCTTCGTTTTGCGCCTCTGGAAAACCAGTTGCGAATCACTACTTATTAGATTAGGTTTCTAGTTGCAACTTAAAACTGATTATCAGTTGATTTTTTTTCGCAAGGGGGTCACGCTCCCTCTCAGAGGATGAATATATGGGTGAATTACGAGAGTCGCTGCAGGATATTGCCGAATGTGGGCTGCCCACAGCATTGGAGGCAATGGGCGAACGATGGTCATTCATGATCCTGCGCGCCGCATTTAACGGTGTCCGGCATTTCGAGGAGTTTCTCTCCGAAATCGGTATCGCACGTAATATCTTGGCCAACCGGCTTACGCGCCTTACCGAAAGCGGCATCCTCCATCGCACCCCTTGCCCCGACGATCGGCGCAAGGTCGAGTACCGCCTGACCAAAAAGGGCCTTGAACTATTGCCGGTGATGATCGCGTTGCGCCAATGGGGAGAAAAATTCGGCACCGGCGTTCCTTCAAACCCGGTGCTCGTCGATGAGCGGGACCGCCAGCCGATATTGCCCGTGACCATCCGGAGCCATGACGACCGGGTGCTCGGCCATATGGACCTGTGCTGGATGAACTCCGCTGATATCAAGGCGATCAGCCACAATGCAAATGTCGAACATGACGACAGAGTCCGGAAATTGAGCGCAATCTGAGACGCGCTATTGACACTGCCGAAAGCAGGCATTGAAATTTTGTTGCGAATCTGTTACACTTTAACCAACAGGTCAAAAATGACCGACGTTTGCATCGGCTATCCGGCCCGCAGACGCTCTTGGCGCAAGGGACGAACGACATAGTCTTATGGGCACGATTGTTGCCGACGAAGCTAAATTCTCCCGAATAATCAGAAAGGTCGTAATATGACGTCCAACGCGGCGATATTTGATGTAGGCGATTATGTGGTTTACCCGAAGCATGGGGTAGGTCGCGTGATCGAGCTGCAGGATTCCGAAATTGCAGGCATGCAGCTACAGCTTTATGTGCTGCGCTTCGAAAAGGAAAAAATGACACTTCGCGTGCCTTTCAACAAGGCCGAAGGCGTTGGGATGCGCAAGCTGTCATCCGACAAGACGCTGAAGGAAGCCATGCACACACTGACTGGCAAGCCCCGCGTAAAGCGCACCATGTGGTCGCGCCGTGCGCAAGAGTATGAAGCGAAGATCAACTCTGGCGACCTCGTGTCGATTGCCGAAGTCACCCGCGATCTGTTCCGCCCGGATGACCAGCCCGAGCAGAGCTATTCCGAACGCCAGATCTTCGAAGCGGCTTCGAGCCGTTTGGCGCGCGAGCTGGCAGCGATGGAAAAGACCGACGAGAAAGCTGCACTGCAGAAGATTTTGGTCATCCTGAACGAGGCAGCACCACAATATTACGAAAAAGCCGAGTAACAAGTTTCCTTACCGGAAAATCTGAAGGGCGTCCTTAGGGGCGCCCTTTTTTTGTCTATTGGAGCGGATGCGTAACCGACTTCCCAGCTTCGAATTTCGTTTTGGCGATGGTGATCCAGCTTTGATATTTGGCGACATTTACCGACACCGACGGATTGTCCTTGGCCCCACAACCAACCGCCCAAGACACAATGCCGACCTGAACCGTCTTGCCGTTTTCGATACCTGTAATCGGCCCGCCGCTATCCCCCTGACAAGTGAACACATGCTCGCCCCGCCTTGCCGCATCTGAGTTTGAGGGCGTCACCGCACACAGCATGAAGTCGGTCACCTTGCCATATCCAGCTCTCTTACTGCATGTCTGACGGTCGATAAGCTGCATTTCACCCTCGTGCAATTCGGCCGGGTTGCGCTGAACCACATTGTTGCTGGTAATCCGTGCGACAGGCCCCTCGGTTTCCTCCATAAAGCCCCAGCCATACCATTTTACCTTGACGCTCGGCGCCGGCGGCCGTGCCGCAGGAGAGATCGGCCTCACCGATTTGGTATTCTGCGCCAACGTACTCGCATCCGGCTTGATCCGCAAAAGTGCGATGTCGTTCAATTGACTACCCGCTTTGTAGTCCTTGTGCACAACGATGGAGTCGATGGCATAGGTCGTGCCCCCATAACGCAGGTTCAGTGTGCCCAGTTTCACGCGCCGAAATTTCAGCGCATTCTGCCGCATGACCGGCCCAGCAAAGGGTTCGCCGGCAACGCAATGCGCGGCGGTCAGCACGATATATCGGTCGCGGTCCTGACCGATGACCGAGCCGCCGCAGCGGTGCGTTTTCTCGTGCTGCGCCCACGCCACCTTGCCGAGCGCAGCGCTGGCACGCAGCGAAGCCGGGGTGTTGCTGTCGGTGGAATATAGCTGAACCTGCCAAGGCGCCGCAAACAAGGAGGCGACCGCCTTGCCACCGCCACCCCTAGGCGAATATCTAACGCCGGTAGACAGCACCGATATATTCCAGGCCTGCGGAATATCCGATAGGCCGCCGTCGCGGCTTGCAAGCAGATCGAGGTCGAGCGGCCGGTCCGAGGATATGATGGCGATATGCTGCCCCGCGCCTTGGTCTGAGAATGATCGGGAGGCCCCTGGGTTCAGTGTAAACTGCGTGACCGGACTGTTGGAAGCGTGGAAACGAAGGCTATATTGGTCGATCTGGACCAGCGCGACATGCTGCAATATCGGCATTTTGTTGCGGACGATAAGCGCATTGGTTGGCTCACAACGTTCCACCTCAGTGGCCGCCGAACAGTCGCTGTAATGGAGGTCAGCATCGACGTTCGTGCGGGGTTTGCCCCGAAAGGCAAGTAATCGCCGCGCCCACAATATTTGCTGGAGCTCACTATTCAATTCTTCAGCCAGCGAGGCGTCGTCGAGGCTTCCGACAACCACGGGCAGTTGATAGCTGGAGACATATCGTGCGCTTGCAAAGCGCTGGTACATTCTGACGATGCGCTCGTCCGAGCCATCATAATGTCGGAGACCAAGCCCATCATAATTAAACAGCTCGCGATTTGGTATCAGGACCAGCGTTTGAGGAAAGTCAGGATAGCGCGCAATCAGATAGTCGGCCTGCTCTTTCAACGGACTGACGCGGACATCGGGGTTGGTCGCAAGCATCGCCTCGATGGTCGCTCGATCCTCCTCGAGCGAGTCAGCGAAAGCCACCGCAACATATGCGTTGGACAAAGGCGCTTCAGCGACCGATTCCGCAGTGCAGTCGTCACCGATAATGCAGCCTTCCAGATTTTCCGCGGCTAGTTGCTGCGCGCCAAGTAGTGTCCGCGGCTGCAAAAACGCGGACATCAGCAACATTGCCGTCAGGATTTTCGCAATTCCAAACATCGCCCGTGCCTTTCAAACCAGCTCCAGTGCGTGACCTCGGGAAGGTAGCTATATGGCTGCGACCCTATAAAAGCAGAATTTATCCTGTTTTTGCCAGATGTATAGCGCGTTTTGCGTGGGCAGGTGACGAATAAAAAGATCTGGTTGTGCGTCGGAAACAATACCGCCGAACGCCTTAGCTGACACTTCGCTCACCGCGGCGTAGAAGGACGGTATGGCAAAAGTGACCATCTGGTACGACGGCAGTTGTCCTATCTGCATCCGCGAGATTGCACTGATGCGGCGGCTAGACTGGCGAAGGAAAATTGAATTTCACGATGTGTCATCGACCGATGCGGTTTGCCCACTGGACCGGCAAGAATTACTGGCGCGCTTTCATGCGAGCGAAGATGGCGTGATGCTGTCCGGAGCAGCCGCCTTTGCGGCGATGTGGAGAGTGATCCCATTACTCAAGCCACTGGGATGGGCGGCGAAAAACGCATTAGTTATTGGCATGCTAGAACGTCTTTATATCCAGTTTTTGAAGGTAAGGCCCAGAATTCAGAGAGTCTTTGGAAAATAGCGTTCTAAGCTGCCGTCACCACGTTAGGCACTTCCCGCTTGCACCCGACCTGCAATAACTGTATTATCTCCACAACACACATCGGAGAACCCCCAAAATGAAATCCCCCCTCATTTTTATCCCCCTCGCCGCGCTGGCGCTGTCGGCTTGCGGTTACTCAGTCACTGATGCGGTCGAGGATATCAAAGACACCGACGGCGGCGGGTTTGCGGACGGCAAGACCATTTCTACAACCGCCGCGACGACTGGATCGTTCAAAAAGGTCAAAGCGCTCGGGCCGGACAATATCATCTTTGTGACCGGCAATGCCTTCACCATCAAGGCGGAAGGCAATACCAAAGCAATGGCGACCTTGCGCTATAAAATGGACGATAATGCAATCGTCATTGGCCGGACCAAGGGCAATTGGTTCGGGGAAGACGGTAATGGTGTAACCATCACGATTACTGCACCGACGCTTTCCGAAGCTTCGCTCGCCGGATCGGGCGACTTTACCGCCGACAAGATGACCGGCGACGAAGTGTCCGTCAAAATCGCCGGATCAGGAAGCCTGAAAGTCGCCGATGTCGCGGCCAAGAAGCTGGAAACCAAAATAGCAGGCTCGGGCGATGCCATGATTTCAGGCAAGGTCGAAACTGCGGACTTTAACGTACTCGGGTCGGGCAGTATCGATGCGACCAAACTGAATGCGACCGACGCCGAAGTGTCGATTGCCGGCTCTGGCGATGTCAGCATCAACGCCACCGGCAAGGTCGAGGCCAAGGTTGCTGGGAGCGGCGATATCAACGTCGCAGGTGGTGCGAAATGTTCCTCCAAATCGATGGGTTCGGGTACCGTCAATTGTTCGTAACACAGGGCGTGGAGCAATGAACGGTTGGTGGGACCGTAATGTCGTTCCGCGGTTGATCAGCTGTGCCTGCCGCCAGCCTGCGGTGATGAAGGACCGGTCGCGCGTGGTACCGCTGGCTTCGGGCGATGTGCTGGAGCTTGGTTGCGGCGGTGCGCCAAATTTGGCCTATTATGATTGGTATAAGGTAAAAAGCCTGTCAGGTATCGACCCATCGCCCGAACTTCTCGACCGTGCACATGCCGAACTCGCCGATCTGGGCCGCAGTGCAGAATTTGTCGCTGGCGTGGCAGAGGCGTTACCCTTTGCCAGCAATAGTTTCGACACGGTGGTGACGACCTTCACGTTGTGTTCGGTACAAGACACCGTCGCTGCCCTGTCCGAGGCGAAGCGCGTACTCCGGACCGGTGGGCGGTTGCTATTCGTCGAACACGGCCTAGCCCCCGACACCGGGCCCGCGAAATGGCAATCACGGATAGAGCCCGCATGGAAACACATCGCTGGTGGTTGTCATTTGACCAGGCCAGTAACAAGCGCCATATCCGCCGCAGGTTTTGTGTGCGATGAGCCGCATGGGCATTATATGAAGAGGACACCAAAATGGCTGGGCTGGGTCGAATATGGCGAGGCACGATTGTCCGATTAAGTGCTGCGGCACTGTTTGCGGCCATGACCTTTGGCGCGCAACCCGCGAGCGCAGTCGAGCGCAAACTGCTGGTTGCCAGTTTCGAAAATATCCAGATCATCGGCGACATCAATGTATCCGTGCAGACGGGTAAATCGCCGTCAGCCACAGCCAGCGGGGACAAGCGCGTGCTAGATTCGCTAAAGCTAGAGCGCGTCGGGATGACTCTGCGGGTTAGGCTGCAAGACATCGTCAATAACAATAAGGGCGTACCAATAACCCAGCCGTTACAGGTTACGCTGACGACACAAGCGATCAACGATATCACCCTCAGCGGTAATGGAACGTTGAACATTTCTCAAGTGAAGCAGCCGAATCTGTCACGGATGCTGATCGCAGGAAATGGTTCGGTCTCGATTGGCAGTCTGATCGCCGACCAGTTTACCGCCAATATCAACGGAAATGGCAAGATTGCCATTGGTAACGGTGTGGTGCGTGATGCACGCGTGACCATCAACGGCGCAGGCACGTTTGAAGGCACGGGCGTAAAAATGCGGAAGTTGCGGCTGGAGCATATCGGCAATGCGGTTTCGACAGCGACCGTCGAGGAGGGCACCGACATCTACAATCGCGGATCGGGCAATATCACGATTGGCGGCAAGGGCACGTGCTTCATCAAACTTGCAGGGGCCGCCGCCATCAACTGTGCGAAAGTTGATACAGGTTCGAGCAAATGAATATGACGCGCATAACCAGATATAGCGGTATAATCTCAGCCTTGATGCTGGTGGGCTGCACATTGCCAGCCCCCGGTAGCACCGAAGTTGGCGGCTGTTCGGCGGGCGCGGACGCCGGCCAATCGCCTGCGGGACTAACCCAGACTACCCTGTGTATCACCAGCGGCGCGAAGACGCGCGCGTTTACCGTGGAAATTGCGGGCAGCTCCATGGAACAAGCCAAAGGATTGATGTTCCGCACCGAATTGGCAGACACGGCAGGGATGATATTTCCGTTTGCCGAACCAAGGGTCGCAAGCTTCTGGATGAAGAATACTGTCATTCCACTCGATATCATTTTCATTCGTTCCGACGGAACGATTGAAAGCATTGCGGAGAATACGATTCCCTATTCGACCGCTCCGGTGGCTGCGGGCGAGCCGGTTGCAGCTGTTCTCGAACTGCGCGGCGGATTGACTGCAGAACTACGCATATCGGCAGGTGATAAGGTCGTCTGGCGCGGCAAATAGCGCCCAAATAGGGATTGCGCGAAGTCACGCTTCGCCCTAATCGCGGGCCATGGGAATCCTCGGAAAAATCTTCACTTGGTGGGACGGTGCCACCATCGGCACCGCGCTTTACAGCTGGCGCAAGGGCAAGTCTGCAGGAAAAGATTCCGCAGGTAACGCATACTATCAGTCGGCAGACGGCAAGCGCCGCTGGGTCATCTATAACGGTGCCAACGATGCAAGCCGCGTTTCGCCCGACTGGCATGGCTGGCTACACGGCACGCATGACGGCGATCCTGAAAGCTACTTGCCCCCAGTGCGCTCGTTTGAAGCAGCTGCAGTTCCTAATCTGACTGGCACCGACGCTGCATACCGCCCTGCTGGCGCAATTGAGCGCGGCGGGCACCGCGCCCGTGCTACCGGCGATTACGAGGCATGGAGTCCCGACGCATCATGACGTTTCGGCGTGGTCTGTTGCTGATGCCGGTTTTGGCAACACTGGCTGCATGCGGTTCGTCGGATAATCAGGAGGAAGCGCTAGCGCCAATAAAGTCAGGCAAGGCGCAGCAGACAACCGACAAGATCGTGGTCGCACAAGGCGAAACACTCGGCACGCCGATGGCGGACCGGATCGCTGTGTTAGGCCTGCTCAACAAACGCAACGGCCAGACACGCGATATCGAATTGAAACCCGGCGAAGCCATCCGCTTTGGCAAAGTCGTCGTCCGCCTGCGCGCATGCGAGAAGACCGCGCCTTGGGAAACTTACCCGGACGAAGGTGCATTTGTTCAACTTATTGTCAACGAACGCCCACCCGGCACTACCGAAGCCGAACGCTGGCGGACGGTATTTACAGGTTGGCTGTTCAAGGAAAATCCTGCTGCCAATGTCGTCGAGCACCCGATTTACGACGTCTGGGTCAAGACCTGCAAGATGAACTTCCCTGGCGAAGAGGAAGCGGTTGAAGAAAAGTCGTCGGACGATCCCGTACCCGCTGTTAAGAAGCCATCCAGCGCGCCCCAGTCACCCGCGCCAACTGCTCCTTCGGCCGAAGAGGGCGACGGGGAGGATACGACCGAGGCCTGATAGGCTCGACCAAGCGCTGCTTCCAGTCGGACGAGATAATCGTCCTGTGTGATTTCAATTGCGCCGAGACTCGCCAGATGGTCGGTCATGAACTGGCAGTCGAGAAGGTCGAAACCGCCGACCTTCATTCGCGCCACTAACCAAGCCAGCGCGACTTTCGACGCATCGGTCGCTCTGGAAAACATGCTCTCGCCAAAAAACGCTCGACCCATCGACATTCCGTAGAGCCCGCCGACCAGATCCCCGTCCAGCCAGCATTCCACGCTATGTGCGTGACCCAGCCGGTGAAGATCGCAAAACGCGTCCTCAATATCGGGATTGATCCATGTATCGCGCCGGTCGTCTCGCGATTCTGCACAGGTTGCGATAACCCGCCCAAAAGCCTTGTCGGAAGTTACGAGAAATCGCTCCTGCCGAATGGTTTTGGCAAGAGACTTTGATAGCCTGAACTCATTCAGGGGCAAAATCGCCCGCTGTTCGGGTTCGATCCAGAATGTGTCAGGGTCATCACGCGCATCTGACATCGGGAAAATGCCATTGGCGTAGGCGCGCATGAGCAGGTCGAGGTCGATTGCCATTCCATATGTCCTATCTCGAATTGCGCCCGCGCATGCAATGGCCTATAGCCAACAAAACCGCCCCGGTAGCGACCTGCGCCGCCGGGGTTCATTATTTGCTACAAAGACAGGGACCGCACATGACCCGCCGCCGCAAAATATACGAAGGCAAGGCCAAGATACTTTATGAAGGCCCCGAACCCGGCACGTTGATCCAATATTTCAAGGATGATGCCACCGCCTTTAATGCGCAGAAGAAGGGCACAATTGCAGGCAAAGGCGTTATAAACAATCGCGTTTCGGAGCATGTGTTCACACGATTGAGCCACATCGGCATACCGACCCACTTCATCCGCCGCCTCAACATGCGTGAGCAATTGATCCGCCAGGTCGAGATTGTCCCGATCGAGGTTATCGTCCGCAATGTTGCTGCGGGGTCGCTGTCGAAGCGCCTCGGCATCGAGGAAGGCACACCGCTGCCGCACACTTTGCTCGAATATTGCTACAAGGACGACGCGTTGGGCGACCCGCTGGTAGCCGAAGAGCATATTGCCTGTTTCGGCTGGGCGACGCAGGAGGAAATGCAGGATATTTCCTCGATGGCGATCCGAATTAACGATTTCATGTGCGGTATGTTCGCCGCAATAGGCATTCGCCTGATCGACTTCAAACTGGAGTTCGGTCGCCTGTTTGACGGTGATTTCTCGCGTATCATCCTTGCCGACGAGATCAGTCCTGATGGCTGCCGCCTTTGGGACATCGAAACCGGCGAGAAGCTCGACAAGGACCGCTTCCGCCGTGACCTTGGCGGCGAGGCGGAGGCTTATCAGGAGGTTGCCCGCCGTTTGGGCCTGATGCCTGAGGAAACTGAAGGCGCAGTGCTCGATATGGTGAGCCACCGTTTGCGCAAGGGCAAATAGCACCGGGTGACAAAAAGCAGGTTTATCGGTGGCTGGATTGCGGTGCTTGTGACGCTTGCAAGCCCCGCATTTGCAGCGCCTGGCAAGGCTCCGCCCGGCGCCGAACGTACAGCGCCGTGGAATGCAGAGACTTCGGACCTCGAACCTGATAGTAGCGTCATTTACGGCAAGCTCCCTAATGGCTTGCGATATGCAATCCGCCCCAACCAACGCCCACAAAATCAGGTCCTTGTCCGAATGGCAATCGACTTCGGGTCGGCTGCCGAGGCAGAGGACGAGCAGGGTCTCGCGCATTTCATCGAGCATATGGCATTCAACGGCACTACGAACGTCCCAGAGGGCGAGATGGTAAAGATACTCGAACGGCTTGGACTTTCATTCGGCGCGGACACCAACGCGTCAACTGGCTACACCCAGACGCAGTATAAGCTGGATCTGCCCAAAGCCGACCCGGCGCTGATCGAACGATCATTATTCCTGATGCGGGAGACGGCCAGCGAACTGCTCTTCAATCCCGACGCGGTAAACCGGGAACGCGGGGTCGTGATTGCCGAAATGCGCGAACGCGAGAATTTCGGTTTCCAGAGCGCGCGAGCGGCTAATAACCTTTTCT
This sequence comes from Sphingomonadales bacterium, assembly GCA_031370535.1. Lineage (GTDB taxonomy): Bacteria > Pseudomonadota > Alphaproteobacteria > Sphingomonadales > Sphingomonadaceae > Sphingorhabdus_B. The sequence continues at coordinate 5,444 of JANMQN010000043.1, read as the reverse complement.
ATCCTGACACTTATTATTCAACGCGCTACCCCATCGGCAATCTGAGCGTGCTGCAATCGGCACCTGCCAAACGGATGAAGGAGTTGTACCAAAAATGGTACCGCCCTGACCGAACTAGAATCATTGTCGTGGGGCCGGTGGATACAGCGTCTATCGAGCGCCAGATTGTGGCCAAGTTTTCGACTTGGAAAGCTGATAGCATCACTCTTGGCGACATCGATACTTGCACCGTCGATACCAATCGCAAACTTGCAGCTGGCAGTTTCACGCATCCCGAAATCGGCGAAGCCATCGGCGTACAGCAACTCATCCCCGACAAGGCGCGGCCCGACACGCTTGAACGCGCAGTGGTCGAGTTAAAAATGCAAATCGCGGCGTCGATTGTCTCGCAGCGGATGAACCGCCGCTCGCGTGAAGACGATGTACCGTTTCTGAGTGGCGGCTTGACGTTTGAAATCGGATTTTGCGACCAATATGCACGTATCGGTTTTACCGCATCTGGCAAGGACGGCAGCTGGCGCGATCTGTTGCCCTTTACGGAACAAATCTTACGCCAAGCTGTCCAGTACGGATTTTCCGCCGCGGAAATCGCCGAGCAGATAAGGCGCTTTGACTCAGCTTATGCAAATAACGCGATGAGCGAAGCTACCAAGACGAGCGGTGCGATAGCTAACGAGCTCATCGGCCTTGACAACGATGTCCTGAATTCCGACGGTTATCGCCGGCTTCTTTGGCTGCAATTGCGACCGTTTATGACAAAAACAGCCATCAACTCAGAATTTGCCAAATGGTTCGGCCGGCTTGACACACCGCTGATGTTCCTCACTACAAAACAAGGTGACGGGTTTGAGACAAAGCAGCTTGTCGAGGCCTACAATGCTAGCCGGTCGCTCGCAGTGGCGGCGCCCACGGTCCGCGACGAAAAATCGTTCGCCTATACCGATTTCGGACCAATCGGAGCCGTGGTCGAGGACAAGCAAATTGACGACTTGAATATACGCACGATTCGATTTGCCAATGGGGTGTTGCTCAACCTTAAAAAGACCGATTTTGAGGATAACCGCATCCGCTACGCGCTCCGCATCGACGGCGGTGAGCTGCATTTCGGTAAAGAAAATGCGCCGCTCGCGCGTTTAATGGCCGGAGCCTATGTGTCTGGCGGACTCGAGGCACATGACATTGAGGATTTGCGTTCATTGCTCGCGGGAACCACCGTGTCGGCTTCCTTTGCCGTGGCCGATGATTATTTCGGAAACTACGGCACGGTCGCACCTGCCGATCTTGAACGCCAATTGCAGGTAATGGCAGCCTACACGAAATACCCAGCCTACAGCCAGAATGCGCTTCGTCTTTTCCGGCGACCATTGCCCGAAGCCTATGCGCGTCTCAACGCAACGCCGGGTTCAGCGTTGAACATCGAGTCGGTAAAAATCATGACGAGCAACGACCCAAGGTTTGCGCTTGCACCATTGCAAACAATGCAATCGCTCGATTTTGCGATGCTGAAAAAATCTCTGGATAATGCGTTGGTAACCAACAGGCTCGAAATCGCACTCGTTGGCGATGTTGACGAAGAGGCTGCCATCAAGGCGGTTGCGCGAACTTTCGGAGCGCTACCGGATCGCAAATCTGAGGGCAACGCTTACACTGAAGAACGAAAAACCACATGGGCAGAGGTGAATGGAAATTTTGACATCCCGCATCGCGGCGAGCGCAATCAACTAAGCTGGCGACGCGTATGGCCGACCACCGACGATGGCGACCAAAAAGTTGCACAATCAATGGACCTGCTGGCGCGCATAGTCACGCTTCGCCTGACCGACGAACTTCGCGAAAAGCTGGGCGCAACCTATGGCGGTGGCGCGAGTTCAAGCATGTCCAATATTTATCCGGGCCGAGGAACGTTTTCGATTGCGACAACCGGCGACCCCAAAGATTTGGCCGCTATAGAAGCGGCGGTCGATCAAATCATTGCCCAGCTGGTTTCTGCGCCTGCCGATTCCGATCTGTTCGAACGCGCACGCAAACCGGTTCTCGAAAGCTACGCCGACTGGAAGAAACGTAACGATACGTGGATTGGTGTCGCGGCCGAAGCACAGAGCAACCCCAGCCGCCTGGAACGTTTTCGCAACAGCGAAGCTTTGTTCAAAACCGTCACAGCCAAAGACGTATGGAAAGTTGCAAAACTCTATTTGGGCACGCCCGCCCAGTTTACATTCCGCGCACTACCGGCCGAGCTCATTACAAACAAATCTGACAAGAACAGCGCAGCGACGACAGCGCGATAGGTCTCAACCCTTTGTCTTGTAGCCGCAGACAATGCCGAGGATAAAGGCCAGAAACAGCCCAAGCTGAACATCGTCATTGGCACCACTGCTCCAGCCAAAAAAATCATGACCAAAAGCGAACAGCCCGATAAACATCGCAGTTGCCAAACCAACCATCAGGTCCTCCGATCAGCATAATTGCCTTAACGACCAACGCTTAGTGAACGTACATAGACCGATCACCATCAAGACAGCATTGCGGAACAGAGTTAATTTTGGGTTACCAGCCACCTGCCCTCTTGTTTCATATCTTGCGGCTTCTATAGGGGGCAAACGGCCAGCAACACAGGTGAACTCATGAAAACCCGCGTCTTTGTAACCCTAAAAAACGGCGTACTTGATCCGCAAGGGAAGGCTATTCATCATGCACTGGAAGGTCTAGGTTTTTCAGGTGTGAATGATGTCCGCGCGGGCCGGCTGATTGAGATTGAACATGAGTCTGGCGTTTCAAAAGCAGACCTCGAAGCTATGTGCAGTAAATTGCTGGCTAATATGGTCATAGAAAATTTCGAGATCGAGCAAGCCTGATGCGCGCTGCAGTTATCCAGTTTCCCGGATCCAACTGCGACCGCGATATGGCAGTTGCCATCCGGGATGTGATGGGTGCCGATACGAGTCTGGTCTGGCACCGCGAAAGCCAATTGCCCGATGGTCTCGACCTGATAGCGATACCTGGTGGGTTCTCTTACGGCGACTATCTGCGTTCCGGCGCAATGGCAGCACGGTCGCCCGTGATGCAGGCGGTTGTTGAGGCCGCTGGTCGCGGCGTACCGGTGCTGGGCGTATGTAATGGCTTTCAGATTTTGACCGAGGCTGGAATGCTACCCGGCGCACTCATGCGCAATGCTGGGATTCGATTTGTCTGCCGCACGGTCAAATTGATCGTTGAAAACAGCCAATCTTTGTTCACTAGCGGCTATGATGCGGGTGAAGAAATCAATATCCCAGTCGCGCACCACGATGGCAATTATTTTGCTGACAAGGCAACGCTGGACCGGATTGAAGGCGAAGGCCGGGTGGCGTTCCGCTATGCCGATCCGGTGAATGGGTCCGCACGCAATATTGCGGGCGTTCTCAACGACGCGGGGAATGTGCTGGGTATGATGCCGCATCCCGAACGCATGATCGAAGCGATACAGGGTGGATCAGACGGGCGTCGGCTGTTCGAGGGTCTGATCCGCGAAATCGCCTGATTTTCCTTGGGCCGGTTTCAACTCTCTGTTGCTTGGCGGAAACAGGAAATGACCTAACATCAATATGACCGTGGGCCAAAACATCGTGTTGTAAAGATCGTGAATGCTGGCGTCGATGCTCGCTTCGCCCGGGGCTAAGCCCTTCAAATCGGCATACTCATTAAAAAGCTCAGCCAAGAAGACGATAAGCCAGCACCAGATGCTATCGGGCCGCCGGCGCAATATGATCGCCGACATGAACAGGATGAGAATGGATCCATGAACATGCATGGCATCATTCGTCAGGCCGACAAATTCAATCAAGCGTACTTTATAACCGATCCATAGCTCGGCCAGTTGCTGCAATTTTTCCTGCATAAGTCCTAGACTTTGGTTTTGAACGGCGAGAAATTGGTCCCCTCGTCAAAAATATCGACGCCTTCTTTGCGTTTCAGCCAGTTGACCACCGCATATGTAACGGGCGTCAACACTACTTCCCAGCCTACTTTAAGCAGCCAGTTGGTGATCATAACTGTAATGACCTGCTCTTTGCTCCACACCCCCAAAAAGGCGAGCGGGTAGAAAATCAGGCTGTCCACCCCTTGCCCAACCACCGTCGAGCCTATCGTGCGTGACCAAAGGTGTTTGCCGCCGGTCCTGATTTTCATCCGCGCCATGACGTAGCTGTTGACAAATTCGCCCGCCCAGAAGGCGGTGATGGAGGCGAAAACAATACGCCAGACCTGACCGAATACGCTTTCATAAGCGGCTTGCCCCTCCCAGCCGGGAGCTGGCGGTAATGCAACAACGACCCAGCTCATGAATGCCATGAATATCAGGCCCGCAAATCCGGCCCAGATCACGCGTCTTGCGCGCGCGTAGCCATATACCTCGGTCAGCACATCGCCGATGACATAGCCAAGCGGAAAGAAAAGGATGCCCGCACCGAAAACCCATTGCTCGCCGTCGATCGTCAGCGCGGCAGGCTTCGCCGCACCGATAATGTTGGATAGCAACAGGATGGCCACGAAAGCAGCCATAACAAAATCATAATAACGGAAATGCCGACCGCTGACTGCACTGGCACTTTCGCTGACGATTGGAGCATCTTGCATGTGAGGAGGCATAACGACCTTTGCAGTTCGGCGCAAAGCCGTTATTGCGTCCTCAGCGCGCGCCCTTAGCTCAGCTGGATAGAGCGCGAGACTTCTAATCTTGAGGCCACAGGTTCGACTCCTGTAGGGCGCGCCACGCAGTCCTTAAAATCACAGTTATCCAGAGACTTTTGATGCATAGCGCCAATTACGGCGGAGTTCTGCGGGCTTCCGTCGGTGCAAAATTCGTCCAGAAGCCAAAATCGTCTCTGTTGTGAATTCATTTGTCAAAAAAATAGGGCCCGTCTCACGGGCCCAAAAAACAGACTTCTGCTGGATTGTCAGTATGGGTCAGCCGAATCCGAGCTCGCGCCTTTGTTCGGCCCAGGCAAGGGGGAGATCAGCGGCAAGAAGTTTGCCCGGTGTAAACTTTGGCGGCTGCCGTCCCTCAACAATTGCAGTGACAATGTCAGGATCCAGACATGACAGCTTTGCAACCTTCATCATTCTAACACGGCAACGCCCTTGCTCAGCCGCGATAGCCGGGATCGATTTGTCAGGGTTGTCGTTGATCTGCGCCATGATAGTTCGTGAATCTGCAATCAGTGAAATGAGTTTTTCATCGCGCATTTGGATATTGCTTTCCGATGTTGGTGCCGGGATGACTAATCTTAGTGCTTTTCCGCGACGCAGTCTGATGGCCTGACGTTCGATCATGAGATTCGTGGGCGTCGGCTGAACCGTGTTGTCTGCTCTAACGATGTTGAGCAGACCGCGGTTGTCCATCCGGATAACAACACGGTTTTCGTGCAGTTCGCGCTCACCAGTTACACCATCACGGCTTCGGCGGG
>JANMQN010000178.1:0-4122 GCA_031370535.1 Sphingomonadales bacterium | reverse complement strand
TGGATTCCACCAACCAAATAAGCGCTATTGGAGAATTTTTGATGTCGCTTTCGGAAGTTTCAGAATCTGAGCGGGCAATTGAGAGCGCCTTACCACTGCCTGTTGGGGCCAATCATCTGAACCATTCGGCCATGGACCTGTTACTCAGAAGGTTTGCAACAATCGCATTTGAACAGCGACGGCGCAGAGAACGCTTCCTGCCGCGCGACCTGTTTGCCGATCCAGCATGGGATCTGCTGCTTTATCTTTTCATTGCCGGGGCCGAAAGACGAACAGTCTCGGTCAGTTCGGTTTGTATTGCGTTAGCTATCCCTGAATCGACCGCCTTGCGCTGGATCGGCCTGCTTGTCGATCGGGACCTAGTCAGTCGCAAGAACGACGAAGTGGACGAACAGAGGCGTTTCATTGCCCTCTCCGCTGAAGGCTTCCTTGCGATGCGTGGCTATTTTGAGTCGGTGGCGAACGACGGTCGCACGCCGCCGGTGGTTTCGTGTTTATAGGTTTGATTTTGATTTACCCACCGGCATTGAATTGCTTTATTAACCTTCGGGAAAATTGTGGTTTGAACTTGGCAAGTGATGTCGGCGGAACAGTAGCGCGAGGCAGCGGCGTCATAATGGCCTGAACGAATGACCGGTTTCAGGAGCGCAGCCTTGCCTCGTGTACGACCGCTATCTTAGCGGGTCCGGCCGGTAGCCCGTAGGTCCAGCGTAGGTCGCTTTTCCGGTTCCCATTGGACCAAAGAACTTTCAATAGGAAAACGCTCAAACCGGAACTCTGGACAGTTTGGGTCTGGCGTGGGTCCTTGGCGAAAGTCCAACCACAATCATCCAGAAACATTGGGAATCCTCACCTTCCGGCCGGTCTACCCTTGCTTTGGTAATGACGAGGTCGGGAGTTCAATCCTCCCCAGCAGCGCCATAGCTTAACCCTTACATTGATCTCGCTTCCTACGAGAAGGCCATAACTCCGCCAGCTGCGTGGGTCTGCTGTGGGTCGCACTTTGGGGTTATAATTCGTAGCAGCGAGAAGTCTTGGCTGCCGGCACGCTGGGGCCAAATTACTGCCCTGAGGGGATAAGGGTGATGTCGGTTTGGCGTCCATCGATGTAGCGCACGGTTGTGCCATCAAAGAACGCGTTTTCTTCAGTCCGAAAATCTACTCGCTGGCCGCCCCATTCGGGCACAGCAGTATAAGATGTAAGTTCGATAGACCACGCAGTATTGGAGTTGATCGCCCCACTCCCGCGTGGATCCGCGTTCTGGTTGTCCCAGAAGCCGATGGACGGTCCCGCGCCATGACCATGCAGACCAATCGGGTGAGTGTAAATCGATGGATCGAGCCCCGCAGCCACCGCTTCCGTGCGGGCCAGCGCTAACACCTCATTCCCACTGCGCCCGACCGCAAAATGACGGGTGAGTATATCCTGCACACGGTTGCTATTCGCCAGTCCCTGCCTAAGGCCAGCAGGCGCCTTGCTTTCGCCCGGCTTCAGCACATAAGCGAGGTGCTGCGTATCGGTATTGAGCCGGAAATACGTGATGCCGAAATCTGTCCATAGCAGATCGCCCGGCTGGATCACTTCCGCGCCTTCGAGCATGCCCTTCGCGCCTTCGCGCTGGATGGCGACCAAAGGGTGGAACCATGGTTCGAGACCAAGCTGAAGCAGCCGGTCGCGATACCACCACTGCACTTGCTCTGCTGTTGTCACTCCAGGGGTGATAACCGCGCGCGAAAACACTTCGCCAATAATCGAATGAGCGGTGCGTACGATTGCGGGGTACAGTTCCATCTCGGATGGAGCGCGAGTCTCAAGCCAACGAATTGCGAGGGATTCGCCGCTAACAACCCGCTGTCTCAAAGGGGCCGCCAGCGCTGAAACGAACTTGCTATACTGACTTAGGGTCATGCCGTCGGCAAACTGATAGAGATCGGAAGTGTTGATCGCAATTTTGGCTGGATCGCGCGCGGCAATGATGTCTGCGACCGCCTGCCACTGATCAGGCTGCTTACCCGAGTCCCAAGCGGGCGCGAACAATCCTCCAAGCCCATAGCGGCTTACGGTCAGCCGCTCGATCGGTTTTCCATCTCTCGGATCGTGGAAGATCAGGATAGTGCGGCGCCGTGCATGCATATTCTCTGCGTCGAGCATCGAAGCGACCACCGGCTCTTCAAAATACTCGCGGGCGACTAGCAACCATAAATCGATACCCTGTTCGCGCATTATCGCGGGGATGATCGCATCAAGCCGCTCGGCTAGAATGCGGTTTTCGGTCATCGCTCTTTCGCGGGCTTTCAATATTGGAGGCAGCAACGGCGCCTGTGCTTCGGTCGCGCTCATTTTGATGGGCGCAGCCGCAGCCGCAGCGGGTAGTCCCACAAGTACCGCAAGCAGTGCCGCTCCCGATAACATACGATTTGCCATAATGCCCTCACTCAATCATACTTGGGATTAACACTGCCCCGCCGCCGCGCTGGGATCAAGCGCGGCGTGCGCTGGGGGCGCGACCAAAGTAGTATCAATTGAACCCGGCAATTTGGCCTACTTGGGAAACCGCTTCCTATGGGAGAAGCATAAACCAGCACGCCGCGTGGGTCTGCTGTGGGTAATGCTTTATCTCAGTGTTTTGTAGCTACAAGGAACTCGATAAAATGCGCACTTTTAGCATCGTGTTGCATTGGGTTCACAATGTGAAAACGCTGCCGGCCCAATGTTGGGCTTTTCGAAATCAAATCTCCAGCGATGCTTATAACAGGGGACTTACGTTGCCGCATATCTTAGCGTCACTAACTTCGTAACCGGGATAAGAACTCGCCGAATGTCTGCCGGGGGGGGCTGTATTGATAACTCTCCAACATCAACGGCTCTTCATAAACATTAGGCATCTGAGCGTTGGTCGTCGTCCTGCTCTATTCCGTGCAATTGAGCCCAGATTTTTTCGGTTCCAGCCTCTTGGGCTTTGTTCAAATATTGGGATGCAACCAACCAGCCCTTTATCGGTCGTAGCGGTAGCAGGCAGGCCACAACGGTTAACGGGATTGCCACCAACGCGTAAACCCAACCGGATGGTTCGATCGCTATCTGAAACCAGAACAGAAATGCAATAAATGGAAGTGAAAAGACACATAATGAGAAGAATGCCGGACCGTCGTCTGGAGCCGCAAACCTGTAGTTAAGTCCGCACACGTTGCACTCGCTGACGAGCTTAAAATATGATTGGAACATTCTGCCTTTGCCACATCGAGGGCACCTGCCCTTCCATCCAGAAATAAATATCCTTCGTAGCTTGTCGGGTTCGGCTGAATTGTTTTCCATCGTCAGGACAACGGGTAATGAATACCAAGGTTCCGAAGCAGCCACCGGTTTAATTCGTGTATAGCAATTGAATCGGGCGTGGGTGTTTGTCCTTTGGGATGGATGCTCGGGCCCAGCGCTAACCTGCTATTTTTTTGATCAGTTTGCGAGATGCGGCTCGCATGCGACCTCGTCGCCATCTCGATCAAGGTCGTGACGACAGTCTGGCTGGTTTCGATAGAGCAGCGCAATGCTGACTGACCGAACGTCGCTGCGAAAGCTTTTGCGGACGTTCCGGCGAAGTGTAGGTTGCATACATATCATCGTTATGTTAAAGGAATAGCCCCACTTTGGAGGAGGTTCGTATGATTGCTAAGTTTATTGCGCTGTCGTTATGCATCGCGTCTGTCACGGCACCCAGTTCCACCGTTGCCCAGGATATGAAAGTCGAACGCGAAGCGAATGTCACTTACTACCGTGTTGAGATGGTTAAGTTTCATCACGGAAAGCGACCACGAGCAGCAGAGCTCGTCGATAAATATTTCGCACCAACGGACAGGGAAATGGGAGGGACGGTCATCGATCTTCATTTAATGACTGGCGGATGGGATTTTATCACACTCTTCCCGATGTCGGGTGGACCGGCCGATCTCACTTATACTACATCGCCTGATGACGTCAGGTTTATGACAGCGCTTGCAAAGCGAGCGGGCGGTGCAGAGGCTGCTAAAAAGCTGATCGACGAATGGGATTCGCTCGTAGAGAAACGTGAATGGCAGATCGGTCATACGCACAATGCGCCAAAATAGAGATCAACTCCAACGTTC
>JANMQN010000024.1:0-2568 GCA_031370535.1 Sphingomonadales bacterium | reverse complement strand
GAAAAAGCTTATCGCGCGCGCGGCGTCGATCAGAGCCAGGTCTTGCGGTGTTGAAATTATCACCGCGCCCACTGGTTTATGCTTTTGAATCATCGACAGCTGGATGTCTCCGGTTCCGGGTGGCAAATCGACGATGATCTCGCGGGCGTCCGCCCAATGGGCATCGATCAATTGCGACAATGCGTTGCCAGCCATCGGTCCGCGCCACGCGATCGCTTGGCCAGGCTTTACCAGTTGGCCCATTGAAAGAAACGGAACGCCGCCAGCGCCCTTAACAGGAATCATTTTATTATCTTGGGCTTCGGGCTTGCTTCCCTCCATACCCAGCAAGCGCGGCTGTGATGGACCGTAGATATCGGCATCGACCAGTCCGACAGCGCGCCCGGCGCGTGCCATGGCGATCGCCAGGTTGGTGGACAGGGTGGATTTACCTACCCCGCCCTTGCCACTTGCTACAGCTATAAGACGCGGTGCGATGCGTTCGGCGGTCATCATCACCCGGACGGATTGCGCACCCGCTTTTTCCAAGGCAGACCGAATATCGCCCTCGATCTTGTCACGTTGGGGTGCGGACATTCCTGAAACGTCCAGCATCAAGGACACTGCGCCGTCGACGGCTTTGACGCCACTTGCCCGGCCTTGTGCAACCGCAAAAACTACTTCTGAAAACGCTTCTAAATCGGACATCATTTGGCGAATAGAATCAGATTTGCGGGATTGACACTGTTTTTCTGAAAAAGCGTTCCTATAAAGGCTGCATGAGCAAAAAAATTGACGAGCAGGGCGCTTTGATTTCGATGGTTGACGGGAAAGGGCCGTGGGATTCCACTGGTTCCAATGACGGGTCAAAAGCCGGAAAACCTAAGGCGTCGGTTAGCGACGGCGGCAACGGCTCAAAGCCGGAACCTTCTAATCCCTGGGACCCAAATCCCGGTACCGCTCCGCAACAGGCACGGAAACGCGGGCCTTCGTTAGAGGACTTGCTGCGCCGAACCGGTGGAGGACAAGGCGGTGGGTTTGGGGGAATGCCGAAGCGCGCGGACGGCAAAAGCTGGTGGCCAATCATTATTGGCGGATTAGTTGCGCTCTGGCTGGTATTCACTAGCTTTCACCGTTTAGGGCCGGAACAAGAGGGCGTTATCACGCAATTGGGTAAATATGCGCGAACCGTGGGGCCGGGTATCCAGTTTACGCTGCCTGCGCCTTTCGAGAATATACAGAAAGTCGATACCAAGCAGATCCAGACGACTGCTGTCGGCTCCGCAAAGGCAAGCAGCGAGAATCTGGTTCTGACCAAGGACCAAAGCATCATCGACATGGCATATGACGTGCGCTGGTCGATTAAAGATCCGGAACTATATTTGTTTCAGCTCGATAATGCCGATGGTACCGTGAAGGAAGTCGCGGAAAGCGCGATGCGCGCCGCCGTTGCCAACTTTGACCTTACTCAGGCAATCGGGCCGGGCCGCGGCGCAATCGAACTTGAGGTCCGCCGCCGGATGCAGCAGGTGCTTGATGAATATCGCGCCGGAGTGCTGGTCCAGAGCATCTCGATACGTCAATCCGACCCGCCAGCCGAGGTCAACGACGCCTTCCGCGAGGTCAACGCCGCACAGCAGCGCCGTGAAAGCTACATGAACGATGCCCGCGCTTATGCGAGCCGCGTTACTGAACTCGCTATCGGTGAAACAGCCGAGTTCGATAAAATCTATGTGCAATATAAAGAGGCGCCCGAAGTCACCAAAAGGCGGCTTTATTATGAGACGATGGAACAGGTGCTTGGCAAGGTCGACAAAACGATCGTCGAAACCGGCGGTGTGACGCCATATTTACCGATACCAGAATTTAAAAGCCGTCCGGCACCAAAGGATGAACCCGTCACCGTGACAGGGAAAAAGTGATGAACCAGACATTTTTTCGTAACCCGATTTATCTCGGCCTCGCGGCATTTGGCGCGCTCATTTTGTTGAGTTCGTCAGTAAGTATCGTGCCCGAAACGCAGCAAGCGATTATCAGCAGCTTCGGTAAGGTCGACCGTGTGGTGAACAAATATCGCCCCAACGAACAATTTGGCGAAACCCGCGCTGGGTTGACTTTCCGCATCCCGTTTGTCGAGCAGATCCATGTAATCGACAAGCGCGTCCTGAGCGTCCAAATGGAGCAGCAAGAGGTTCTGTCTACCGACCAGCTTCGCCTTCAAGTAGATGCGTTCGCTCGCTTCCGCGTGACTCGGCCCGATGTCATGTACCGCACGATCCGTACTGAAGACCGCTTGCGTGACCAGCTAAGAACTATCCTTGGCTCTTCATTGCGGAACGAACTTGGAAAGCGGACATTTATATCTCTGCTCAGCGCTGAGCGCGGCCAAGTAATGGATAATATCCAAACGGCCCTCAACCGCGAGGCCAGCAAATATGGTGCTGAAGTTATCGACGTTCGCATCAAGCGCGCCGACCTTCCTGCCGCAACGCTGCAATCAGCCTATAACCGGATGCGTAGTGCGCGAAACCAGGAAGCGATCGCGATTGACGCTGAAGGCCAGAAAGAGGCGCAGATCATTCGCGCCGA
>JANMQN010000192.1:0-3096 GCA_031370535.1 Sphingomonadales bacterium | reverse complement strand
GCGACGCAGCTTCATTTCGCGATAGACGCCTTCACGCTGCAGCTTCTTCTTCAGTGCGCGTAGGGCCTGATCAACATTATTATCGCGAACCATGATTTGCATAAAAAAACTTCACTCCGCATCGAATCGGCAAAATGGCTGAAAACCGCCATTCTGTAAGGCTAAAAACGAAAATTGCCGCCCGATAAAGCGGCTTGTTGCAGCGCCCCCTAGCGCTACACTCACGAAATATCAAGCGAAAAGGGCGCTTTTTCGCCCTCTTGCTCCGCCCGCACATTCATTTCATAATGCAAAACAAATGGAGTTACGAGGAGAGATCATATGGCGACGCAGTTAAAAGCAAACAGCAAATATAGCGAGGCCGAATGGACCGCGAGGCAGGAACTCGCGGCTTGCTACCGCATTTTTTCGATGTTCGGCTGGGACGAGCTGGTTTTCAACCACATTACCGTGAAGGTGCCTGAAGAAGACGGGGCTTTCCTGATCAATCCTTATGGCATGCACTTCGGTGAAATTACCGCGTCGAGCCTGATCAAGATCGATATCGACGGCAACAAAATCGATATCGACAATCCGTGGCATGTGAACAAGGCAGGCTTTGTCCAGCACAGCCTATTTCATCGGACATTGCCCGATGCGCACGCCATCATCCACACCCATACCACCGCAACGGTGGCAGTGTGCTCGCTTGAAGGCGGGTTGCAGCCGGTGAATTTCTACGCCTGCAATTTCATGGGCCAATTGGCCTATCATGATTTCGAAGGCGTAACCGTGCGCGAGGAGGAGGGCGCGCGACTGGTTGAGCATCTGGGTGACAAACGCATATTGATGCTTCGCAATCACGGCCCGGTCGTTATGGGCAAGACGCTGCCCGATGCTTTCATCAAATATTGGGCCCTGCAACGGGCGTGTGAGCATCAGATGGCGACCATGCAAATGGGTACGCCAATCACCGTCTCGCCGGAAGTCATCGCCGTGCATCAACGTGACCTATACATGGCATCGCCTCCTGGCGGCTCGGGCCGCGTCGAATTCGACGCGATGGTCCGCAAGGTCGACCAGATCGACAAAAGTTGGCGGGAATAAGCCAGCCCCTTCATATGGTCGTCCTTTCCAATATGCCCTGTCAATTAGGACGCAATTTTGCCAATGGGCAATTCACCGATTCCCTACTTCAGGATAGCTGCCCATGAAATTTTTTGCCGACACCGCCGAGATTGCCGACATCGAAGAACTGGCAGCCACTGGGTTGCTCGATGGAGTGACGACAAACCCGTCGTTGATCGCGAAGTCTGGTCGCGATTTTATCGAAGTGACCCGTGAGATTTGTGCGCTGACGCACGGTCCTGTTTCTGCCGAGGTGGTAGCACTTGATCATGCAACTATGATGAAAGAGGCGGAGATTCTGCGCAAGATTGCCGACAATGTCTGCATCAAGGTGCCTCTGACTATCGACGGTTTGAAGACCTGCAAAGCGCTCACATCGGACGGGACGATGGTCAATGTGACGTTGTGCTTCTCGGCCAATCAGGCGCTATTGGCCGCTAAGGCCGGTGCGACCTTCGTTTCTCCGTTTGTCGGTCGCCACGACGACAACGGTTTCGACGGCATGAGCCTGATCAGCGACATCCGCCTGATCTACGACAATTATGATTTTGGCACTGAAATTCTGGTTGCCAGCGTGCGCCACGGTATTCACGTGTTAGAAGCCGCAAAGATCGGTGCCGATGTGATGACGGCGCCACCTTCGGTCATCAAGGGTCTGTTCAAGCACATCCTGACCGATAAGGGGATAGAAGGATTTCTCGCCGACTGGGCGAAAACAGGTCAGGCCATAGGCTGAAGAATAGAGGGAGACCGGAACGGGTCGCAAATATTCCGGTCTCCCTCCTGCCCCGTAAAACGAGGACAGGAACTAATTACCCGATGTTCGAATGCATTGCTTGTACGATTCCGACATCGGGCAGGAAAAATCATCAGCTGTTGCGACATGCCGCCTATGGGCTATTGTCCGTATAGGAATGAAAGGCGGGTAGGCATATTTCTGGAGCTAATGCGAACATTAGGTTCGCGGGAGCAGACGAATGAACCGGCCCGAAAAGGTGTTTCCCATCGCACATATTCACTACAATGACGAACTCGATAACAAAGGCAAAGTTGTCGTGCCCGATGAGGTGCAGGACGCGATCCGCACGCTGATCCGCTGGTCGGGCGACGATCCAAGCCGCGAAGGTCTGCTCGACACGCCCGCCCGTGTCGGCCGTGCTTGGCGCGAATATTGTTCGGGCTATGCCGATGACCCAGCGGCGCATCTGTCGCGGACATTCGAGGAAGTCGGCGGCTATCATGAACTTGTGCTGCTGAAAGACATCCCGTTCCAGTCGCATTGCGAGCATCATATGGCACCGATTACCGGAAAGGCTTCGATCGCCTATATGCCCACCGATCGCGTGGTCGGCATTTCGAAACTGGTTCGCGTCTTGAACGGTTTTTCGCAGCGGCTGCAGGTGCAAGAACGACTGACTGCAGAGGTAGCGAACTGTATCTGGGAAAATCTCAAACCGCACGGGGTTGCCGTGGTTATCGAGGCGACGCACGGTTGCATGACGGGGCGCGGCGTAAAGGTGCACGGCAGCGGAATGGTAACATCGAAACTGATCGGCTGCTTCCTGGATGATTCGACAAGCCGCAAGGAAGTGATGAGCCTGATGGGCTATTGATACGAAGAGGCCCTCCCGCAATGGGAGGGCCTCTTCTATCCAGCCAAGTATTTGCGACCCTCAAGGCCGGATAAAGAGATAACTCACGCCGCCTTGCGAAGTTCCAGTGAAGCCAGGATGTTCGCGGGGTCGGTTTCGCCATATGGGTCGCTGTCCGAACCGATATCATTGATGCCGGGCTCTTCAAACCATGCCGTGATCTGGTTATCGTCGACAATCATGGCATATCGCCAGCTGCGATAACCGAAGCCGAGATGGCTCTTGTCGATCAACATGCCCATCCGGCGGGTGAAGTCCCCTGAACCATCGGGAAGCAGCTTTATGTTCTTCAGGCCGAGATTCTTGCCCCACTGATGCATCACGAACGCATCGTTGA
>JANMQN010000189.1:0-16545 GCA_031370535.1 Sphingomonadales bacterium | reverse complement strand
TGGGGCGAATGGACGACGATCCGCGACCATTATCGCGAACTGCGCATGCATTTGCGCGAAACGACCTCGCTGCACCGCGCGCTCGACCTGGTGTTCCGCGTCTATGACAATGGCGTCGGCTTTCGCTATGAATTCCCCGAACAACCGAACATGGCAAAAACCAACATCGCCGAAGAGTTGACGGAGTTTGCTTTTGTCAGCGATGGCACGGCTTGGTGGAAGCCTGCCTTCTTGTGGAATCGCGAGGAATATCTCTACAACAAGACGCCGCTGTCTGCTGTTGCCAACGCAGACACGCCGATTACGATCAAGCTGACCGATGGCACGCATGTGGCATTGCATGAAGCGGCGCTCGTCGACTATTCAGGCATGGCCGTCGCCAGAACCGAGGGGACCACGCTACGTGCCGCGCTCCATCCGGGAGCAGGCGAGCCCAAGGTTCAGAAACGTGGCGCGTGGGCGACGCCTTGGCGCACGCTGATCATCGCCGACGATGCGGCCGGCGTGTATCACAGCCACCTGATGCTCAACCTCAACGAACCCAACCAATTGGGAGACGTAAGTTGGATCAAACCGGGCAAATTTGCAGGCGTTTGGTGGAACATGATCAAGGGCGAATGGAGTTGGGCACGCGGGCCAAAGCATGGCGCAACCAACGCTAATGTGAAGCGCTACATCGATTTCGCGTCTGAGAATAAGATCCCGCATCTGCTGGTTGAGGGGTGGAATGTCGGTTGGGACGGCGACTGGTTCGGTAACGGTTATGACATGGACTTTGCAAAGCCGACCGAAGATTTCGACGCCGATATGCTCGTCGCCTATGGCAGGAAAAAAGGCGTTCGCCTGATCGGCCATCACGAAACCGGCGGAGCCGCCAGCCATTATGAGAAGCAATTCGACAAGGCTTTCAAATTCGCTGCCGACCGAAACTATATGGTGGTCAAGACCGGCTATGTTACCGACGCTGGCCAGATGGAGCGCGACGACCCTGATGGCAAGAGGTTCCGCGAATGGCATCAGGGCCAGTGGATGGTAAACCACCAGTTGCGGGTGGTCGAGAAGGCGGCCGAGTATAAGGTCGGAATAGACAGCCATGAACCTGTCAAGGGCACTGGCCTCCACCGAACCTATCCAAACTGGGTCGCGCGCGAAGGGATGCGCGGGATGGAATATAACGCATGGGGCGGCAAGAACCCGCCGGAACATGAAGCGAATATCGTTTTCACCCGGATGCTCGAGGGGCCGATGGACTTCACCCCAGGCATTTTGAGCCTGAAGGGTGAGAAAGACAGCGATATCCTTTCAACCATCGCCAAGCAGTTGGCCCTGTATGTCGTTATCTATTCGCCGGTCGTAATGGTCGCTGACACGCCCGAAAACTACGCCAAATATCCCGAGCCGATGAAGTTCATTCGCGACGTGCCTACAGACTGGCAGGATACCAAAGTCCTCAACGGCGAAATTGGTGATTTCGTAACGATCGCCCGAAAAGAGCGAAATGGCGAAGGCTGGTATATCGGTGGTGTCGGTGATGAAGAGGCCCGAACGGTGACGTTCAAGCTCGATTTCCTGACATCCGGTAAGAAATACAAGGTCGAAATCTATCGTGACGGCGACGACGCCGATTATCGCACCGAAAAGCGCCATTCAATCGCCATCGAAAGCAAAAAGCTGACCAGCGCCGATAGCCTGACGATGCGCATGGCTCCGGGTGGCGGTTTTGCGATCCGGCTGGTACCGGACAAATGATCTACCGCCGCAGCTTGATTGCAGTTGCGGGCGCAACGGCGCTCATTGCGCTGCTCCCGACCGGCGCATTGGCGCAGGCTCAAGGGCGCTTTGTGGATTTGGGAGCGCTGCAATCGGAGTATATTGCCCCTACCAAAGTCGTGGTCTGGTTGCCGCCGGGCTATGACGCGAGCAAACAACGCTATGGCTTCGTTTACATGCACGACGGGCAGAATCTTTTCGACCCCAAGCGCTCCAATTTCAACAAAGTCTGGGCGGCGGACAAATCGGCACTTCGGTTGATCGCGGCGGGTAAAGTCAAACCGTTCATCATCGTCGGCATCGACCAGCCCGGAGAGGATCGTGGGCGGCAATATTTTCCGCGCGTGATGTCAGATTTGCTCTCGCCCGCGGTGCGCGATAAGCTGGCGTTGCAGGGTAATGGCAGGCCGATCATCTCGGACGAATATCTGAATTTCATCGTCGGTGAACTGAAGCCGAAAATCGACCGCGACTTTCGGACCAAGCGTAATCGCAATTATACTGCTATAGCGGGATCGAGCATGGGCGGGCTGGTTTCGCTGTATGCGATCACGAAATACCCGAAAGTGTTCGGTACGGCAGGCGCCGTTTCAACCCATCTCCCTCTCGGCAATCCCAACTGGACCGATGACGAACGCAAAGACATTTTTTCGGCGTGGCGAACATACGTAAATCAGGAACTCGGCAAGCCCAAAGGGCGCCGCATCTGGTTCGATCATGGCACCGAAACGCTCGATGCCTTTTACCTGCCCTATCAGGAAAATCTCGACGCGGCTTTGGTCGCCAATGGTTGGCGAAAGGAACGCGATTTTTCGAGCCGGGTTTACGAAGGCACGCCCCATGAGGAAAATGCCTGGGCGGCGCGGATGGACGACATCTTCGGATGGATGCTACAGGGCCGGTAATGGCCGGAGAGCAGCATCATTTTGTCGTACTAGGCGGCGGCACGGCAGGCTGGATGGCGGCCTGCCTGATTGCCAAGCATTGGCCGCAACACAAGGTCACTGTCGTCGAGTCGCCCGACATCGGCATCATCGGCGTCGGCGAGGGTTCGACCCCGCAGTTGAAGGCGTTTTTTGATACGGTTGGTATTGCGGAATCCGAATGGATGCCAAAGTGCAATGCCACCTATAAAGCCGGGATCAGTTTTTACGGCTGGTCCGAGCGGCCCGGTTTTGAAAGCTATTTTCATCCCTTCCACACCGAACTCGACGGCTTTACCGAGCACCAGTTCGCCTACCGGACACGCGCCCGCCGCACAGGGCGGGATGTGTGGGCACACCCGGACCGATTTTTCTTGCCGGCACGGATCGTAGCCGAAGGCCGGGCGCCGATTGCACCAGCAAATTTCCCGTTCGAGATCGGCTATGGCTATCATTTCGACGCCGTGCTTGTTGGCAAGATGTTGCGCGAACACGCAGTTAGCAAGCTGAATACCATCCATCTCGAACGCACGGTCAACGAAGTTCTGCTGGATGAGCGAGGATCAGTATGCGCCTTAAAAATAACCGATGATAAACTGATTTCAGGCGATTTCTTTATCGACTGCAGCGGCTTTCGTGGAGCCATCATTCAAAAGGCGTTGGCTGAACCCTTCCGCCCATTTGCCGATAACCTTTTCAACGACCGCGCAGTCGCAATGCCCACGCCGAATGACGAAGGCGACATCCGTAGTGAGACTCGCGCCACGGCGCTGTCAACCGGTTGGGCATGGAAAATCCCGCTGACCAACCGCGCGGGAAACGGCTATGTTTATTCGTCACGTTATCTGGACGCCAACGCCGCCGAAACAGAATTGCGCGCGCATCTCGGGCTGCTTGAATCGCAAGTCGAGGCGCGCCATTTGCACATGAATGTCGGACGAGTCGAACGCACTTGGGTCAAGAACTGCCTCGCCGTCGGCCTGTCACAGGGCTTTATCGAGCCACTCGAG
Source organism: Sphingomonadales bacterium (assembly GCA_031370535.1). Lineage (GTDB taxonomy): Bacteria > Pseudomonadota > Alphaproteobacteria > Sphingomonadales > Sphingomonadaceae > Sphingorhabdus_B. Next base: position 12,842 of record JANMQN010000189.1, on the reverse strand, counting down.
GCGACGGCGCTTCACATCGTACAAGCAACAGTCGAAGGCTTTATCGACGCGTATGAACAAGGCGGAATGTCAGCGGTGAACGCCGAAGCCTTTAACGACAAAATCGCGCGCCGTTACGACGGCATTCGAGACTACATCGTGGCACATTATCGAATGAACCAACGCAGCGACAGCGAATATTGGCGCGACAATGCCAAAAATAACGCGTTGTCGGACAATCTGAAGACGATCATGAACGCGTGGTTCACCGGTGCCGACCTCGCCGAAGAAATCGCGCGGCTCGATATCGGCAAATATTATAGTTCGCTGTCATGGCACTGCCTGCTCGCGGGTTACGGTACATTCCCGCCCGATCACAAGCTGACCGCGCCAACCGAAGGCCTGGCGCTTGCCGACATGGCAAAGATAGACTCGTTCATCGCCGGATGCGCAATGAATTTCGGATCACAAAATGCGGCGCTAGCAAATTTATCTTCATGATTTTGTGACTTTTTAACCACTGCGGCGTATCTTTCGCCTGGCCTCAAAAGACGCAGCCGCAGGAACGAATTTCAATGTATAAAGTCATGGTCATTTTCGGCACGCGGCCCGAGGCTATCAAGCTGTTTCCCGTTATCAATGCTTTGAAGGCACAAGCGAAGATTGTTTGTGAAGTATTGGTGAGTGCGCAGCACCGCGAGATGCTCGACCAAGTGCTATCCATCAGCGGCATCACCCCCGATCACGACCTCAATATCATGCAGCCCGGCCAGTCGCTCGACGCACTTACCGCGCGGCTTTTAGAAGCCATTGGTGGGATACTCGACAAAGCCAAACCAGACCGGGTTGTTGTGCAGGGAGACACCGCAACCGCGATGGTAGGTGCGCTGGCGGCTTATTATCGCAAAATTCCGGTCAGCCATGTCGAAGCGGGGCTGCGAAGTTACGATATTTATCAACCCTGGCCAGAGGAAGTGAACCGCAAAATTATCGGCACGATCGCTGACCAGCATTTTGCGCCGACCGATGTTTCAGCATTGGCGTTGAAGGCCGAGGCGGTTCCGGAGAACAGGGTTTTTGTGACCGGCAACACCGTCATCGACGCGCTACATTGGGTCACCGACCGTATCTCGAGGCTCCCCGAACTGGCATCAGGCCTGAGCGAGATCGAGATACGTTTTGCAGGCAAGAAAATCATCGGTATCACCACCCACCGGCGGGAGAATTTCGGCGACGGGATGGAAAACATCGCCGCTGCCATCAAAGCCATCGCCGCTCGAGATGACGTCGCCTGCATTTTCCCCGTACATCTGAACCCCAATGTTCGTGCCGTCATGAACAAGGAATTGGGCGATTTGCCAAACGTTTCGATGATCGAGCCGCTCGATTATCCGCATTTCGCGCGTTTGCTGTCGATCAGCCACATCATGCTCACCGATAGTGGAGGTGTTCAGGAGGAGGCCCCTGCCCTTGGCAAGCCCGTGCTCGTGATGCGCGATACCACCGAGCGACCCGAAGGCGTGACTGCCGGCACAGCAAAGCTGATTGGAACGGATAAAAACCGCATAATTTCCGAAATTTTCACTCTTTTGGACGATGATGCTGCTTACTCAGCGATGGCGCGCGCGCACAATCCCTTTGGGGACGGCAAGGCGAGCCAGCGCATAGCGGAGATCATTCGGAATGCTAGTCGACAAAAAACCTGACGTTTGCGTACTCGGGCTAGGCTATATCGGCCTTCCGACCGCTGCAGTAATTGCACGTTCAGGTTGCAGGGTTCTGGGGGTGGACGTTAACTCCCAGATTGTTGAAACCATCAACCGCGGCGAAATTCACATCGAGGAAGTGGATCTCGACGGTCTGGTTCAAGGCGTAGTTGCCCGCAACATGCTGCGTGCCTCGACGATGGCTGAGCCTTCCGACGTTTTTGTTATTGCCGTACCGACGCCATTCGACAACGACCACGCACCAGACATTAGTTATGTGCTTGAAGCAGCTACCAACATCGCTGCTGTCCTGAAGTCAGGCGATACCATCATTTTGGAGTCGACCTCGCCCGTCGGTACAACCGATCAGGTTCGTGACCTTATTGCTAAATTGCGAACTGACCTGAAAGTGCCAGGCGCAACCAGCGACACGCCTGACATTTCAATTGCCTATTGCCCCGAACGTGTGCTGCCCGGACGCATCCTTGAAGAGCTCATTAACAACGACCGTTCGATCGGCGGCATCACGCCGCGTTGCGCCCGCAAGGCCCTGACGTTTTACAAACGCTTCGTGCGTGGCGAATGCATCACCACCGACGCACGCTCGGCCGAAATGACCAAGCTCGTCGAAAATGCCTTCCGCGACGTCAACATCGCCTTTGCCAACGAGCTTTCGGTTATTGCCGACCATATGGGCCTCGACGTCTGGGAAGTCATCCGTCTCGCTAACCGTCACCCTCGGGTCAACATATTGCAACCGGGCCCAGGCGTTGGCGGACATTGTATCGCGGTTGATCCGTGGTTCATTGTCCACGGTGCGCCAAACCAGAGCCCCCTCATCCGCACGGCGCGCAACGTAAACGATGGCAAGGTTGACCATGTCATCGCTCGTGCCACCGCCATGATCAAGGAAAATCCGAAGCTAAAAGTCGGTTGTATGGGCTTAGCGTTCAAAGCCAATATCGATGATTTTCGGGAGAGCCCGGCAATGAAAATTGCAGCAGAACTCGCTAATCGATTTGGCCAGAGAATTCACATCATCGAACCTTATGCGGGAACCCTGCCGAAGGAATTTAACGGTACGGGTGCAAAGCTGATAGATGTCGATACCGCATTGCTCGAATGCGAAATTTTGATCACATTGGTCGACCATGACGCGTTCAAGGCGATTCCCATTGCCGAACGGGCCAGCAAGATCGTGTATGACGTGCGCGGCATCTGGCATGATCAGCCCACGCTCGCGATGCGACCTCCACTGAGGCTTGTTGGCTAGTCGCAATTTAGGCAAATTGTGAAGTGTGACGATTAAAAAATCGGACTCTAAAAATTAGCATGCCAGAAAACTTGTGAGAGTGCGCGCAAGGCTTTAAGCGACGGGCAATAACCAATTTCCCTTAAGAAAGCCCAATAAATGAAAATCGCTATGATCGGTTCAGGCTATGTCGGTCTCGTGTCCGGCGCTTGTTTTGCCGACTTTGGCCATGACGTCGTTTGCGTCGACAAGGATTCCAATAAGATTGACCGGCTGAATTCTAATATTATGCCGATCTACGAGCCCGGTCTCGACGCGTTGGTAAAAACCAATGTCGATGCTGGCCGACTGTCCTTTTCAATCGATCTCGCCACATCAGTTAAAGGGTGTGACGCGGTGTTCATCGCCGTCGGTACGCCATCGCGTCGAGGCGACGGCCACGCCGATTTGAGCTATGTATACGCCGCCGCAGAAGAATTGGCAGGTGCGATTGATCCTAAAACCGTTGTGGTTACAAAATCTACCGTGCCGGTCGGGACTGGTGACGAAGTTGAGCGTATAATCCGTGAGACCAACCCTGAACTTGATTTTGCAGTAGTCTCAAATCCCGAATTCTTACGCGAAGGCGCGGCAATTGGCGATTTCAAGCGCCCCGATCGCATTGTGGTCGGAAGCGATGTCGATTGGGCGCGCGACGTTATGCGCGCTGTTTATCGTCCGCTATTCCTGAATGAGTCGCCGATATTGTTCACCAGTCGGCGATCATCTGAGCTTATCAAATATGCTGCTAACGCATTTCTCGCGACGAAAATTACATTCATCAACGAAATGGCCGATTTATGTGAAAAACTAGGTGCGAATGTCCAGGACGTTTCGCGGGGAATCGGGCTTGATAACCGGATCGGTTCGAAATTCCTGCATGCAGGGCCCGGTTATGGCGGCAGTTGCTTTCCAAAAGACACGTTGGCGCTGCTGAAGACGGCGCAGGATAACGACACGCCAGTTCGCATTGTCGAAGCCGTTGTCCAGGCGAACGACCTTCGCAAGCGCGCGATGGGCCGCAAAATCCTCAATGCATTGGGTGGTGATGTTCGTGGTATGAAGGTGGGCTTGTTCGGGCTGACTTTCAAACCCAACACCGACGATATGCGTGACGCACCTTCGATCGCGATTGTCCAAACGCTGCTGGACGCAGGAGCGGTTGTCCATGCGCACGATCCTGAAGGTATGGAGGAAGCTGCAAAGATACTTCCCGGTGTTGTCATGGCAGAAAGTGCTTACGCGGCGGCGCAAGATGCCGACGCCGTTGCGTTGGTTACGGAATGGGATGCGTATCGCGCGCTGGATATGGGAAAATTGCGCGCAGCGATGAAGGGCAATGTCCTTGTCGACCTGCGCAATATCTATCGCCCTGGAGAAGCAGAAGCAGCTGGCTTTAACTACGTCAGTGTCGGTCGGTGACGATCCGGGCACAAGCATAACTTGAATACGGCCAAGCCTTTGCTGCTTGCGACGGATATCGCTATGAGCAATTAGGCCCGTCATGTCATGTAACCTGACCCATCTCGAAAGGCTTGAAGCCGAAAGCATCCACATCATGCGTGAAGTGGTGGCAGAGGCAGAGAAACCCGTCATGCTGTATTCGGTGGGTAAGGACAGTGCTGTCATGCTGCATTTGGCGCGCAAGGCATTCTATCCATCACCCCCACCGTTTCCGCTGCTTCACGTCGACACGACATGGAAGTTTCGAGCGATGTATGAGTTGCGCGAACAAGCTGCGTGCGATGCGGGGATGGAATTGCTGGTGTGGCAGAATCCGGAGGCGATCGAACGCGGCATCAACCCGTTCGACCACGGCGGACTGCATACCGACATGTGGAAAACCCAGGGGTTGAAGCAGGCACTGGACCATTATGGCTTCGACGTCGCATTTGGCGGAGCACGACGAGACGAAGAAAAGAGTCGCGCTAAAGAACGTGTTTTCAGCTTTCGCAGCGCTAATCACCGATGGGATCCAAAAAACCAGCGCCCCGAGCTGTGGAATCTCTACAATACGAAAAAGGCAAAAGGCGAGAGCATCCGGGTCTTTCCAATCTCAAACTGGACCGAACTCGACATCTGGCAATATATTCACCTCAATAACATTCCCATCGTGCCGCTCTACTTCAGTGCGCCGCGACCCACCGTTGAACGTGACGGGATGTTGCTGATGGTCGATGATGACCGTTTCCGGCTGAACGATGGCGAAGAACCAGTACAGCGGTCAATTCGGTTTCGGACATTGGGCTGCTATCCTTTAACCGGGGCCGTAGAAAGTACGGCGATGACGCTGCCGCAGGTTATCCAGGAAATGCTTCTGACCACCACGTCCGAACGGCAGGGCCGCGCGATTGATCATGATCAGGCGGCAAGCATGGAGAAGAAAAAGCAGGAGGGCTATTTCTAATGTCCTCCATATACGAAACAGACGCCCTGATTGCATCCGACATCGATGCGTATCTAGATGCGCATCAGCAAAAGTCGCTGCTGCGTTTCATCACATGCGGGTCAGTCGACGATGGAAAGTCTACTTTAATCGGTAGATTACTCTACGATTCTAAGATGATTTTCGAAGATCAACTTGCTGCGCTAGAGTACGACAGCAAGCGTGTTGGAACGCAAGGTCAGGAAATCGATTTCGCGTTGCTCGTCGACGGCTTGGCCGCAGAGCGCGAGCAGGGCATCACGATCGATGTTGCCTACCGCTTCTTCACCACGGAAAAGCGCAAATTCATCGTCGCCGACACGCCCGGGCATGAGCAATATACCCGCAATATGGTCACTGGTGCATCAACTGCAGACTTAGCTATCATCCTGATAGATGCGCGCAAGGGCGTCCTTACCCAAACCAAACGACACAGCTATCTCGCGCATTTGATCGGCATCAAGAACATCGTGCTCGCGGTCAACAAAATGGACCTCGTCGATTATGATGTCCTGCGTTACGATCATATCGTAGACGACTATCGCTGCTTCGCCGGCGAAATTGGTATAGACAACTTTACTGCAATCCCGATTTCCGGGTTCAAGGGCGATAATATCACCACGTTGTCACCCAATACATCTTGGTACAAGGGCACGACGCTGATCGACCTGCTCGAAAGCGTTGAGCTTGACGTAACCAGCGACCAGCAAAAGCCTTTTCGCCTGCCCGTACAGTGGGTGAACCGGCCCAATCTGGATTTTCGGGGATTTGCGGGACAAATCGCAAGCGGCGCGGTGCGTGTCGGCGATGCGGTTCGCATATTGCCAAGTGGCAAGGCTTCTACCGTCTCGCGTATCGTTACTATGGACGGCGATCTGGATGAAGCCGTTGCCGGACAGTCTGTGACGCTTTGCCTTGCCGACGAAGTCGACTGTTCGCGAGGCGACGTAATTGCCTTCAGCGAAAGTCCGCCGCAGGCAGCTGACCAGTTCGAGGCGAATCTCGTTTGGATGGCCGATGATGCGATGATACCGGGGCGGGCATATTGGCTAAAGCTTGGAACGCAGCTTGTGTCTGCAACCATCCAGCCGCCCAAATATCAGGTCAATGTCAACACTATGGAGCATCTGGCGGCCAAGACGCTGGAATTGAACGCCATTGGCGTGGCCGAACTCACCATCGACCGACCCGTTGTTTTTGAAGCCTACACCGATAATCGCGCGCTCGGTGGGTTTATCCTCATAGATAAACTCACCAATGCAACGGTAGCAGCAGGAATGCTGAACTTCAGTCTCCGCCGTGCGCAAAATGTTCACTGGCAGGCTATCGATATTTCCCGTGAGGCCCATGCGCAGCAGAAGGGGCAAACAGCCAAGCTGCTTTGGTTCACAGGGCTTTCAGGGTCAGGCAAATCGACCATAGCCAATCTGGTTGAAAAGAAGCTTTTTGCGCTTGGTCGCCACAGCTTCCTGCTCGACGGCGACAATGTAAGGCACGGCCTGAACAAAGACCTGGGTTTCACCGACACAGACCGGATTGAAAATATCCGCCGTGTGGGCGAAGTCGCAAAACTGATGACTGATGCAGGATTGATTGTCTTGACCGCTTTTATTTCGCCGTTCCGCGCTGAGCGGCAAATGGTGCGGGCAATGCTGCCGCAGGGTGAGTTTATGGAAATTTTTGTCGACACTCCGCTTGAGGAAGCAGAAAAGCGCGACGTGAAGGGCCTATACAAAAAAGCACGGAACGGGGCGCTCAAGAATTTTACCGGGATCGACAGTCCCTATGAAAAACCCGAGCAGCCGGAAATTCACATCGACACCACGCAGGTCTCACCGGAAGATGCCGCCGAGATGATCGTCGAGCGCGTTATCGGTATCTGGAGCCACGACTTGTGATCGATGCCGAGCTTTCAGCACATCTGGCCAACGAGGCCGGAAAATTGCTGCACGACTTGCAAATGTCAGGACGCTTCGAAGGCAAAACACTGGGTGCCGAAGGCGACCGGATCGCCAATGCCTATCTTTGCGGGGCTATCCGGGCGGCTCGACCTGACGACGCGTTGTTGTCTGAGGAAGAAAAAGATTGTGAGACGCGCTGTGCAGCCAGCCGGGTCTGGATAATCGACCCGCTAGACGGCACCCGCGAATTTAGCGAAGGCCGCGATGACTGGGCCGTTCATGTTGGCCTTGCTGTTGGCGGAGTTGCAATGGCTGGTGCTGTCGCTTTGCCGGGTCGTAACGTGACGTTTTGTTCAGCCAACCCTCCTCCGTCCAGCCCTGCCAACCAACCACTCAAAATGCTGGTAAGTAGGACTAGGCCAGCAGCGGAAGCGGTTGCAGTTGCTGGAGCGCTGGGTGCAGAGTTACTGCCGATGGGCTCGGCGGGGGCCAAAGCCATGGCGGTCGTGCGCGGTGAAGCCGATATCTACCTACACACTGGCGGCCAATATGAATGGGACAATTGCGCACCGGTTGCGGTCGCCACGGCTGCAGGTTTGCATTGTTCGCGAATTGACGGATCTCCGCTGCGTTACAATAATATGGATCCGTATCTCCCGGATCTGTTGATATGCCGAGTGGAATTGGTTGCCGAAATAATGCAGGCGCTTAAAAGCTAATTCACCTGCCGGTCATAGCCTTTCCAATAAGGCGCGCGCAGATCCTTTCGTAAAATCTTGCCTGAGGCATTGCGCGGCAATGCGGGTATTACATCTACAGATCGGGGCACCTTGAAGCCTGCAATACGCTCGCGCGCCCAATTGATCACGCTATCAGGGTCTATGGTTGCTCCTGCTTTAGGGGCACATACCGCCTTTACCGATTCCCCCCATTTAGCATCGGGGACGCCGATCACCGCGACTTCCATAACGTCGGGATGCCCGTAAATCGCGCTCTCCACTTCCGCTGGATAGACATTTTCGCCGCCAGTGATGATCATGTCCTTCACACGATCGTGGATGTAGAGATAGCCGTCCTCATCCATATATCCTGCATCGCCCGTCTTGACCCAACCACCCTCGGCCATTGTGCCCTTCGTGGCATCGGGCAAATTCCAGTAGCCGATCATGTTATTAGAAGATCGCGTCCACACTTCACCGACATCGCCGACTGGGAGATCGTTTCCAGCGCCATCGACTATCCGCAACTCGACTCCAGGAAGCGGTTTGCCCGCCGAACGCATCCTTTTGTTGCCATTGGGGTCATGATCTTCAGGAGGAAGCATGCAAATTGTTCCGGTCGTTTCGGTCATCCCGTAAACCTGGATAAACTGGGCGCCAAAAACGTTGATACATTGACGAAGTAACTCAAGCGGAATGGGAGCGGCTCCGTAAAGGATATATTTGAGGCGGCTATAATCCACCGACCGGCAACGCGGATGGTTAACCATCATCTGCAACGCAGCAGGTACGATAAACAAGCGCGTCGCCCCGCCTATTTCAATTGCATCGAAAACCCCGTCCGGCGTGAATTCGGCCTGTACAAGGCCAGGCAATCCCGACGCGAGCGCCATGATGCCCAATCCTGTGCCGCCAATATGGGCGCACGGCATTGCGATCAGGACAACCTCATCATCATCCCATTTGGTGTAGGCATGATCGGAATTTTCCGAATGCTTGCGAAGTGCGAAAAGATTGCGATTGGAGAGAACTGCGCCTTTCGGATTACCGGTTGTTCCGGACGTATACAGTTGCAACACTGCGTCATCTGGCCCGGCCACTTCGAAATCAGAGCGCTCGGCTGCGTCTATCAGCGTCCTTGCTTCATCTTCGGTGATAACGCGCTCCAGATGTTGCGCGTGACCACACAGAGCCTCGCCCACCCCTTCAAAACCTTTGCCTGTGAAAAGTATGCGTGCCCGGGTATCATTGGCAATATAGGCCCACTCTGCCGGTGCGAGCCGCCAGCCGATGGGAACCATGACAACACCTACGCGTGCAGCGCCGTAGAAAAGACTGAAATAAAGTTCGCTGTTTTTACCGATCCAGGCAATGCGATCCCCTTTTTGAAGGCCGGCAGCCAACAGCATTGCAGCTATAGTCGCCGTCCGTTCCTCGAGATCGGCATAGGTATGGACCCGGCCTTCCTCTTGAAGTGCGATGCAGTCAGGTCTCTGACCTGCCCAGTGCTTCAAAAAGCCATCAAACGTCAAAATATCGGTAGCCGCCAAGCCCACAAACATCCTCCTTGCAGCTGCTCATTCAAACCGAGCGCCGTCTGACGAATTGTGCGCGATAATCAGCGCATGTCAATCGTGCGATTAAACCTGAGGATCTGCACGCTTGAAAATGAGAGAGAGATTGTTGGCCGGCATTTGGATGATATGTGCCGACGTCAATCCGGCGGCATGCGCATTTGCTTCGATAGCGTCAACATAGCGCAATCCCCATTGCGGATCGCGACTTTTCAGCGACTCATCAAATGCCTCGTTGCTTGGTGCCGTAGGAATGCCTTCCTGACGAAAGGGACCATATAGGTAGAGCGGCGCACCGGGTGATAATATCAGAGCCGCATTTCGAAGCAGGCCCAAGGTAGCGTTCCAAGGACTGATATGGGCCATATTAATGCAAATGATCGCATCGGCTTTTATGGCTTCCCAATCTGAAGCGGCATCAAATCGCAGTGGTTGTTTCAAGTTGGTGCGTCCAGCTTCCTCAGTCCATGCAGTGATTGATGCAAGGGCCACGGGATCCGGGTCGCTCGGTTGCCATTGCCGCTTCGGAAATCTCCGGGCAAAATATACAATATGTTCACCTGTGCCACTGGCGATTTCGAGCACCGTACCATCAACAGGCAAGACGCTGTCCAAAACGTCGGCTATCGCCTCGCGGTTGCGCTCCGTTGCTGGCGCAAAACGTTTCGCTTCGCCACCAGCTTCGAACACAAACGGGAATGGTCCACTCACTCCGCGGCCACCGCCTGCTCTGGTTCCCGCCATACCAATAATGGTTTGCGCGCGGCCTGCGTTTCATCAAGGCGGCGACGCGGCGCATGATGTGGGGCAGATTTGAGGGACGGATCGCCAGCCTTCGCCCTCTCTGCCACCGAACGCAATGAACCGATAAACTGGTCGAGCGTAGCTTTGCTCTCAGTTTCGGTAGGCTCGACCAGCATCGCACCATGCACAACAAGCGGGAAATATACAGTCATCGGGTGATAGCCCTCGTCGATCAGGCCCTTGGCGATATCGAGTGTAGAAAAACCATCTGCCATGCCGTCATCGCTGAACAAGGCTTCGTGCATGCACGGTCCGCTATGTGCAAACGGCGCGTCGAGGACATCTTCTAGGCTACGCAAAATGTAATTTGCGTTTAGCACCGCATCTTCGGCCACTTGGCGCAAGCCGTCTGCTCCGTGCGACATGATGTAAGACAGTGCACGGGTAAACATGCCCATCTGGCCATGGAAAGCAGTCATCCGGCCGAAGCTATGAGGATGGCGTTCGCCCGCGCTTTCCTCTTCGACCAGCGAATAATGCCCATCGGCATGACGTTCGGTAAAAGGCAGGGGGCCAAAAGGCGACAAAGCTTCAGAAAGCACGACTGGTCCAGAACCAGGTCCGCCACCGCCATGCGGAGTGGAGAAGGTTTTGTGCAGGTTGATATGCATTGCATCAATGCCAAGATCACCCGGACGGACGCGCCCGACAATGGCATTGAAGTTGGCACCATCGCAATACACATAACCGCCCGCGGCATGCACTGCGTCCGAAATCGCTTTCATATCGCGCTCGAACAGACCGCAAGTGTTGGGGTTGGTTATCATTACGCCAGCAACATCGGGGCCTAGCCGCGCCTTAAGCGCCGCCAAATCCACGCGGCCTTCTAATGTTGCCGGGATATTTTCAACCGAGAAACCAGCGAATGCTGCGGTCGCCGGATTTGTGCCATGTGCACTTTCCGGCACCAGAATGACGCTACGTTTGTCACCCCTCGCCTCCAGTGCAGCCTTGATGCACAGGATACCGCACAATTCACCATGGGCGCCAGCCTTTGGCGTCATAGCCACGCCGTGCATTCCGGTGAGTTTTATTAGCCATACCGCGAGCTCATTGATAACCGCCAGCGCCCCTTGCACGGTTTCAACCGGCTGCATTGGGTGAACATCGGCAAAGCCCGCCATCCGCGCGACTTTTTCGTTAAGTCGTGGGTTGTGCTTCATCGTGCAGCTACCCAACGGGAAAAAGCCCAAATCGATGGCGTAATTTTGACGACTGAGGCGGGTGTAATGGCGCACCGCTTCGGGTTCAGACAGACCGGGAAGGCCAATATCGCGGTGACGCTCCAGATTGCCTAGCCGCGAGTTAACTTTCGGTGCCTCAGCTAAATCAACACCGGTGGTGCCGCCGTTGCCAATCTCGAATATCAGCGCTTCTTCCAGCATCAGCGCTTTATTGCCGGTATATGTCGCAGGCTTCGCTTCTCCCACTCCGCCCATTTCGGGCTTCCAGCCGCTTTGATTTATCGCGTTCATGCCAAAACCTCCTGCAACATAATGGCGAATGTTTCGACATCCTCCGCCGTGGCAACCTCCGTCACCGCAACGACAAGGCCGTTTTCCAAGGCATCTACACCGGGGTACAACCTTCCGAGCGATACGCCTCCAAGGACTTTTCGGTCAGCCAGTGCTCGCACAACCGGTCTAGCCGCCTTGGGCAATCGCAACGTGAACTCGTTGAAAAAGCTATCGTTGATCAGCTCAACCCCAGGGATTTGCGTCAGCCGTTCCGCCGCCTTTACCGCGAGCGCATGGTTGAGAGCCGCCAATCCGCGCAGTCCCTTTTCACCAAGCAATGTCATGTGAACACTGAAAGCAAGCGCGCAAAGCCCGGAATTTGTACAAATATTAGACGTCGCCTTTTCGCGACGGATATGCTGTTCGCGCGTAGATAGCGTAAGTACGAAACCGCGCTTGCCCTCGGCATCCACGGTCTCGCCGCACAGCCGGCCCGGCATCTGCCGTACGAATTTTTCCTTGCATGCGAACAGGCCGACATAAGGACCGCCGAATTGCAGGCCGACGCCGATCGATTGCCCCTCACCCACAACAATATCTGCACCCATTTCACCAGGTGCTTTGATTGCCCCCAAAGCGACCGGCTCGGTGACGACCGCAATCAGCAGCGCACCATGCTCATGCGCCTTTGCGGCGATGGCCGATAAATCCTCGATCCGCCCCAATATGTCGGGATATTGCACAACAACGCAGCTTGTCTCGTCGTCAATTGCGGCAAGCAGTCGTGCGCTATCGGTTTTCGCGGACAACTCGGGCAGCGCTGTATCGAGCGTATCGCCGGTGTATTTCGCCATTGTTTGGGCGACACTTACATAATGCGGGTGCAGGCCAGAAGAGAGGATTGCTTTCATCCGCTTGGTAATGCGGCCCGCCATGCCGATAGCTTCCCAGCACGCCGTCGAACCATCGTACATCGACGCATTGGC
>JANMQN010000184.1:0-7131 GCA_031370535.1 Sphingomonadales bacterium | reverse complement strand
CAAATCGACCGATTCATAATAAGGCACCCCTGGTCCCCATTGATCGGCGCAATGAAAGACGATGTAACGTGCCTTCGTCGACAGATTCGCCCGCTTGAGCAACAGCCCAAGCGGTGTGCCACGCCATTTACCGATTGCACTCCATCCTTCGACACAGTCGTGGCGGGTAATCTGTTCGCGCGATGGCATTTTTATCAACTGCGCGAGATTGAGCGACAACGGGTTGCGAACCATTCCATCGATACGCAACTGCCAGTCGCCAAATTTATTCGCGACATGAATATTATACTCCGGGGTATCACCGCTAATCGAACCATTGGCTTTAAAGACCGGTGAAATGTCGGCCGCCGAAAACTCGCGTGCCAATGCAGAGCGGTCCATGATCAACCGGTGTGCGCTCTTGTTAAGCGCCTCGCCGCTGCGCAGGAAAGACCGGAAGCCAGCATTCTCGGTCAGCGCATCACAACCTGCGAGCAGCAATCCACTGCCACCCAGCGCGGCTCCTGTCAGGAATTTGCGACGTGGCAAAACAAACTTGGAATCGGTCATGCCGGTTCTCCTTGCGGCAATTCGGGTTCTGGGTCCCGTTCGGCTTTGCCGGGCAGTTTATACTTGCCGGTAATCATCGAGCGGACCTCGTTGATCGGACCTGCCAGCACCACCATGAGTATATGGACAAAGAAGAAGGCTACCAGCAGGAATGCCGCAATGAAGTGCAGCGACCGCGCCGACTGCCGACCGCCGAAAAGATCGAGTAACCACGGCCATGCCGCATTCATCGCCGGTGACATCGTCAAGCCGGTAAAGATAATCAAAGGCAGCAAAATGAATACAACGCCTATATAGCTGATTTTTTGTAATATGTTATAGTCCTTTGCAGCCTCGCCGGTTGGAAACCGTAACTTCGCATGTTGGGCAACGTCATGCCAAATATGACGCGGCGACCATTCCCATTTGCGGATATGTAGGTCATTTCGGACATGGCCGTTCCAGAGCGAACGTAGCATATAGAGCGTCAGCGCAACCGCCAATATCCAAGCAAAAGTGAAGTGCCAACGCCGTGCAGCCTGCAAATCATAGCCCGAGGGTATGGTAATCCAGTATGGAAATGCGCGCCGTTTGACCTCGCCTTCGGAGTCTTTCCAGATGCCAAGCACCCCGGTCGTCGTCACGCGAATGCCCGCAACTTCGACAAAGCCCTTATCGCCCGCATCATCGATAACCAACCATGCGTGATCATCATTCGCACCATATTCGCCCCAGTAGAGGCGCGAATGCGCGTTGAAGATCATCAGGCCGCTCATCAACATGACAAGCAGGGTCAGGGCATTGGTCCAGTGCCACACACGCGTGGAAAGCTGATGTCGCTTGATCACATCGCCGGGTTTCAACTCCGCCTGCTCCATCCACTCGCTCCCTATACCGCGCAGAATATGCTGCCAGAGGAAGTTCGAAACTAACAGAGTTAAAGTTACAGTATCATGGCAGTGTTTCGCGGTTATGGGGCTTGCGCGGGGTTGGCGACCCCAGCGATCCGGTGAGCTGGTTTGGCGGTTACAATGCCCAAATCGACACTACCGCTGGACTTGCCCAATTCCGCAAGCGTGGGCAAAACCGTTTCGACGCCGATGACATTGGCCGAAAGCGCAGCCACGCGTAATTTGTAGCTACCATAAGGTACAAATTCGAACAGGAAAAATCCGTCATATTCCGACCGCGTCGTCTTGACTACGCGTCCAGCCTTGTCGAGCAGCTCTATATCGACACCGCTCAATATTTTGCCACCCTCGCGTTGTAAATTCCCTGAAATTTCGCCTGCAGAGACCAAAGGCAGTTCAATAACGACCGGAACGCCCGGACGCGGGGTCACCACCACGCCGCTTGTCGCTGGTTGCACAAAAGGATCGGGAAGACTTGAGGCATCAATGCCGATCAAAACCGGCTCATAGGGTTGCAGGCCATCGATTATCGTGCGCCCGCTTGCGTCGGTAGGCGGGCCCCGTGCTGCCAGTCCGGCGGTTAGTTCGACTTCTTTTTGGGCAGGCTCATTTGGCTGGCGGATGCCGTCGGCATTTTCATCCTGAAACACGATTGCAAACGCCTGCCCCGAAGAAGCAAGTTTCTCAGAAGCAACGCGAATACTATTGTTGTGCGGGTTAGGGCCGAGACTGAATGCAACGCTCAATCCGCCAGCGACAGAGCCATCGCTTGCCGCCTCAATCTGCCCCGTTAGCGCAAAATGCTTGAACCTGCGGGTATGCCCCAGTGCTAAACGGCCGCGCGAGTCTCCACTGGAATATCCAACTTCGATCTTCCAGTCCGATTTTTCACCGGCGCGCCATTCACCGGTAATTTTGGATTCCCGAAACCCTGGATCACCAACAAGTCCAAAGGTTGCTTCACCGCGCAGTCGTAGGCCGCCAATCCGGCCCGACAAACGTAATGAAGCATCCAGGCGGCCATCGGGACTAAAACCGGACGGGCTGCGGTCCTTTACCCATTCAATCTCTGCACTCGCACTCAATTTATTGATGTTAAACGATAATCGTGTCCCTGCCTCAATTCTGCTACCGCCATCAATACGGTCAATATAGCGAAGTTCAGCGCGGATCGGCAGATATTGCCTGCCGAGCTTAAAGCTGTGGTCGACCGAAAAGCTGTTGAAGCGGCGGACGTCGCGGTCATAGCGCTCGGATTGGTAATTGCCGAATAACGATGCCGTTTCACCGCTTATCAGCGTCTGACCGACCTGCGCCAATATCTGACCGCGCACAGCATAGCCGCCGACCAGATTGGCAGCGGTGGCCAGTTCAACGAGTGTCGGGCCAACTGCGCGGCGGATGGAGCCTTCCAGATAATATTGCCGCTGGCCTCGCAATAATGAAGTAAACAGCGAACCTGCGACTGACGTCTTGGGGTCTATACCGCGTTCAAATCCAAATCCTCCGCGTAAGCCGAGAAAGTCGCTTGGATCGGCTCCGCCGAGATTTATCAGATCGCGGCCCGCATCCTGAACCGCCGCCCAATAATAGGTATCGCGTGGGGGGATCGAATCGAGACCGACCGGGATCATTTTCACATCGCGGCGGATTTGGCCTTGGGGACCATAAAGCACGACCTCGAACCGGTTCTGGCCATAGAGCAGCTGGACGTCTAGAAATTCGTACCGGCCATCGCCTCGGCTTTGTACGAATCCGATCAATTGATCGTTACGATAGAGTTCGGCATCCCATCCATCGGGCAGTTCACCCCGAAATACTGTGCGGTCAAAGCTGGCTGGGCGGTTGAGCGGGCGGTTGGTTACAAAAGCACCCCGACCGGAGGTCGTTTGGATTCCGAGCGGGGTCGAATTAGTCGCAACATCACCCAGCGCAAAATGGGTTGCGTTCAACGGTCCGAGCAGCCCGCCATTCGGATCTGTACGAAAAGCCCGCAGACGTAAATTTTCCGGAAGCCCGCGGTTATTTGAGGACAAGCGTGCATCAAATGATGCTCCGGCAATCTCACCGCTAGCATAAATTTCATATCGCGCGTTGAAACGGCCACCCAACCTCTTGTCGCGCACCGCATCTACTGACGCCACGACGTCAACAGAAGGGGTACGGAACATCTTATACGGGTCGCGTGCCTGCGGCAGGCTTGCGAGATCGAATTCCTTTGACGGGCGAACTTTGCCCGCGCGCGCTTTGCGTTCCTCTGCCATTTCAAAGGGCAGTTTTCGGTTGGCACTGATCACCAACAGTGCATTTGATAAGTCTGGCTTAATTTCGATATTCAGCCAGTTCGCGAGACTCTTGGCATCGACACACCAGCCTTCGGGAACGTCCTTGATATCAGTCGGTCCGATGGACTGTGTTTTGTTCATGATTTGTACTATATTGGCTTCACGGTCGAGAGTGAACGTCCGGCTTTCTTCAAACAACCAGCCAGTTGCGCGGCGCGACTTTTTATCGAGTCGGACGGGGAGGTCGAATGCAATGATGATGTCGGCTAAATCTACACAGACGCCGGTGTCAGTCTGGTATCCACGAACGCCATCGCCTACCTGCCACTGTCCCATGCGTACATCAAACAGCAATGCGTCGTCTTCATTGGCCTGCCATGTTGCGGCATGCGCCGAAGCAACCGGGATCGCCATGATCCCGGTTGCTACAGCCAATGCCGTAAATGCCCTTGCGGCCTTGTGTCGAAGCGTGCGCATATCAGGCTCTGGTCAAGCCCCGATCAATTATTCAGGGGAGAACTGTCCGGACCTGCGCGATGAGGCCGCCACCAGCCTCAGGGGCTTCATAATATGACACGGTGATCTCGCCGCGCATTTTCGCGGCAATGTCTGGCGACATCGGCAGCGATACGATTCGACTGGCGATTTCGGGATAAATGGCAATTCCCTTGGCGACCATCACCGGCTCGGCTTCACCTGCTCTGGTCACATGGACTTCGCCGAAAACCGACTTCTCGCCTTTGCGCGTCATGTCAAACTCTAGCGTCGGACCTTCATTGTCCTTGCCGACGCGCGCGTTGCTAAGTGCAGCTGTTGCCTGCAGACTGCCTTTTCGAACGATGACCGGGATACTAATGCCGTAGATAGGAATAAGCTGTATTTTCAATCCATTACCTGCGTCTTCTTCGCTACCCGCTGCAGGCGCTTTCGGAATGGCACGAAACAGCATGTGCGCGCGATATTCGCCATCAGGCAAACTGTCGATGGGCTGCAAACCGACGCGGATCGATTGCGGCTGGTTTGGCGGAAGCGTCACGCGGCGCGGGGCGTAACGAATGACCGCGAGCGCAGATTTTTCCTTCTCGGTCGCTGCAACGGGATCAACATCGTCCAGCCTTCCTGCGTCGTTCATACGGCGTAGTTCGAGGGTAATGCGATATGTGGCTTCTTCGTTGCCGATATTGTTCAGAATTACCTCGGTCCCTCGGCGACCGTCGAGCACCACCCTGGTTGGCGCGATCAATAAATCTCCAGCGGCATTTGCTGGCGACACCAGCGGCAGCTGGGCTGCTGCCAGCAAAGTTGCAACTATAACAATCCGGGCGGCCACGCCCCGACATGCTTTTCCAAGCAGTTCGCGCATTAATTTTCCCATCCATATTTGCGCGCAGCGGACTGGTCATATTATCCGCTGCACTGGTCCACAATCTCTGACATGCCAGAATATGGTTACCATCCCGCTAACGGCCATAGAATCGACACAAGAAAGCCCCCGAAAGCAGCTGCTTGCGGAGGCCTCGTTGTTTGAGAGCTACGCCTTTCGGCGGGCTAAATTTTACTGATAGTCAGCCGACACGCTGTAAGTACCGGTGTAGGTGCCTGCCGCCTGAACCGCACCAACGGTCAACGTTCCGCCGACCCAGAAAGTCTGCGGCAAGCCGTTTGCAACTATAGTCGCCGCGGAAGGCGTAAGCGCGAGATTCATAGGGGCACCAGCGCCGCTCAATGTGGTCGAAGCGGCCACCGTGATAACTACGGTATAGGTGCTAGCGCCCACTACCGAAAATGCGCCTCGGTTTGATGCGCCGACGCAAGCAAGGCCGGCCGAGCAAGTGCGCGTATCTGCGCCCGTGCCGATTGCAACCGTTCCAGCGGCAGCACCAGAAGCAACAGTGCCGAAGTCAAGACCCGCTGTCTGCGACAGGGTAACTGGTGCTAGGATATCGACTTTCGCCGTTGCGGTAGCGGTTGCCGCGTTGGCGCCGGTCGAAACCATGGCGATGGCGGCTGCGCCCAAAAGAGCGATTTTCTTGTTCAACATAAACTGGTCCTTTGTGACAAAAAGCAGATTCGGAATGCCCCACTGCATTCTCATCCGCTTATGCACACCGAATCATAAGGTTTTGCTGTCTGTTATGGTTAACAAGACGTGACGCCGATAGGCTACTAACGAAGGTTAACTTCTAGATTATTCATAACCAACCGGCTGAACTCAGCCCTTCGGCCGAGCCATATTCATTAACGCGCCTCATTCGACACGTGAACGCGGCACCCGATTTGTTAGAATTTTTCACCGGTCAGTCGCTGGCAAAGCATATCGAGTTGGTCCAGGCTACCATATTCAAACGTCACCGATCCAGCACCAGTCGCGCTGCGCTGATTGATCTTGACTTTCAAGCCGAGCAGATCGCCCAGATGGGCTTCGACCGCCCGAATATCGGCGTTAGCAGGGTTACCGAAACTGATCTTTGATCCTTCGGCTTTCGGCAACCTTCCCTTTTTAACCAGTGCTTCTGTCGCACGTACAGATAGCCCCTGCTTGATGACCACCATTGCCAGGCGAACCGCATCGTCGCTGCCAAGAAGGGCGCGTCCATGGCCCATACTCAGTTTATCCTCGATCACCAGGTCTCGGATCGCGGGCGGCAGATCGAGCAAGCGCATCATATTCGCCACATGGCTGCGCGATTTGTGGACCAATTCCGCCAGAGCCGCCGCACTGTGGCCAAATAGTTCGGTAAGCTTTTTGTATGCCTCCGCTTCTTCGATGGGATCGAGATCTTGCCGCTGGATATTTTCCAGCAGAGCAATTTCAAGCGTCTCCGCATCATCGAAGTCGCGAATTATCGCAGGAATTTCATGGATTTGCGCCCGCTGAGCCGCTCGCCAGCGACGTTCGCCGGCGACGATCTGGTATCCACCTTCATGCGGTCGAACTACGATTGGCTGGATAATGCCATGCCGACTTATACTAGCCGCAAGCTCATCCAGCTTCTCGTCAGAAAAGTGGCGGCGAGGCTGATCGGGATTGGGACGAATATTGGCAACCGCAATGGTGGCCACGCCCTGACTGACGACATTTGTGATCGCTGTCGGGGTTGGTGTAGAATCGCCGCGAATGGCTTCGCCAAGTAATGCGTCAAGCCCGCGCCCCAAGCCCATTTTCTTACGAAGGGGTGTTTTTTCAACCGATTCTTCCGGAGTCACGCTGCGAGTTCCCTGGCAGGAAGGCGCCCGATCAACTCGCGCGCCAACTTTATATAGGCCTCGGACCCAGAGCAACGGTGGTCGTATACCAACGCCGGCAATCCATGGCTTGGCGCTTCTGACAAGCGAACATTGCGGGGAATGACAGTATCAAAGACAAGATTACCAAGACAACTGCGCACATCGTCAGCGACCTGGTC
>JANMQN010000168.1:0-2677 GCA_031370535.1 Sphingomonadales bacterium | reverse complement strand
GGTTTGCCTGCCGATTTGGTGACCTGACATTAGAACCATTCCGCTCCGCTTTCCCGTTTCCGTTCCGGCTTTGCATCGTGGCGGTCCTGCCCGATGACATAAAGTTGTCATGAAAACCGAGTCGCGCAAACACAAAAATGTAAAGTTATCCACAGGCAGGGTGGTTTGCGGTGGAAAAGTTGGCGCACAAGTTTCGAGGTTAAACGAATACGGCCCCCACGCTGTGCATGGGGGCCGTTCGATTCAACCGGGGGCGAGGGAGAGAGGAGGAGAGAGCCCGCCGGTTAAAGTGCGTTTCGGCAATCTCTTGCCGTTGAAGCCCAAATAACCACGCGGTGCTTATGCTGCAATTGCGAAAAATATGGTGCTAGTTGCATGTTTTGCAACTAGCACCATTTCGTAGCGGAATGCATGCTTTGCATTCGAATGCAGTTTCCAGATTTTGCCTAAGGAGCAATTCCATTGCCGGGAAGCGACGCATTGACGATGCCGCCATCGCAGGCAATCGTCTCCCCCACAATATAATCACCCGCCCGCGCTGCAAGGAAAATTGCGAGTCCGGCCATATCTTCAGGCGTGCCGATTCGCGGAAACGGGATGTTTTTGGCCACTGCATCCGCATGATCGCGCGCTGCCTTGTTCATTTCCGACTGGAATGCACCTGGCGCAATCCCGCAGACCAAGATATTGTCTTTTACCAGTTCCGCCGCCAGCCGCCGGGTTAAGTGGATGACAGCAGCCTTCGACGCCTGATAACTATAGGTCTGCCACGGGTTGATCTTCATCCCGTCAATCGATGCGATATTGATAACCTTGCCCGGCCGGTCGAAGCTCGCGGCAGCTTTCAATTGCGGGTGCATCGCCTGCGTCAGGAAAAAAAGCGATTTGACGTTGAGGTCCATGACCCGGTCCCAGCCGGCCTCCGGGAACTGGCCGAAGTCAGCACCCCATGCCGCGCCAGCGTTGTTGACAAGGACATCGACCTTTTCCTCACGTTCGGCGATTTGCGCAGCGAGCGACAGACAACCGTCCACGGTCGAAAGGTCGCACGGCAGGCCAACGACTTGATTACCAAGTTCGGCCACGGTTTCCTCAATCTGGTCAACCTTGCGCGCGCTGATGTAGACGCGCGCGGCCCCGGCCGCGAGATAGCCCTCGACAATCATTTTGCCGATCCCGCGCGAGCCGCCCGTGACAACGGCCACGCGGCCATCAAGGTTAAATAGTGAATTCAGGTCCATTGGTTTTCCTCTCAATACCCGTTCATCGTTGCCACGCGGTCAGCGTGGAAATAGGCGTCGCCGAAAAACTCATTCAGGCTCCGGTCGCGCTTCATATAAAGGCCGATGTCGTATTCATCGGTCATGCCGATGCCGCCGTGCATCTGCACACCTTCACGCACTGACAGGTTGCAAGCAAGACCCGCCTTCGCCTTGGCCGCAGCTACGTACAGTTCGGCCTTGGCATGTCCCTCGTCGAGCAACGACTGCGCCTTCAGGACAATCGACCGCGCGCCTTCCATCTCGCCGTACAGATGCGCAGCGCGATGCTGGAGCGCCTGGAATTCGCCGATTACCCGGTCGAACTGCTTGCGAGTTTTCAGATAGTCGAAGGTGATATCCATCGCGCCTGTGCCAACACCTACCATTTCCGCCGCTGCGCCCACACGTCCAGCGTCGAGCATCTTGGTCAGAACGGACCAACCACCATCTACCTCGCCGATCACCGCGTCGGCATCGACCTGAACACCGTCCAGCGTGACATGCGCAGCCATCGCAGAGTCGACCAAGCGCGCGGCCTCCATCGACATTCCGGCTGCATCCTTTTCGACCGCAAACAGCGTCAGGCCATCGGTTTCGCCAGTGGCACCCGCGGTGCGCGCTGCGATAATCAGCATATCAGACGATGTGCCTTGCACCACGAACTGCTTGTGACCCACGAGCTTGAAGCCATTGCCGCTTCGCTCGGCCTTGCACGCGATCTTTTCGGGCCGGTGCTTGACGCCTTCGTCGATTGCTAGACCGATAACGGTTTCGCCAGCCAATATGCCCGGGAACCAGCGATCACGCATCGCCTTGTCGGCGAGCTTCAACGCTTCGACCGCAGCAACCGACGTTGTCAGAAAAGGCGAAGGCGACAGGTTGCGGCCAATCTCTTCAAGCACGATGCCCGCTTCGATATGCCCCATTCCCATGCCGCCATCGGCTTCGGAAATCAGGATGCCGGTGAAGCCCATCTCTGCAAACTGCTTCCACAGGCCGTGGCTGAAACCATCCTTGCATTCCATATCGCGATATTTGCGGAAATGCGCGGTCGGTGCCTCGGTCTTGATGAAGTCGCGTGCGCTGTCGCGCAGCATCGCTTGGTCGTCGTTAAGTGTCATCGCCATGAGTTAAGCCCCCGGCATTTCAAGGATGCGTTTGGATACGACGTTTAGCATCACCTCGCTGGTACCGCCCTCAATCGAGTTCGCTTTGGTTCGCAGCCAGTTGCGCGCCTTCGACCCGCCGTTTGATCGCTCGCTATCCCATTCAAGCGCCTGAGAACCGCCAATTGACATCACCAGCTCATTGCGCCTCTTGTTCAGTTCAGTGCCGACATATTTCATCAGATTCGAATAGGCCGGATGCGCCTTGCCCGTCTTCCATTCGTCCATGAAACGTTCGCCATGTGCGCG
>JANMQN010000166.1:0-5532 GCA_031370535.1 Sphingomonadales bacterium | reverse complement strand
TCACCGCGTCTTATAGCCGTAGCAAGTGGCAAGGGCGGGGTAGGTAAATCCACCCTGTCCACCAACCTGGCGATCGCAATGGCACGCGCCGGGCGCGCTGTCGGGCTTGTCGATGCCGATATCTACGGTCCATCACAGCCTCGGCTGATGGGAGCGGAAGGAAAAAAGCCTGAAGCTGACGGCAAAATGCTTATCCCTGTTAAAGGCGCAGGCGGTATACCCTTTTTGTCGATGGGTCAGTTGGTAAATCCCGGTCAGGCAATTGCCTGGCGGGGGCCAATGGCCGGCAATGCGTTGTCGCAGCTCGTCGATGCGCAATGGGGCGATGCGCGGGATATAATCGTTGATTTTCCACCGGGCACGGGCGATATCCAGCTATCGATGATACAGAAGCATAAGCCGCTCGGTGCCGTGATCATCTCTACTCCGCAGGATTTGGCGCTTATCGACGCCGCTCGCGCTATAAGTTTTTTCGACACTGCCAAGGTGCCGATCATCGGTTTGGTCGAAAATATGGCGGGATATCTTTGTCCGCATTGCGGCGAGATGAGCGATCCCTTTGGTTCGGGTGGGGCCGAAGCTGCTGCGGCAGAACTGGGCATCCCCTTTCTGGGCCGAATCCCGCTTGACATCAGCATCCGGCTTGCCAGCGATGCGGGCGAACCGCCAGCGCTTGGCGAAGGCCCGATAAGTGCGGCCTATGCTGCCATCGCTAAGCATGTTTCGGACTGGATCGACAGCCCGAAGGCAAATCCTGCATGAAGGAATATGCGGCGGGGGACACCGGCTTCAACCGCCGAAAGTTGCTTGTCGGCGGCGGTGTTGGCGTTGGCCTGCTTATAGCATGGGGGCTATGGCCGCGCCGATATCATCCCAATTTGCGTGCTGCGCCGGGCGAGCATCTGTTCGGTTCATGGCTGAAAATAGCGGAAGATGGCAAAGTGGTCATAGCCATTCCGCAGAGCGAATCGGGGCAGGGTGTGTATACTGCACTGGCGCAAATTGTTGCTGGCGAACTGGGTGCAGACTGGCGGTCGGTGGCTGTGCAGCCGGTGCCGCCCAGCCCGGTTTTCGCCAACACATTGCTTGCCCGTGAATGGTCGTCCGCGTTTTTGCGGGAGGGCATGGGTGAGGCGGCGCAGGGCGGCCCTGTTAAAAACGCCGTGAACGAATTGGCGGCGCGTGATATGTTTGTGGTCACCGGCGGGTCTTCGTCAATCCGGCAGTTCGAAATGCCTTGTCGTGAAGCGGGTGCCATTGCCCGTGTGCTGATGTGTCAGGCTGCAGCGGCGCGCTGGGACATCAGTTGGGAAGAGTGCCAAACCGACAAAGGTTTCGTAACTTATGGCAAGAAGCGCATCGCCTTTGCCGATTTGGTCGTTGATGCGGCAGCGATTGAACCACCCTCGCCAGTTCCGCTGAACCCGTCAGCGCGCAACCATTTGTCAGGCCGCGACGCGCCACGTCTGGACCTGTCGTCCAAGGTCGATGGCAGCGCAAGCTTTGCAGGCGACATCCGGTTGCCCGACATGCTGTATGCGTCAATCCGCAGTGGCCCTATCGGCGATACCAGCCTTAAATCGCTGAACAGCAAGGCTGTTTCCCAAATCAAAGGTGTCGTCAATGTCGTACAAACCGATAAGTGGGTAGCGGCGGTCGCTACCAACTGGTGGGCGGCGAACAAGGCACTCGACACTATGGCACCGGTATTCACGACGAAGGGCAAGCTAGCCGATAGTGGGCAGATTGCAGATAGGCTGTCGAACACCATCGCAAAGGGTCCGGGGTCCAGGTGGGTGCGCATCGGTAATGTTGACGCCGCAATGGCAAAAGAAGCCGCCACCAGAGTTTTCAAAGCGGACTACAGCGTTGCAGCTGCGGTGCATGCTCCCATCGAAACCCGTTCGGCAACCGCGGATTATCGAGATGGCCGCCTGCAATTATGGATTGCCAGTCAAGCCCCGCAAGGAGCGCGTCTGGCGGCTGCCAAGGCGATTGGTGTCGATGCTGACAATGTCGTGATCTATCCGGTCATGGCCGGTGGCAGCTTCGATCGCAATTTTGACAACCAGATAGCCGCACAGATTGCGGTAATCGCAAAGGAAGTCGGCCGGCCGGTACAACTTATCTGGTCACGGCCCGAAGATTTCATCCGTGATCATGTGCGCAGTCCGGCCTTAGGCAGAATGTCCGCGGCAATAGACCGCCAAGGCAGGATTGCAGCGCTTGCGGTGCGGGTCGCGGCGGCATCGACAATGCGCGAATTTGCAAACCGGTTGGATGGTCAAAGTGTAAATGATGCGCGGTTAGTGGCAGGTGAAGAATTCGACTTGCTTGCCATCGATGGTGCGACACCACCTTATGCAATCCCGAACCTCACGGTCGATCATTTTCCCGTTGCTATGCCGATGCCGACCGGACCATGGCGCAGCATGGCGCATAGCTATACCTGCTTTTTTGTCGAAGGGTTTATCGATGAATTGGCGCACAAGGCAGGGGTCGAGCCTTTATCTTACCGGATGCAGATGCTGATTGGACAAACCAGGTTGGCGCGATGTCTTACCGGGGTTGCGGCTATGGCCGGATGGGATGGCGGTGCTGCGGGTAGTGGTAAGGGCATCGCCTGTCACAGCATGCGCGGTAGTCACATCGCGATAATCGTCACTGCTCGAACAGGTGAAACGGGCGTGCGTGTTGAGCGGATCCATGCGATGGCAGACTGTGGTCGCCTGATTAACCCCGATGTCGCGCGACAGCAGATTGAAGGTGGGATTATTTTCGGTTTGGCACAGGCTCTAGGCGCATCGACAGACTTTGAAAACGGCCTGCCGACTGCGCGGCGGCTTCGCGATCTCGACTTGCCGAAATCGTCCGATGTGCCGGAAATTACCGTGGAATTCATTCGCAGTGAAGAGATGCCGGGCGGCGTATCTGAACTCGGTGTACCCCCTGTGGCTCCGGCGATTGCCAATGCCTTGTTCTCTGCGGCCGGTATCCGGCTCCGCGAGCTTCCTTTATTATCGCGAGGATTGTGATGACGTTACCACCCGATCATCCACCCGTAGCAAATCCGAAAGTCGGCGTCTTGCTCGTCAATCTTGGCACGCCGGACGAGCCGACTACGCCTGCTGTGAAACGCTATCTCAAACAGTTCCTGTCGGACCGCCGCGTCGTCGAAATCCCGCCAATCGTCTGGCAGCCGATTTTGCGCGCGATCATCCTGAATACGCGCCCGCAAAAATCGGCTGAGGCTTATGCCAAAGTATGGACCGACAAAGGATCACCGCTTGCCTTTTTCACTGCAGGACAGACCGAGGCTCTGCTCATCCGGATGACAGGCGAGGCAGATGTGCGTTACGCCATGCGGTACGGCAATCCGTCGGTCCCCGACCAACTCGCGGCAATGAAGGAGGCTGGATGCAATCGGATTTTGATCGCACCGCTCTATCCGCAATATTCGGGTGCTACGACGGGGACGGTGCATGACGATGCTTATGCGGCACTGACCGCGATGCGGTGGCACCCGGCCATCCGCACGTTACCTGCCTATCATGACGATCCAGCCTATATCGGCGCGCTCAAAATATCGGTTGAAGCCTCGTTGGCCAACCTCGATTTCACGCCCGACGCCTTGGTCATCAGCTTTCACGGTATGCCGGAACGCACATTATATTTGGGTGATCCCTATCACTGCCACTGCCAGAAAACCGCGCGGTTGCTATCCGAAGCAATGGGCCGTGATTTGGTGGTCAGTTTTCAGTCACGCTTTGGCCGTGCCAAATGGCTTGAGCCAGCAACGGATGATACGATCATGCGCCTCGCGCGCGAAGGCAAAAAGAAAATTGCAATATTTGCGCCCGGGTTTTCGGTCGATTGCCTCGAAACGCTCGAAGAACTGGCCATTCAAGGTCACGAGCAATTTGAAGAGGCCGGGGGCACGCATTATGCCTATCTGCCTTGCCTGAACGATAGCGAAGTCGGCATGAACATGCTGGAAACGCTCATTCGCCGCGAACTTTCCGGCTGGATATGAATATATATGCGCTAACGTTTGCGTCAACTTGCGCTTGCTGGCTGGCTGATTAATCTTCACGGGAAATCAAAGACAAAAGCAGGAGAGAGTCTATGACACGCGTTGCGGTGGTAACCGGCGGTACTCGAGGTATCGGCGAAGCAATTAGCCTGAAACTCAAAGAAAAAGGCCGTTTGGTTATCGCCAATTATGGTGGAAACGATGTGGCTGCCAAGCAATTTTCGGAGCGCACCGGAATAGCCGTCAGCAAATGGGACGTCGGCGATCATAAAAGCTGTATTGATGCATGTGCAGCGATTGAAGCGGAATATGGCCAGATCGATATCATGGTTAATAATGCCGGCATCACGCGAGATGCGACTATGGTGAAAATGACCTTTGAACAATGGGACGAGGTTATTCGCGTCGATCTGACCGGCTGTTTCAACATGGCAAAGGCGGTATTCGCCGGAATGCGTGAGCGCAAATGGGGGCGGATCGTCAATATCGGCTCGGTTAACGGGCAAGGGGGGCAGATTGGGCAAGTCAATTATGCCGCCGCAAAATCGGGTATTCACGGCTTCACTAAATCGCTCGCCGCGGAAGGTGCGCGTCATGGCGTTACCGCCAATGCGATTGCGCCAGGTTATATCGGGACCGAAATGCTGGCGACGATCCCTGAAAATGTGATGGAAAAAATCGTCGCGCAGATTCCCGTAGGGCGTTTGGGGCAACCGGACGAAATCGCCCGCGGCGTTGAATTTCTGACAAGCGACAATGCCGGTTTTATTACCGGATCTACGTTGTCGATCAACGGTGGCCAGCATATGTATTGATGCTAGAGACGGCGGATGTCCTATATCTATCATCCGCCGGTAAAACGCAGCATGACTATTGCGGGTCACCAAACATCGATCAGTCTGGAGCCATTATTCTGGAATGCTTTGAAACTTGCCGCTGAAGCGCGTGCGTTGCCAGTCAATGCGCTTGTTGCTCAAATAGACGTTCAACGGCTGGAGTCTGAAACACCCTGCGGACTGGCTAGCGCGATCCGGCTTTGGCTGGTGGCGAATATATAAAAAAAGTACCGTCACAACGATGTGCGACGATACAATAGCGACCCAAAATATCTCGAAAATCTCTGGTTGTGCTTTTCAAAACCGGTGCAGGCAGATGGTAAGTTTGATCGCGATAACACCGGAGGAGGGAAAACCGGAAAAGTAATTACGCCTCTCACGTCGAGGGAGGGTAGATCAAGGCGCTTTTAGTTGCGGAAGCCTCCATCCGCCTGCCACGTCAAGATGGTCGAAAACACCCACAAGACCAATACCGCATTTGGCCTATATGGTACTAACGCGGTAAATATATGCTACAACCCGGCTTCGACCGCGATCCGTACAGCATCGGCAGCGTTTGACGTCGACAATTTTTTGAACATCAACATTCGGTGCATTTGAACCGTCTTTTCGCTGAGCGAGAGGCGGAAGGCGATTTGCTTTGTCCTGAAACCCTGCGCCATT
>JANMQN010000165.1:0-16126 GCA_031370535.1 Sphingomonadales bacterium | reverse complement strand
ATTTTTCAGATATAAGGATATAGAATATGGCACGCGTCAAACGGGGTGTAACCACACACGCCAAACATAAGAGAATTTTGGAACAGGCGAAGGGCTATCGCGGCCGTCGCAAAAATACCATCCGTGTCGCGCGGCAGGCGGTCGAAAAGGCCGGCCAGTACGCGTATCGAGACCGCAAGGTAAACAAGCGCAACTTCCGCGCATTGTGGATCCAGCGCATCAACGCCGCTGTCCGTGCCGAAGGCATGACCTATGGCGTGTTCATGCATGGCGTTAAGCTTGCTGGCATTGAACTCGACCGCAAGATCATGGCCGACATGGCGATGAACGAAGCCGCGATGTTTAGCACGATCATTGCGCAGTCGAAGGCGGCTTTGGAAAAAGCGGCTTAAGTTTCAAACTTCGATATTGCGCAAAAGGGCGTGGGCGGCACTTGCCGTTCGCGCCCTTTTGCTTATGCAGGCGAACCAAGATGACAGACATAGCAACACTCGAAACCGAACTGACAACCGCCATCGAAGCGGCTGACACTCTCGACGCATTGGAAGCGGTGCGCATAACCGCGCTCGGTAAGCAGGGAAGCGTGTCGGCGCTGTTGAAAACCATGGGCGCGATGTCACCCGACGAGCGGCAGGTCCAGGGTCCAATTATCAACGGCCTGCGCGAGAAAGTGACCGCTGCGCTGTCCGCAAAGAAAGCCGCGCTCGAAACCGCCGCGCTCAACGAACGCCTTGCGACCGAGCGCGTCGATATGACACTGCCCGCAGCAGAATCACCGCGCGGAACGGTGCATCCGGTCAGCCAGGTGATGGACGAACTAGCAGAAATCTTCGCCGATATGGGCTTCGCAGTGGCCGAAGGACCAGAGATTGAGGACCAGTGGCATAACTTCACCGCGCTCAACATGCCCGAAACCCACCCGGCGCGCGCGATGCATGATACTTTTTACATGGAAGCAGCCGATGGCGAGGAACCCAAGGTTCTGCGGACGCACACGTCACCGGTGCAAATCCGTACAATGACGTCACAGGAACCGCCGATCCGCATCATCGCACCGGGACGGGTTTACCGCAGCGACAGCGACGCGACACACACGCCAATGTTCCATCAGATCGAGGGGCTGGTGATCGATAAGGGTATTCATCTGGGCCATCTCAAATGGACGCTAGAGACATTCCTGCGCGCCTTTTTCGAGCGCGACGATGTCGTGCTACGTTTGCGCCCAAGTTACTTTCCTTTCACTGAGCCTTCAGTCGAGGTCGACGTCGGCTATTCGGTCATCAAGGGCAAAAGGGTGATCGGCGGCAGTGAAGGCTGGATGGAAGTGTTGGGCAGCGGAATGGTTCACCGCAAGGTTATTGAAGCCTGCGGCCTCGACGCTGACATTTGGCAGGGCTTCGCTTTCGGCACTGGCGTCGACCGGCTCGCGATGCTGAAATATGGCATGGATGACCTGCGCGCCTTTTTTGACGGCGATAATCGTTGGCTTCAGCATTACGGGTTCAATGCGCTGGACGTACCCACGCTTAGCGTAGGAGTGGGCGCATGAAATTTTCGCTCTCATGGTTGAAAGAACATCTGGAAACCGACGCCGACATTCAGGCGGTATCGGACTGCCTCAATCGCATCGGGCTTGAGGTCGAAGGCATAGAGAACCCGGCAAACAAGCTTTCGGCCTTCCGAATTGCCAAGGTGTTGAACGCATCACCACATCCGCAAGCCGATAAGCTGCAAGTGCTTACTGTCGATGCAGGTGGTGAACCTCTTCAGGTCGTATGTGGCGCGCCGAATGCGCGTGCGGGCATGCTCGGGGTGTTTGGACCAGCGGGTGCGGTTGTGCCTGCCAACGGCATGGTCCTCAAGGTCGCAGCCATCCGAGGCGTTGAATCCAACGGCATGATGTGTTCGATTGCCGAACTCGAACTTGGCGATGATCATGATGGCATCATCGAACTGCCATCCGACGCGCCCGTCGGCCAGACATATGCGCAATGGGCAGAGCTCGACGATCCGGTTATCGATGTCAGCGTTACTCCAAACCGACAGGATTGCATGGGTATACGGGGCATAGCGCACGACCTTGCTGCTGCCGGTCTGGGCACATTACGCCCGCTTGCGGAAGTCTATCGTATGACAACGCTGGAACCCGTGTCGGGCAGCGGAGCCGCACCCGATATCCGCACCGATGACGCTGCGGGCTGCCCCGCATTTTACGCACAGGCTGTATCGGGCGTTTCCAATGGTAGGTCACCGGAATGGATGGCGCGAAAGCTGAAAGCCATCGGACAGAAGCCGATTTCGGTTCTGGTCGACATTACCAATTTTATCTCGGTCGATCTGGGGCGACCGTTGCACGTTTATGATCGTGCAAAGCTCAGCGGTGCACTGATTGCCCGTAAAGCGCACGATGGGGAGCAGATCGTTGCACTGAACGGCAAGACTTATACTCTTGATGAGAGCATGACGGTCATTGCCGACGAGCGGCAAGTCCACGACATTGGTGGTATCATGGGCGGCGAGCACTCAGGTGTGTCGGAAACCACCACCGATGTGTTAATTGAATGCGCTTATTTCGATCCGGAGCACATTGCCAGGACAGGGCAAAAGCTGGCGCTGACCAGCGATGCACGTCAGCGATTCGAGCGTGGCGTCGACCCCACATTTCTCGATGCTGGGCTTGCGATCGCGACAAAGCTTGTTCGTGACCATTGCGGTGGTACCGCAAGTGAAGTTGTGCGTTCTGGGATGCCTCCGAATACGGCGCGCTCCATTGCCTATGACACAACCTTATGTGCGCGGCTTGGCGGAATCGATGTACCAGCCGAACAGCAATATGCCATTCTGCGATCGCTCGGTTTTGATGTTTCTGTCGATGGGCTGGTGAACATCCCTAGCTGGCGCCGTGACGTCGATGGACCGGCGGACCTTGTCGAAGAAGTCGTGCGGATCGTGGGACTCGATCATGTCGTCTCTACACCACTGCCTCGTGCAGATGGGGTCGCAAAGCCCACGGCTACCCCGCTCCAATCGGTCGAACGCAAGGTCAGACGTGCCGCAGCGGCGCGCGGGCTGAGCGAAGCAATCAACTGGTCTTTCCTGCCACAAAAGGAGGCTGATGCTTTGGGCGGAGGCGTCTGGAGCCTGGCGAATCCGATTTCGGAGGACATGAAGGTCATGCGCCCATCGCTGCTGCCGGGATTACTATCCGCAGCACAACGCAACATGGATCGCGGCGCTTCGTCGGTGCGTCTGTTCGAGATTGGCCGTCGCTATCTGTGCGATAGCGAGCGGCTCACCGCTGGTGTCGTTCTGGCAGGTGAAAAGACACCACGCGGATGGGCTTCCGGGAAGGCTACTAAATTCGATGCGTTCGACGTCAAGGCGGAAGTGATTGCCCTGTTGGCTGCAGCCGGTGTAGCGACCGATGGACTGATGC
The DNA here is from genome assembly GCA_031370535.1 of Sphingomonadales bacterium. Lineage (GTDB taxonomy): Bacteria > Pseudomonadota > Alphaproteobacteria > Sphingomonadales > Sphingomonadaceae > Sphingorhabdus_B. The sequence continues at coordinate 12,690 of JANMQN010000165.1, read as the reverse complement.
TGATGGATGAGGCTGGGGCCCATTATCACCCAGGACAGTCGGCGACACTGCGTATGGGACCAAAAAACATATTGGCTGCGTTCGGCACGTTGCATCCCGCAACGGCAAAGGCGTTCGATATTGACGGACCCGTTATGGCGGCTGAGATCTTCCTCGATGCGATTCCGCTTAAAAAAGCTTCCGGCTTTATGCGCCAGGCTTTTGTGCCACCGGCCTTGCAGGCGGTCACGCGTGATTTCGCATTCCTGGTAGCCGGTTCCTTGCCCTCGGGCGATCTCGTTCGCTCCATCAAAGGCTGCGACAAGGACAATATCGTGGCAGTCAAGCTCTTTGACCAATTTATCGGCCAAGGCGTTCCGCAGGGTTTGAAATCGTTGGCGGTCGAGGTGACGCTGCAGCCAGTGGACAAGAGCTATGCCGATGACGACTTAAGGGCAATTTCAGACAAAATCATCGCGGCAGTCGCAAAATTGGGCGGCGAACTTCGCGGTTAAAAAAATGGCCGGAACATTGCTGCCCCGGCCCGTTGTTTCACATGAAATTGCTATTTAAAACTTCATTCCTGCAGTGACAAATACCTGCCGCGGATTGCCATAAAATGCCGTCAGCGTTCCTTCCCGACCAAGCGATGCAATTGGCAGGCCATTGCCGCTAAGCGTTGGCGCCCCAGTTCTCGCGTTACCAGCAATGAAGCTGTAGCCCGAGGTCTTGTATTCCTTGTCGGTCAGATTCTTACCGTGGAGACCAATGCTCCATTTGTCGTCCGCCGACGTATAGACAAGGCTTGCATCAATAAGCGCGTAGCCGGACTGATCGATATAGGGATTCGGGATTTCGAACTGGTTGGTGCTGCTGCGATAGGAGACAGTCGTTCCCAGATTCAACCGTCCGGCTCCAAGCGGCGTCATGTAAGCAAGAGTCGCGCTTGCGGTCCATGATGGCGTGTTCTGGATTTGACGGAAATCTGCAACATCGGTCGGAACGTTCGCAATATTTGTAATATACTCGTTGAACTGCGCGTCAATATAACCGACCGCCCCGAGCAGGTTCAGCCGGTCGCCATCGCTAGCAAAACTCTCGCCAAGCCGAGCGTTGAACTCTAATTCCACACCTTTGAACGTCGCCTTGCCCGCGTTCGACGTGACGCCACAGAACGAAGGCAACCCGCCAACGATACAGGCGACCGAGCCCGGAATCTGGACATCGGTGTAATCGGCATAAAACCCCGCGAGCGCGAAGGTGAGGCCGCCGTCAAATAGATTACCTTTGTAGCCGACCTCGTAGCTATCGACACTTTCGGGGCGGAAGCTCAGGAACGCAGCAACCTCGTCATTCTCGCCGCGAATGCCGTTGCCGTTGAGGTCGGGCGCGTTGGCACCAACACCGCGTGGGTCGAAACCGCCACCCTTGAAGCCCTGGCTATAGCTTGCATAGATGTTGTGATCCGGTGTGGGTTTGAAACTAATTGAAGCCCGCGGGGTGAATTTCTTAAAACTGCGCTTGCCGTTAAAGTTCGTGCTCGCGGCCCCAAATGGCACGCCCGCACCACCAAAGAACGGCGACCCCCCACCCAAGTAATTCTGACGAAGAATATTCGCAGTCCGCTCGTCCCATGTATAGCGTCCACCGAGTGAAACGCTGAACTGTTCGGAAAAGTCATACGTGAAATCGCCGAAAACTGCATAGGTTTCGGTATCGACCGCTGCGTTTGTAAAAGCTGTCAGGCCGTTCAAAGTGGTGAACAGGCGGACATCGAACAAAGTGTCGGCGGTGGCATCGAGATAATAGGCGCCGATCATTCCGTTAAGTGGCCCGGCATCGACAAGAAGTTGCACTTCCTGGCTAATCTGCTCGTTGAAATAGCCGCCGGGAACATCGACATCGACTGCTGGCAGTGCGTCAAAATCGATTGGCGTATATGTGCTGTCTTTGCGCCATGCGCTGATTGATCGCAGCGTCAACATATCCGAAAGATCGACGGCGATATTCATGGCAAGGCCGTAAGCTTCGATATCCTGTTTGGGATCAACGAGACCGCCACGCGTATCGAACACATTATCGAGCACGGGAGCACCCGTTTGGAGCCCAGGGATCAGGCGGTGACCGCCACGTGGGTCACTTTTATCGCGGCTGTAATCGCCGCTGATCCGGATAGAAACCGGTTCGCCATAGCCGCCGAGCTCGATTGTACCCCGCGCTGCCCAAACGTCCTTGTTGTAGTTTTCCAGTCCGGTGGTCAGATTGTCGCCGAAGCCACCGCGCGACAGACGCGCGACGCTACCACCGACGCGAACGATGTTGCCGATCGGAGCGGACGCAGTAATTACGCCTTCAGCCTGATTATATGTGCCGTAAGTGCCGCGTATTTTTACCGACATTTCCTGAGGGAGCTGCTTGGTAACATATTTCACTGCGCCGCCGATAGTGTTGCGGCCATATAATGTACCCTGCGGGCCACGAAGAACTTCGATCCGTTCGACATCGTATATGTCGAGGACTGCGGCTTGCGGGCGGTTCAGGTAAACATCGTCGAGATAAATGCCGACGCCGGGTTCAAAACCGGATACCGGATCCTGCTGACCGATGCCGCGGATAAAAGCGGACAATGTCGAGTTGGTGCCGCGCGATGTTTCGAGCGTTGTGTTGGGCGTGATATTGCCAATATCGGTAAGGTCGAGCGCACCGCGCATTTCGAGCGCTTCGCCGGAGAAGGCACTGACCGCGATCGGCACATCCAAGAGGTTTTCTTCGCGGCGACGTGCGGTGACAATGATTTCGCCACCCTCACCCTCATCGGTAGCCGCCGCGTCGTCCTGCGCCATTACCGGTGCCGTGAAAGCAAGGCCAGATGCAGCAATACTTGCCAGCAACGCAGCACGGATGATCGAGATTTTAGGGGATTTCATTTTTCACTCTCCTGCTCAAAAAGGGGGTCTTTACCCGTTATAGAAACCGCCTATAGTGAAAGTTGAACCATGTTTCAACTTATGGTCTTTAGGAACAGTAGCGAATGTCTGCGACACGTGGCATATCAGCAACAATGACACCGCTGGCTAAAACCCCACGCACCGAAAGGGGCCGGAAAACCTTGCGTTTGCTACTCGATGCAGCGGCCGCCGAATTTGGCGAAAAGGGATTCCATGAAAGCTCTGTCGTCAGCATCACGCAACGCGCCGGTGTCGCCTTGGGCAGTTTCTATACCTACTTTGATTCAAAGGATTCGCTGTTTCAGGCGCTCGTCCGCGACATGTCGGCGCAAGTTCGCGATACCGTCGGGCCGATCATGGCGGCAGAACCGGACAGGCTTACTGGCGAGCGCAAAGGGTTGGCGGAATTTCTCAATTTCGTGCGGGATCACAAAGAACTCTATCGCATTATCGACGAGGCAGAGTTTGTCGATCCGCCGAGCTATCGCGCGCATTATGAAAACACGGTTGCTGGATATGTCGCTAGCCTGAGAGTCGCAGCCGACAAGGGCCAATTGCGCGCCGACGTAGATGAGGTTCATGCATGGGCGATCGTCGGTATGAACGTGTTTTTGGGCCTGCGTTATGGCGTGATGAGTGACGACCGCGATGTCCATGATGTTGCCAACATCGCCGCCGACTTTCTGACAAACGGGTTGAAGCGCTGACGCTTCGTCCGTAAGCGGCGGCGATGACTTTGAACCGCCGCACCTTTGCCATTATTTCTCACCCCGACGCGGGTAAGACGACACTCACTGAAAAGCTGTTGCTGCAGGGCGGCGCAATCCATCTGGCCGGTGAAGTAAAAGCGCGCGGGCAGGCGCGCCGGGCTCGGTCTGACTGGATGAAGATCGAGCAGCAGCGCGGGATTTCGGTGACATCTTCAGTGATGACGTTTCAAAAAGACGGTATAGTCTTCAACCTGCTCGATACACCGGGGCATGAGGATTTTTCCGAAGACACGTACCGCACGCTCACCGCCGTCGATTCCGCTATCATGGTGATCGATGCCGCCAAAGGCATCGAACCGCAAACACGCAAATTATTCGAAGTCTGTCGTTTGCGCTCGGTCCCGATCATTACGTTCGTCAACAAGGTCGATCGTGAAGGCCGGGCCGCGTTCGAGACGCTGGACGAGGTAGCCGATGCGCTTGCGCTCGACGTCTGTCCGATGAACTGGCCCGTCGGCATGGGCGGAGAATTCGAGGGATTATATGATTTTGCCAGCGGTCGGCTGAGCCAGCCTTCTGGTGACAGCAAAGCCTTTGAAGGCAAAGTAAGCGACCATGCAGGTCTGAATGCCGATAGCCTAGACGCGGTGCTGACGCCTGCTGGCGTCGCGCGGTTGCGTGAAGAAGCGGAACTTGCTCAGGCTGGATATGCCGATTTTGATCTGACTGCGTTCCAGAATGGAGATCTGACGCCGGTTTATTTCGGGTCGGCGCTTAAGGAATTCGGCGTAATCGAATTGATTACCGCGATTGCAGCTTTTGCTCCGCCGCCACGTCCGCAGCCAAGTTCGAAAGGCGTAATCGACCCGTCCGGCAAAGAGGTCACCGGATTCATATTTAAGGTTCAAGCCAACATGGATCCGCAGCACCGGGACCGCATTGCGTTCATGCGGCTATGTTCGGGCACTTTCAAACGCGGTATGAAACTGACGCCCTCGGGGTTGGGCAAGCCCGTAGCAATTCACTCACCGATCCTGTTTTTCGCTCAGGATCGCGAGATCGCCGACAGCGCCGAGCCGGGCGATATCATCGGGATTCCCAATCACGGCACGCTGCGGGTGGGCGATACGCTGTCCGAACGCAACGAGGTTCGCTTCACTGGCCTGCCCAATTTTGCACCCGAAATTTTGCGCCGCGTGGTGCTGCGCGATCCGACCAAGACAAAGCAGCTCCGGAAGGCGCTCGATGATCTCAGCGAAGAGGGCGTCATTCAGGTCTTCTATCCCGAAATCGGTTCGAACTGGATTATCGGTGTGGTCGGGCAGCTCCAGCTCGACGTATTGATCTCGCGCCTCGAGGCGGAGTACAAGGTCGACGCTTTTCTGGAAGCTGCGCCCTATGACACCGCCCGCTGGCTCATCGGTAATGAGGCCGATCTCACGCAATTTGCTTCATTTAACGGCGGCAATATGGCCAAGGACCGCGATGGCCATCCGGTCTTCATGGCCCGGTCATCGTGGGACGTCGGTTACCAGCAAGAAAAGCACCCGGACCTAAAATTCAGCGCTACCAAGGAACGCTAATCAGCGCCAGACGGCAACGCCATAAGGTTCGATTTCATTGCCGCCAATGATGTAGCTCGCGCCCTGAGGGGCAGGTGCATGGGCTACCTCTCCTGCAACGTTAAAAGCAAAGGTCATCTCACCCCGGCGGCGCAGGCGGAGCGTTGGCGGCAGCGGCGTGATTGCAATATTGGCCTCAGCGCACAGATCGACGAGCAGGCTTTTAAGAAAAGCATCATTGGTCAACGTCGCCAAGTAAACGCTGCGTCCCGAGCGGACTGCCGCAGGCGCACCGTCTTCGTAGGTTGCGATAATATCGGTAATTCCAGCCTCGATGGTTTCACGCCATCTGCCGCTTTCGTGAGCTTCGCCCTTATAGTCGATCACGCCATTGCAGTCAGCGCGCAACGTTTCGACAGCAATCACTTTGATCGGGACAAACTTGCGTAACGGTCCGGGAGGCAAGCCGTTGCTGATGGAGAACTCCTGTGTTTTCGCGCCCGAACGAGGGCCAAACAGGATCAGGCCGTTGCTGGCGTCTAGCGCATTGAGCGTAGCTTCATCTGGCATCGCCAGCGACGGGACCACAATCAATCGGTAGCCATCGAGTTTGGCTTCACCCGCCGCAACAAAATCGACATCGACGCCGAGTGAACGTAGCGCGCGGTAATATTGGAAGACCACGGCGGAATAGCTATAGCCAGCGCCTTGCCGTTCGATATCGTCCACCCAAGCCGAGGCAGGATCGGTTATGATGGCTACCGGCGCTGTTTCCGGGACGGACGACAAATCGCCAAGCAAAGCCATTTCTGCCGCTGCCTGCTCAACCTCTGCCCATGCGGGGGCAGGCACATCATCGGGCCGGAGCAGCCCGGCGTGCATCTGTTCCTGCGCGAACGGTACCTGACGCCAGCGGAAATAGGCAACGCAGGCAGCGCCGTGGGCAAAGGCCTGCAACGTCCAGTGCCGGATCATTCCGGGTGCCGGACGCGGATTGTGCGGGGCCCAATTTACCGGTCCCGGTTGCTGTTCCATCACCCACCACGCAGCTTTGGAAAGCCCGCGCACAGAATCGAAATTGAGCGCGGCGAGGTCGGGATGGCCGGTGCGCATGAAAGGCTGCCATTCCTCCGCACGAACCTTCGCCATCAACTGGTCGGAGAAGCCCAAGGGGTAGTTGTCGTAAGAAACAAAGTCGAGCTGACGGGTGAGCGCGGCATTATCGACGCCCGTCGTAGCGGGCGGGATGATATTGTGGGTTACCCACTGCTTTGGTCCAGCATGGCGGCGGATAGCGGATATCATGACGTCATGGAAGCGCACCACCTGATCAGAGGCAAAACGGCGATAAGCGAGCCGGTGCGCGGGATTGGTCTCGCAGACGGTGAAGAAAGGCAGCTCGATTTGGTCGAACGAGTCATATTCCATCGACCAGAAAACATTACCCCACGCCGCATTAAGCGCATCGATATGTGTGTAGCGTTGCTTACACCACGCGCGGAACTTGTCGCGCGCGTTAGGCGATGCGCTCAGCGTTGTGTCGTGACAGCAAAGCTCGTTATCGGTCTGCCAGCCCGCGACATTCGGGTTGCTGCCGTAACGCTCCGCCATTGCCGCCGTAATCCGTTCGGCCTGCACCAGATAAGTTTCGCTCGAAAAATCATAGTGCCGCCTTGAGCCGAAACCGCGTGTTATGCCGGTGTTGATGTCGACCGGCAGAATCTCCGGATATTTCACGCACAGCCATTTGGGCGGTGTCGCGGTCGGGGTACCGAGCACGACCTTCAGGCCAGCGGCGCCCAATGTTTCGATGGCACGATCCATCCACCCCCACGTAAACCGCCCTTCGCTCTTCTCGATCCGCCCCCAGGCAAATTCACCGATGCGGACATAGGTTAAACCGAGGTCGCGCATCCGCTGCGCATCACGCGGCCACATGTGTTCGGGCCAATGTTCGGGATAATAACAGACGCCTAGCATGGCTGACCTGTTAATAGGCAAATCGGCAATGGCAAGTCCGTCATGGCCGTTTGATATCAAAGACAATAGTGAGACGCTCGCCTGCGTCAAAGGGATTGGTGCTGTGCCACATTGTCGAGGGACCTCACGCGGTCCTTTGCCTCTCGTCACGGACCCGCATCACTGCTATGGCCGCACTGACCAACATCGCACCAGTCAGCATCAACGCGTTGCGCGAACTGCCGCCCGCCAGTTGCAATATTCTTGGCAGCTACAGATGCGGCTTGGCTGCGAATTCACTCATATTTCCTGCCCCCAGCGGAACAATCCGCTTTCTCCCACATTTGATGCTATCGCGTGGGGGAAATTATGCAACAATCGATTGCATTGCGTGTAGGCGCATTTTTCTTTCCCTCTTGCTATGCGGATAAATCGTCCGCACATATGGAAGCGAAGGAGCATAGATGGACAATCAGGGGCGGGTTCGGAACATCACCGATCTCGCGCGACTGGCGGGCGTTTCGCCTGGCACAGTGTCGCGCGCATTGGCAGATTCCCATTTAATCGCAAAGAAAACGCGTGAACGGATTCAGGAAATTGCGCGCGAGCATGATTTCCGTCCGAATGTCATGGCACGTAATTTGCGGATCAAGCGGGCTGGCGCAATCGGCGTGCTCATTCCATTGGGTCATGAAACTGGCCAGCATATTTCAGATCCGTTTTTTATGACAATGCTGGGACATTTGGCTGACGCGCTGACCGAGCGCGGCCATGACCTTCTGCTTTCAAGGGTAATCCCGACGGACCCGCACTGGCTCAACCGAGTGGCGGATTCAGGCCGCGTCGACGGTGTTATCCTGATCGGACAGTCGGATCAGCTGGCGGTTATCGACACGGTCGCAGCGCGCTATTTGCCACTGGTCGCATGGGGTGCGAACCTTGCAGGCCAAGTGCATTGCTCGGTCGGTTCCGATAATCGCAAGGGTGGCGAACTGGCGACGCGCCATCTAATCGAGCGCGGTTGCCGCAACTTTGCATTTTTCGGCGATCCCATCGCGCCGGAAATCGCCGAGCGACTGGAAGGATGCCGGATGGCGCTTGCAGCTGCGGGCCTGGCCGATAAACTTGCGATCCTGCCCGCACATTTAACCGCAGAAACTGCACATCCCGCGATCAGCAAATGGCTTGATGAGACCGGGTCGAGTCCCAATGGAATTATCGCAGCGTCCGATGTGGTCGCGATGAGTGCACTGCGCGCTTTGGCGGAGCATAATGTTGCCGTCCCGGGCGAAGTGCATGTGGTCGGTTATGATGACCTGCCCTTCGCCAATCAGACTGTGCCGACCTTGACGACGGTGAAGCAAGATTTGGCAACAGGTGCAGCTCATCTCGTCGACCTGCTGTTCCGCAGGATCTCAGGCGAAAAGACTGCATCGGTGGTGCTGGAACCCGAACTTGTCATCCGGCAATCTAGCTAGGCCATGATGTCCTGAGCAAGTGCGAAGGCACCCAGTAGACCAGCCTTGTCGCCCAAGTCAGGCGGCACTATAATCTCCGATGCCGTCCCCCGGAAATAGCCCTTCCCCAGCTCCGCCGCCTTTTCCCGCACGCGGTCGATCAATCCTTTTGTGCCGGTTACGCCACCGCCCAGAATCACGCGGCCTGGTTCCATGATGGATTGCAAAGTAACGACCAGCTGCGCCAGATACCAGGCAATGATATCGTGCGCGGGGTGATCGGAGGGCAGGTCGGACAGCGAAGCCCCCCAACGCGCCTTTATCGCTGGGCCGCTTGCCAGACCTTCCAGGCAATCGCCATGAAAAGGACAGATACCCCCAAATCCTAGATCGTCCGGATGGCGTTGCGGACGGATATGCCCCATTTCCGGGTGTGACAGCCCTTTCAAAGGCTTCCCATCCACAATAGCGCCACCGCCGATTCCAGTGCCAATGGTGATATACACGCAGGCCGGCTGGCCTCGCCCTGCCCCCCAGCGTGCTTCTGCAAGCGCTGCGCCGTTTACGTCCGTGTCAAAACCGACAGCAAGCCCCAGCTCTCGCCCGACCCGCGCACCAAAGTCTACGTCGCTCCAACCGGGCTTTGTGGTAACGGTAATATGGCCCCAATTCGGAGCACCCCGGTCGAGTTCGAGCGGGCCGAAACTTGCAATGCCGATTGCCGACAGCGCGCCATGCCGAGCCTGCGCCCTCTTGAGCCATGCAATTACGCCGCCGATTGTTTCGTCGGGCGTTGTTGTATCGAACCGCGCTGTTTCGCGAATGTCATCGCGTGCAGCAACAATGCCCACGACAAATTTAGTGCCGCCAGCTTCTATACAGCCATAAAGCTGTTCACTCATGTGAGACCTAGCAAACGCGCGGCGTTACCCTCAACTGCGATTTTCAGCACAGGGCCGATTGTGCCGACAAACTGGCTGCTCTGCAAGTCGGGTTCTTCGCAAATATCTCGGCCTTTGAGACCCTGATGATCGACAAAGCTAAATACTTCGAGCGTGTCGAGCACTTGCCAGCAATAGGCTTGCCGGGGTTCAGTGGCAGGGTTTGCAATCACAGGGCCGTTTCCGTTCAACGGCTCGTTCGGACCCTGCAGCGATGGCCCGACCATTCTATAAAGACCGGTTGGACCCTTTGGGCCATCGGCGGCGAAAACCGAGTTTTGTGAAGGCCAGAAGAGATAATACAATCCGTCACGGATAACGATGTGAGGCCGCTCCATTTCATCGCAAACGCCGTCCGCGCTGACAAGGGGGAAGGAGTTGGAACGCTGTATCTCCATCGCCCATAAGGCCCGCGCAAGGCCGACGACGCCATTGTCGTTATGCATTGAATTGGGCCGGGATCCTGTGAACAATATGTAGGCCTGTCCATCCGCGGGATCGGGCAGCAAATATGGATTACAGCCCCTTTCGTCGATGCTGTCACAAAAGCGACTAACCCCGCAAAACTACAATCGATTGCATTAATTACGGTAAGTGAGCGAAGTTGGCCACAATTCGCCTTTTCTGCCATGATGTCGCCACGACTAATGCTTATCTGATGCACGATGAATTATTTAACAAAGCAGTTGAAATGAGCGAAATGGCATTCTCCCCGCTTGATGCGGCCCAGAATATTCCGGGTAATGACGACGTTGCGGAACGCGCCGCACGCCTAAAGCGCGTGCCCGATGACAAGGCGATGCTGCGCGCCGTTGCGGAACTTACCCGCGACCTTGGCGCGCCCAACCCGCGCATATTCTGGTCGGACTTTCTGGTCTCGGCGCTCGTGGGCTATGCCGGGCTCTCCATAGCTATTTTGGTAGGGCCGGTGTGGCTGAAAGTTATCGCAGGCGTTGTATCCGTGTTGGGGCTATATCGCGCCGGTGGCTTCATCCATGAGGTAACTCATGTCAAACATTCGGCACTCCCCGGTTTTCGCTTCGGCTTTAACGCGGTCATCGGAGTGCCTTTGCTTGTGCCGTCTTACATGTATGAGGGCATTCATAACCTGCACCATGCGCGCACGCGTTACGGCACAGATCAGGACCCAGAATATCTGCCACTCGCCTTGATGAAGCCGTGGACACTTCCAGTTTTCATTCTGGTGTCTTTGCTGGCGCCAATCGCATTGCTCTTCCGCAACGCGGTGCTGGCACCCTTGTCGCTCGTGGTTCCGCCACTCCGCAAGATCGTGGTTGAGCGCTATTCGGGTCTGGTCATCAACCCAGCCTTCCGTCGTCGCGCTGCCGAAGGCGAGGCGAGGCGTAATTGGATTTGGCAGGAAACAGCCGCCAGCATCTGGTCGATTGTGCTTCTCGCGGGCGTTTTCACTGGCTTCATCCCGTTGAACGCCTTTCTGATATTCCTCTTTATTGTCGCCTGCGTTGCCGTACTGAACCAAGTACGTACATTAGTCGCGCATCTATGGGAAAATGACGGCGAGCCGCTGAGCGTCACCGCACAGTTTCTCGACAGTGTAAATGTCCCGCCGCCCGGCTTGCTCGCATCAATCTGGGCACCTGTGGGCCTTCGCTACCACGCGCTTCACCATTTGCTGCCAAGCGTTCCCTATCACGCACTGGGCGAGGCACATCGCCGCCTGGCTGCTCAACTAGCGCCGGATTCAGCCTATCATCGGGCAAATTATGATGGATTGCCCGGCCTCGCCTACCGTTTGGCAAAAAGCACGATGATACGCGGCGCATAAGCGCTGTCATATCATCGAATACCTGTGAGCGGCCCGAGACATAGGTGACATTTCGTACCGGAGACATGGGTTACACCTCCTGCATGCAGCTGCATGCAGGAGGTGTTTATGCCGTGGAAGGAGTATTCGGTAATGGAGGAGCGCCTGCGCTTCGTCGCCCGGCTTCTGGAAGGCGAGTCTATGACTGACGTCTGCCGCGAGTTCGGGGTGTCACGCAAGACCGGCTATAAGGTCTTTGATCGCTACAAGGAGCACGGAATGGAGGCCCTGACCGACCGGTCGAGGCGCCCTGTGCGATATGCCAACCAGCTTCCGGGCCAGATCGAGACACTTATAGTCAACCTCAAGAGCGAGAAGCCCCATTGGGGTGCCCGCAAGATCCGCGAGCTCCTCGTCAGGCGCTTGCCAGGCGATATCCGGATCCCGGCAAAAAGCACCATCCACGCCGTTCTCGACCGACACGGTCTTGTCTGCCGCACGCGAAAGCGGCGCGGTAAGGCCACCGGAACGTTGCTCTCGCCCGGCGCTGACCCCAATGACCTGTGGTGTGTCGACTTCAAGGGCGAGTTCAAGCTGGGGAATGGCCAGTACTGCTATCCGCTGACCGTCACGGATCATGCCTCGCGGTTCCTGCTGCTGTGCGAAGCACTTGAATCTGTCCGTGAAATCCCAGCAACTACTGCCTTCGAGCAGCTCTTCAAAGAACGTGGCCTGCCGATCTCTATCCGCTCGGACAATGGCGTCCCCTTTGCCAGCCCCAATGGCCTGTATAACCTGTCGAAGCTCTCCGTCTGGTGGCTCAGGCTCGGCATCGAGATCGAGCGCATCAAGCCTGGTAACCCCCAGCAGAATGGACGCCACGAGCGCATGCATCTCACCTTGAAGAAAGAGACTACCAAGCCTGCCGGTGCCAACTTCCTTCAGCAGCAGGCCCGCTTCGATAGCTTCGTCGACGAGTTCAATACCGAAAGGCCGCATGAGGCATTGGCCATGAAAATGCCCGCTGAACTGTATAAACCGGCAGCCAGGACCTATCAGGGCCTGCCCGATGTAGAGTATCCCTTCCATGACCGCGACGTGCTCGTCACCAACTGCGGCCGAATCTGTATGCACCGAAAAAAGATCAACATCTCGACTGCTCTTGCTGGCCAAAGGCTCGGAATCAAGGAGGTGGACGACGGCATATGGCTCGTCAGCTTTATGAAATACGATTTAGGATATGTAGACTTGGAACAAAAAACGTTGCAAACCATAAGCAACCCGTTCGGCGCGAGGTTGTTACCTATGTCTTAGGAACGTTATGTTACCGATGTGTCCGGGCCGGACA
>JANMQN010000133.1:0-2508 GCA_031370535.1 Sphingomonadales bacterium | reverse complement strand
GGTGGCGGAACGTCGGATGGACTGCTCAGCTTTGCCGAGATCTTCGACCTGAAAATCGACGCCGATGTTGTGATATTGTCTGCGTGCGACACAGCGAGCCAGGCCAGTTCGGCGGCGACTCAGGAGGCTGGACTAAATGTTGGCGGCGGGACGGCGCTCGATGGACTGGTGCGTAGCTTTATCGGCGCTGGTGGACGCAGTGTCATTGCCAGCCATTGGCCGGCACCCGAGGCCTACAACGCCACGCAGCGCTTGATATCCGGGCTGTTTCTAACCCGCGACATGTCGGTGGCCGACGCGATGCGGCAGGCGCAGCTGAATTTAATGGATGACCCGGATACCTCGCACCCATTTTACTGGGCGGGCTTTGCGATTGTCGGCGACGGTGCGCGCAATTTTCTGGGCGGGAGTTGACCGTTGCCTTTAACCGCCGAACACGCTTCCGCTGCTGGGCGACGTTCGCAGGCGGTAAGTAGAAAGGCGGGGCGACTTGTCGCCGAACTCGGTTCTGTACGTTTGCTGGCAACGCTTGCCATCCTGGCTTTGGCAATTCTGGTTGCCTGCTATAGCTGGCATATCATCCTGCTTGGCGACGCGGAACGGGCGCTTTACGATCTGCGTACAACCTATCTTGCGCCTAAAGTCGACCAAGACACCAGAATTATCAAAGTAGTCTATACTGACGACACGTTGATTGACACCAAGAAGCGGTCACCGCTCGACCGGGCTATGCTGGCACGGGCGCTGACCAATATCGATGCGATGGGTGCGAAGGCGGTGGGCATCGATATACTGATCGACCAGCCGCAGGATGAGGATGGCGCATTGCTTACCGCGCTACGGGCAATGAAAACGCCTACCTTTCTTGCTTACGCCGACACTCGGACCAACACCAACAATATTCAGGCCCGCCAACAGGCTTTCCTCGACAGCTTCATGACGGCTCTCGACGGATCAAACACACAGCCCACCAGTATAAGGCTGGAAGTCGACATCGATAATGTGGTCCGCAGCTGGCCGCAATTGCAACAGGGATTGCCTCCGATCCTGTCCCGCTCGCTGGTGCCGGGCGATCGGAAGTTCCAGGACTATCAGGGGTCGATTGTTTACCGCGTTGCCAAATTTGAGGACAGGCCGCTATTCGCATCGCTGCCCATCGATTTGCTCGCCAATCGGGAGCTTGCACTGGCCCTCGCCGGGCAATTGAAGGGCAGATATGTGCTAATCGGCGGCGATATCATCGATGTGGACGAATTTGAAACACCGCTGCGGTTGATGACAGAAAAACCGATGATTGGTCTCGATGTGCACGCCAGCATGCTCGCTCAATTGCTCGACGGAACGCGGCTCGCTCCAACACCAAGATGGGCGAGCTGGGCACTTGCAATATTGGTGGTAGTCGCGGGCGGGCTGACCAGCCTGCAGCACAGCGGGATGCGAACCGCATTATCCGTCGGCATGCAGGTCATCTTTTTTGGCAGTCTTGGCTTCATTGCGCAGTCGAACGGCGTCGATACGCAGAATCTGCCGACATTTGGCTGGCTGATCGGCTGGGCAATGGCCTTGTTGGCAGTTAGCATGGCTGCAAGAGAAGTGGACTCGCAACAACGACGCTTTGCGCAAGGCGCGCTTGGGAAATATTTGCCAAGAGACATAGCGAAGGAGATTCTGGATCAGCCCGACCGGCTGGCCCTTCATGGAGAAAAGCGAGAGATATTTGTCGTGTTTTCCGATCTGGAGGGTTTTACCAGCCTGTCGCATCAGATCGAGCCCGAAATGGTCGCAAACTTGCTGAACGCGTATCTCGACGCGTTATGTTCGGTCATCCTTAAATATGGTGGCACGATCGACAAATTCGTTGGCGACGCCACCGTCTCCTTCTGGGGCGCGCCAATTTCCCGGCCCGACGACGGCCAACGCGCTGCAAAAGCAGCCTACGAGCTGTGGCAGGCCGGCGAAGCATTCCGCAAAGCAGCGCCGGCGGGGGTTCCGCCTATCGGCATGACTCGGGTGGGCCTTCATTTCGGCGAGGCGGTCATCGGTAATTTCGGCGGCGAAGGACGTATCCAATATACTGCGCTTGGCGACAGCATGAATACCGCCAGCCGTCTGGAAAGTGCGAACAAACAAACCAAGACAGGCGTATTGGCGAGCCGAGAAGCCGTCGAACGGTCGGGCCTTGATTGGTGGCGACCCTTGGGATCGGTCCAGCTGCGCGGACGAGCCCTGCCAGTCGACATTTTCGAACCGCGGCCGGACATATCTGCAACCGATCGGCAAAATCTGGCCGTTTTGCTTCACGCAGCGGCCAATGGCAAGGATTGTGCTTTAGAAAAGCTGGAAGCGACGGTTTTGTCCAATCCTGACGACTCTGCTCTCGCTAATCTGTTATACCGAATGAAGAACGCTCATCCAGGAGGATATTATGCGTTGGACTGACAACAAGATATGCGCAGCCGCGGTGGCTGCTTTGGCTTTTGGGCTGGCCCCAACAGCCTTGGCGGAGCC
>JANMQN010000130.1:0-10083 GCA_031370535.1 Sphingomonadales bacterium | reverse complement strand
GACCACCGCATCGGCAAGGAAATCCTGTCGGGCGTGTCGGATCAGTATCGCAAGCTGCGCAATACCTTCCGCTATCTGCTCGGCGCGCTCGACGGTTTCGAGGAGCGCGAGCGCGTCGCGGTCGCCGACATGCCCGAGCTGGAGCGCTACATGCTCCATCTGCTCGCCGACATGGACGCGAAGTTGAAGGTTGCGGTGAACGATTTCGACTTCAATAGCTACGTCCGCCTGCTGACCGATTTTGCGAACGAAGACCTGTCGGCGTTCTTCTTCGATATCCGCAAGGATTGCCTCTATTGCGATGCGCCTACCGATGCAAAGCGGATGGCATACCGGACGGTTTTGGACACCCTGTTCCAAGCGCTGGTGCGCTACGCCGCGCCGGTGCTGGTATTTACCAGCGAAGAGGTGTGGCAGACGCGCTTTGGTGCGGATGCGGACAGCGTGCATTTTTCCGACTGGCCGGAGGTGCCGCGCGCACTCGACGCTGGACTGGGCGACAAATGGGCAAGTGTCAGAGCCTCACGCATGGTTGCTACCGAACAGATTGAACCGATGCGTCGCGAAAAAATTGTCGGCTCGAGCCTTGAAGTGGAATACACCCACACAGGAGAGTTCGGAAATGTTGACTTGGCCGAAGTGTTCATCGTTTCTGCGGTGCATCACGGTGCCGAAACAGGCGCAGTCAAAACCACCAACCACAAATGCGGCCGCTGCTGGCGGCATCTTCCCGAGGTTGCCGAGGACGGCGCGCTGTGCGACAGGTGCGATAATGTTGTGAACGGAAACGCATGAACCCGAACCCTAAATTCCGCCTGCAGGGCATCATGCTCGCAAGCCTTGTCTTCATAGCCGACCAGATCGTCAAATATGCGATGCTTGGCCCGTTGCAGCTGCAAAGCCGCGGTGTCATTCACATCATCTCGTTCTTCGACCTGCGCTATGCCGAAAATCGCGGCGTATCGATGAGTTTCCTCACCGCTGACAGCGATGCCGAGCGTTGGGCGCTGGTTGCGTTGACCGCCGTTATTGCCGGTGGCGTTTTTGTTTGGATGTGGCGAGAGAAACTGCGCGGCGATGTGCTGGCGCTTTCGATGGTGCTTGGCGGCGCGCTCGGTAATATCGTCGACCGGGTGCGTTATGGTTATGTCGTAGATTATGCCGACCTGCATTTTGGCGCATTCCGCCCCTTTTACATCTTTAACCTCGCCGATGCCTGCATAACCATAGGCGTGCTGATATTGCTTGCCCGTGCCTTCCTGATGCGCGAAAAGGAGCCTGTTCAGGAACCCGCAAGCAGCGCGGAAATATCGGAGACAGCATGAAGCGTAAAATTACCTTGGCAGCATGTGCGTTGCTGGCCCTTTCGGGTTGCGGCTCGACTGGCGTGTTCGACCGCCAGCGCCCCGATGAGTTTGCCGTGACGCGGTCAAAGCCGATCGAGGTTCCTGCCGCGTTCACGCTACCCGCGCCGACACCCAATGCACCGCGTCCGCAGGATGGCGATACCAAAGAGCAGGTTCTCGAAGCTATGTTCGGCGGCACAGCGCCCGCGCCCAAGCAATAAGATCGGACTGCCAGACATGACGAAAAAACAGATTCTCGCCGGGGCCGCTGTGGTGTCGATGGTCACGCTCTCGGGCTGCGCTTCTGCCGGTAATGTCGGCCAGGCATTGTGGGACTGGGACATTCGTGGCCAGCAGGCCGCTGCGCCGTCGACCGGTCGCGCTGCGCCGTTGGTCGTTCCCCCCGATTATGCGCTGGAGCCAACCGTTACTACCGCAATCCGCCCGACCGATGGCGGGCAGGAACAGGTACTCGAAGCTTTGTTCGGTGGTCCGGCTCCACGCTCTGTAGCCGAGCGCGGTCTGTCGACCTCGGCAGGCGCGTCCGAAGCGGGCATCCGCTCATCGGTCGGCGATCCCAATACCAACACGGTGAACAAGGGCAGGATCACCCGCGATATCATCGCCGCTCCCGAAGGTGACGGCCAGACCGCACAGGCGGTTATCCCGGGTTGATTATCGACGTGCGGGTTTATGCCCGCACGCTCGCTTCCTCCACTCCAGCGCTATTGTGGCGCAATGCTTTCAGCACGGTCTCAACGATCTGCGGGGCGTTGAGACCCGCCTCGTCATATTGCTTTTGTGGGGAATTCTGATCCTGGAAAAGATCGGGTAAGCGCATTGTGCGGATTTTAAGGCCGGTATCCATCAGGCCCAAATCACTCGCCAGCGTCAGAACATGCGCGCCGAGGCCACCGATGGCGGCTTCCTCCACCGTGACGACGACTTCATGTGTGGCGATCAGGTGGCGGATCATGTTCTCGTCGAGCGGCTTGGCAAAACGCAGGTCGGCGACCGTGGTGCTCAGGCCCTTGGCATCTAGCGTATCAGCGGCCTTGAGCGCTTCGGCCAAGCGTGTGCCAAGCGAGAGAATCGCTACCTTCTTGCCTTCGCGAACAATGCGGCCTTTGCCGATTTCGAGTTGCTTCGGCACTTCGGGCATTGTCACGCCGGTGCCATTGCCACGCGGATAGCGAAAAGCAATCGGGCCGCTATCATGGAGCGCGGCGGTGTAGGTCATGTGGACCAGTTCGGCCTCATCGGCGGGGGACATCACCACCATATTGGGGAGGGTTGCAAGATATGTGATATCAAACGATCCGGCATGCGTGCTGCCGTCTGCGCCGACCAGACCGGCACGATCGATGGCGAAGCGGACAGGCAGGTTCTGGATCGCGACGTCATGCACGACCTGGTCGTAGGCGCGTTGCAGGAAGGTCGAATAAATTGCACAGAAAGGCCGCATGCCCTGCGCCGCCAATCCGGCAGCAAAGGTCACGCCATGCTGTTCGGCAATGCCGACATCGAATGCACGGTCGGGGTGCGCTGCGGCGAACTTGTCGACGCCAGTGCCGCCCGGCATTGCGGCCGTGATCGCGCAGATTCTTGGGTCTGTGTCGGCCAATTTCGCCAGCGTTTCACCAAAGACATTCTGATAAGCAGGCGGGCCGCCACCGGGGCCCTTGTCCTGCTTGCCGGTGACCACATCGAATTTTACAACGCCGTGATATTTGTCATCGGCAGCCTCAGCAGGTGCATAGCCCTTACCCTTTTTGGTGACGACATGGACCAGAACAGGCCCTTCGGCGTTGTCACGGATATTTTCGAGTACGGGGATCAGCTGGTCAAGATTATGGCCGTCGATCGGGCCGACATAATAAAAGCCGAGTTCCTCGAACAGCGTGCCGCCCATCGCCATGCCGCGCGCATATTCCTCGGCCTTTGACGCAGCGCTGTAGATCCGGCGCGACAGCCTTTTGGCAACCTTGCTGGCAAAGCTGCGCAAGCCCAGATATTCGCTCGAAGACACAAGCCGCGCAAGATAGGCGGACAACCCACCGACCGGCGGCGCAATCGACATGTCGTTATCGTTGAGAATGACAACCAGCCGGTTGCCCGCCGCCTGAGCATTGTTCATCGCCTCATAAGCCATGCCAGCGCTCATCGCGCCGTCGCCGATTACTGCAATGGCTTTGCCGGGCGTACCCGCCATCTTGTTAGCCACCGCAAAACCGATGGCTGCACTAATCGAGGTTGAGCTATGCGCCGCGCCGAATGGATCATATTCGCTCTCACTACGCTTGGTAAAGCCAGACAATCCGCCACCTGTACGCAGCGTGCGGATCCGGTCGCGGCGGCCGGTGAGGATTTTGTGCGGATAGCATTGGTGGCCGACATCCCAGATCAACCGGTCGTCGGGCGTATTGAAAACATAATGGATTGCGGTGGTCAACTCTACCACGCCCAGCCCGGCGCCAAGATGGCCGCCAGTAACGGAAACGGCGGAGATGGTTTCAGCGCGGAGTTCATCGGCAAGCTGGCGGAGCTGCGACACCTGTAACTGTCGGAGGTCGGCGGGCACTTTAACCGTGTCAAGCAACGGCGTGTCTGGCGTATTGGTCATTCCGTCAGCTTTAACGGGTAAATTTAGCGCTGTCAGTTACTATTCGTCAGTCGCAATCCGCGCATTTGCCGCGCACTTCGATTACCGGGCGAACCTGTGCAAATCCCGCGTGTTCGGCGGCAGCGCGGACATTGTTCGACAGTTTGTCGTCATCGATATGCGTGGCCGTGCCGCACGTATCGCAAATCAGGAAGATGCAGTCGTGCAGACATCCCGGGTGCGAGTTGGCGACATAGGCATTCGCGCTTTCAACCCGTCTTGCGAGGTTGGTGGACACGAACAGGTCGAGGATTCGATACACGCTGTTGGGCGCTACGCGCTTGCCGCGCTTTTGCGAGACAAGGTCGGCGATGTCGTAAGCCGACGCGGGCTTTTCAAAGGTCGCGAGCACCGAAAAGATGTCAGAGCGCATATCGGTCCACTGCTCGCCGGCGTCGGTGAGGGCGATTTGCGCCGCCTCGGCTAATGCAGAGCCGCCGTGTTCGTGATGATGATGTGTTGCCATAAACTGAATTTAGGCGCTCGCGGCCGCAGAAGCAAGCGCAGGTCTAATCTGGCGTGAATATCAGCTTCGGCCCGATATCGGTCAGTGCTATGGCCGCCTGCCTGAACTCTGGCTGCAAAGCCTTGGCCCGTGCCCTTCAGTTGCGATGCGGACCGGTAGTGCACCAGGATTGATGACCGCCGCGCTGTCCGGCGCATGGATTGCGCTGCTGCCCAAGGCTATAGCGCGGCGTGACGCTATACTGATGGAAATCACTACCGCCAGCAATCCGCCTCCGCGCACGCCCTTGCTTATCGTTCACCGCGACCTGCGCAATCGACAATCGATCCGGCTGGTGCATCAATGGGTATTGGAAACTTTTGCGGCGCTGGTGCGCGATTAGTTCGATGCGCGGTGGTTGAGGTCGTGGCCGAGCGCGAGCACACCTACGCCCAAGATGGTCCAGAGAATTTCCGTCCCGCCATGTGGCAACGTCAATGCACCAGCCATCATCCCGATACCGAGCGCGCCAATCGCGGCAGGCATGATGAACCCATGGTCCCACAAGCCCTTGCCCAGCGCCAATATGCCGAAGATGATTGCGAGAAATAGGCCGATCTCGTGGATCGCCGGATCAAGAAATACGCCGCCCGCCGAAGCAAGAAACACCAGAACCACAGTCGTCGCTAGGCAATGGACTAGGCACAAGCCAGCAATGCTCAAACCGAGCCCGTCCCAGCGCCATTTTGTCCAAACCTGCGTCATGATGCAATCTTAATGGCATGATTCGTCGCACGTTACAACATTACATTTGCGCTATGATTGATGAAGGCGTCCTCTTGCCTTTGCCAAATAATCCGCCACAGTTGCCTCAGGCGCAAGAAGCAGGGGAAGACGGATGGAGCAAATCAAGACGGGCCGGGGTTCTTCCGTGAAACGCCGGGATCTCATGCGCGGCGCTGCGATGCTTGGCGCGGGTGCGATGTTGATGCGTCCTAAGAGACTTTTGGCCAACGCGGGCAGCCTTGCGGATATCCGCAAGGCGGTAGACGTTGGCCGCGACGCTTCGATTAAGCGCATCCGCGACTGGATTGCATTGCCCTCGATTGCTGCAGAAAACCGCAATATGTCCGAAGGCGCGGCCTATATGGCAGAGCTGGCCAAAGATGCTGGCTTTACCAATGTAGAAATTGTCCCAACCGATGGCCATCCAGGTGTGTTCGGCACGATTGCCGTTGGAGCAAAGCGGACGCTCGGCATCTATTTCATGTATGATGTAAAGCAGTTTGATCCGGCTGAATGGTCGTCGCCACCGCTCGAAGGGCGGATGGTGGATCGCGAGGGTTTCGGAAAAGCAATTATGGGACGCGGTGCGGTCAACCAAAAAGGGCCTGAAGCGACCTTCCTTGCTGCGCTGCACGCAATTAAAGCGGCTGGACGGAAGCTGCCGGTCAACATTGTCTTGATTTGCGAAGGTGAAGAGGAAATCGGCTCGCCACATTTCCAGCAGGTCGCGACCAAGCCAAACATCCTTGCTGCCTTGCGCAAGTGTGAAGGCATTTTCATCCCGGCGAGTTGGCAGGACAAATCGGGCAGCGTTGACGTTAATTTGGGATCAAAGGGAATTGTTGAACTGGAATTGATCGCTAGTGGAGAGAAGTGGGGACGCGGACCGAAGGGCGATGTGCACTCAAGCCTTAAAGCCATGATCGATTCTCCATCATGGCGGCTGGTGGCGGCGCTCAATACGCTGGTTACACCCGATGGCAACACACCCATGATCGATGGCTGGTTCGAAAATGTCCGGCCGCTGACCGCTCGTGAAAAGAGCCTGATTACCGAGGCAGCGAAACTGGGCGATGAAGCGGAGCAAAAGAAAATTTTGGGCGTCACGCACTGGATCGAAAATCTGCCTTACGATCAGGCGCAGATCAGGCTAGCGCAGGAACCAACAGTCAATATCGAAGGGCTGGTTGCAGGCTATACCGGCCCCGGGGGTAAAACCATCCTACCTGGACGCGCGGTTGCAAAGCTCGACCTGCGACTTGTCCCCAACCAGACGCGGGATGAAGCCGTGCGAAAATTGCGAGCCCATCTCGACAAGCGCGGGTTCAATGACGTCGAAATGAAAATCGGTGGAGGCTATGATCCGACCGAAACGCCTGAATCGAGCCGGCTCATCCAGACCGAACTTGCGACTTATCGCAAGCTCGGGGTTACGGCGACGCTTAACGCCCGGCTTGCGGGTAGCTGGCCCGGCGCAACCTTTACCTCGCCGCCCGTTTCGATCGCTGCCGGCCATTTCGGCATCGGTCATGGGGCAGGCGCGCATGCGCCCGACGAATATTATCTGATCGATTCCATCAACCCCAAGGTCGCTGGGCTCGAAGACGCGACAATGGGCTATGTTGAGTTTCTATATGTCTTGGCTGCGATGAAATAGTCTTTTGACATATGACGTGGCACACGCGTGTACAGTTTTTGCAATTCTGGCGTGCTAAAATGCAATCGGCGAACGGACGTCCTACTTGCCAGTCGCCCGCGGCCCGCGCATATCGCGCCGTATGGATATTGCCCTGAACTCATCTCGAGAAATGCCCGCGACTAACTATCGTCCTGAAGCGCTCATCCGGTGGCTCATGTTCATCGCGCTGCTTGTTTTTGCGATGGTCGTTGTCGGCGGAATTACGCGGCTGACCGAGTCTGGACTGTCGATTACCGAATGGAAGCCGATAACCGGTGCGATTCCGCCAATGAGCGAAGCCGTATGGATATCGGAATTTGAAAAATACAAACAGATCCCCGAATATACCGAAATCAATGGTCCAGCGGGCATGACGCTGGCCGAGTTCAAATTCATCTATTTCTGGGAATGGGTGCATCGCCTGCTGGGGCGCATTGTCGGTTTGGCGTTTGCGCTGCCGCTTGCGTGGTTCTGGGTGAAACGGGCTATTCCGAGAGGGTACAAGCCCCGTTTGCTGGCGCTTATGGCGCTCGGCGGCCTGCAGGGGACAATTGGCTGGTGGATGGTATCCTCGGGTTTGTCGGCGCGCACCGATGTCAGTCATTACCGGCTCGCGGTCCATTTGTTGACGGCACTGTTTATTCTGGGCGGATTGGTATGGACCGCGCTCGATCTGAAAGCGCTGGCGAAAAATCCGGCGGCAAGGCCAGCAAAGCTTACCGGATTTGCAGGCGCGGTTTTGGCTATCTTATTCGTCCAATTGCTCTTTGGCGCATGGGTGGCGGGGCTGAATGCTGGTTATGTTTCAAATAGTTGGCCGCTTATGAATGACCGGTTCTTGCCTGATGGAATCGATACCACAAAGGGCGTTCTCCATGCCCTAATCAATGATCCGTTCTTAACCCATTTTGTGCACCGTTGGTGGGCATGGGTTGCGGTAATAGCGCTCATCATGCTTTCCCGTCGGACCAGACAGGCAGGGGCGCGGCCAGCGTCTATTGCCATCCACACTGCCTTTGGTGTGCAGATCTTGCTTGGCATCGCTACAGTCATGACAGGGGTCAATATCGTGCTTGCTGTTCTGCATCAGGCTGTCGGTGCCCTTGTGGTAGCATCAACCGTCTGGGGTGCACATGTCATCGGACGACATGATGGCCAATAACGTCGGTAAAAGTGAAATTGCGCTAATTTATGCGGTATTTCCAACTGCAGGCGAAGGCCACGACGTATGCCGGAAATTGCTTGAGGAACGCTTGATCGCCTGCGCCAACCGGCTACCGATGATAATCTCGCACTTCCGTTGGGAAGGCGAGATACAGGCGAAAGAAGAGCATCCGGTGATCTTCAAAACTAACCCGGCAAAGGCCGACGCCGCCATGAAGCGGATCGCAGCGCTGCATCGTTATGAGGTACCAGCGATTGTACGGCTGTCGACCGAGTCCGCCTACCAGCCTTTTGCCGATTGGGTTGCCTCCGAAACCGCATAACTTTCGGACGGTATTATTTTACCCGCCGCAAAACCCCCGCTTTTGCTTGACTAAAGGCCGCTTCATCGCCATTGGCACCGCTTCGCGTGCAAGGCTTTAGTGATTCTGCACACTTATCCAAATTCGAAAGGTTCGATTAGCGATGAAAACGCTATCCAGAGTTACGAAATCGATCCGTCCGCAGGACGTTGAGAAATCGTGGATCCTCATTGATGCAGAAGGCCTGGTCGTTGGCCGTGTCGCCAGCATCATCGCCAACATCTTGCGCGGCAAGACCAAGCCAAGCTACACACCGCACGTCGACTGCGGCGACCATGTTGTTGTCATCAATGCAGACAAGGTGAAGTTCACCGGCAAAAAGCTCACCGACAAGGTCTATTACCGCCACACCGGCTATATCGGCGGCATCAAGGCGATTACCGCAGGCAAAGTGCTTGATGGTAAATTCCCTGAGCGTGTGCTTGAAAAGGCGGTTGAGCGCATGGTTCCCCGCGGACCTTTGGGCCGTGCGCAGATGCGCGCGCTTCACCTTTATAACGGCACCGAACATCCGCATGATGGTCAACAGCCAAAGACGCTCGACGTCGCTTCCATGAACCGCAAGAACAAGGTGGGTGCATAATGTCCGAAACTGCAAATTCGCTCGCTGATCTCGAAACGCTGGGTGCCGACGTACAGGCACCTGCACAGATCGCTGCGGTCATCCGCGAACAGGAAATCGACGCACAGGGTCGCAGCTATGCGACCGGTCGCCGTAAGGATGCGGTTGCGCGCGTGTGGCTGAAGCCCGGCACTGGCAAGATTGTCGTCAACGGCCGCGACCAGGAAGTGTATTTCGCGCGTCCGTCGCTTCGCCTCGTTATCAACCAGCCGTTCGGTATTACTGAGCGAGTCGGTCAGTATGATGTGATGGTTACTGTCAAGGGCGGTGGCCTTTCGGGTCAGGCCGGTGCTGTGAAGCACGGCATCGCGCAGGCGTTGTCGAAGTACGAGCCCACGCTCCGCAGTGCGGTCAAGGCTGAAGGCTTCCTGACCCGCGACAGCCGCGTGGTCGAGCGTAAGAAATACGGCAAAGCCAAGGCGCGCAAGAGCTTCCAGTTCTCGAAGCGCTAAAAGTTTACAGGAACGGGAGGGTCTACCCTTTCGGCCTGCTAGGGAATGGCGGCTCCGACGGGAGCCGCCTTTTTTCGTTGTGCGAGAGGGGTTTGGCGGGCAGATGGTACAGATGATCAAGTATACCCTGCTCGCGCTACTGGTTGTTGCCATCGCCTTTGGCGGCTGGTTCTGGATGCTGCCCGACCAGCGCAAGCTCGATTTTGTTGATCGCATCGCGCCGGGCAGCGCCGAGTATAAAGGCACACCTACGGTTGGCATCGCCTATGGGAGCGATGAGCGGCAGAAACTCGACGTCTATGTGCCGACCGCAAAGTCCGATAAACCCTATCCGGTGCTGGTATTCTTCCATGGCGGTGCGTGGCGTGACGGCGACCGCGAAGGTTATGGCTTTCTGGGCCGCGCCTTTGCGGCGCGCGGTATCGTCACCGTGGTTGCCGATTACCGCAAGGCGCCAAAGGACCGTTTTCCCAGCTTTGTCCAAGATACGGCCTCGGCCATTGCGTGGGTGAACACCAACATATCCAAGCATCAGGGCGACCCTGAAAAGCTGTTCATCATGGGCC
>JANMQN010000107.1:0-8766 GCA_031370535.1 Sphingomonadales bacterium | reverse complement strand
CAACCAGCGCGTCGTCCTCGCGGTCCTGCATTGCGTATATCGTGTCGTAACCGATGACCCAGCAAATTGACCCCGCATATAGCCACCACATCGCGGCATCTGATGTGCCTGAAATCGCGACCCAGCCAACCAGAGCACCCCAGCTAAAAACAAGTCCCAACCATGTTTGCGGCCACCAGGTGACGCGCTTCATAAACGGATAGCCGGCGACCAGTGCAATGCTGCCAAGCGCGACCAGTTGCGCCTCCCAGCGCAACTGCAACAGGACGACGAGCCCGACAAAACACAGCACCAGCAACCAGACCCACGCCGCTGTCAACCCGACCGCACCGCTTGGCAAAGGCCGCGACACTGTTCGCGCCACCTGCGCATCGAGATCGCGATCTACAATGTCGTTATACACACATCCAGCACCGCGCATCGCAATTGCGCCCGCTAGCATCCAAAGCGCAAGCTGCCATTCGCGCAGCAACCCCCCAGACAATGCGAGTCCGCAAACACAAGGCCAGAATAACAACCACCAGCCAATCGGACGGTCGAACCGCGCCAGTAAAGCAAAGGCACGGATCTTGGTGGGTAGCATACCTATGAATCCGGTATACTCGCTGTCGGGGACGATATTCGTGGTCACGCTGGTCTGATAACGTGTGGTAAGCGCCTTGTCGAAGGTCGTTTTTAAGCTAAAGCAACAACATGCCTGCAACGCCAGCCTGGCCTCCGAAATCTACCCCTCGCCTGTTCGTCGAACGGTTGCTCGTTGAGGGCACGGACGTACATGTAACCGGCAACGCCGCGCATTATCTGCTTGGCGTCATGCGACTTAAAGAAGGTGCGCTGGTCAAACTGTTCGATGACATGTCGGGCGAATATCTGGCGCTTGTTTCAACCGTGGGAAAGCGTGACCTTGTTCTGAGGGTTGAAGCAAAGCTGCGTGCTCGCGAGAGCGTGCCAGACCTATGGCTCGTCCAAGCGCTCGTTAAAAAGGACCGCTTCGACTGGATCGCAGAAAAGGCGTGCGAATTGGGCGCGGCGCGCTTCGTGCCTTTGCTCACTGCTCGCTGCGTGGTCGACAAGGTCAAGGAAGACCGCTTGCGTGCGCAGATGATAGAAGCTGCAGAGCAATGCGAAAGGACAGCCCTACCCGAAATCGCGCCGCTGACGAAACTTGATACGCTGCTCAAAAACTGGCCTGCCGAACGAACGCTCTATTTCTGCGACGAGCGCGGTGGAGTGCCATTTGGCGATGCGATAATGCGCGGTCCGGGCGCGATAATCATCGGTCCGGAAGGAGGGTTTACCGACGGTGAAAATACCGCCATCCGCGCAAATCCTACTGCTGTCGCAGTATCCTTGGGACCTCGCATCTTGCGGGCTGACACCGCAGCTGTCGCAGCTTTATCGGTGTGGATGTCAGCAGCAGGCGACTGGCAGTCAGTTAAGCCTGCCAACAAAAGTGATCGAGAAGCTTGAGGGGCCGCTGCTAGTTGCCGGACCCATTGTGCCGGTAGGCGCAAAGCGGACTGCGCGGATCGCGGCGTTGTAACCACTGCCCAATGGCGCCGAATAGGGAGCAGCGCCGGTTGTCGAATAGGTGATCATCGTTCCTTGGTTAAAGGTATTCAACCCGCTTGGCACCGTGCCGTTGGTGAATGTAAACGGTGTCGAAGCATCCAAAGTAAAATTCGCTGGAAAAGGGTCAACGACGGTAATCGTGTTGGCATCGACCGATAGGCTGCCGGTATTCTGGACGGTAATGGTGTAACGCACAATCGCGCCGGGGATCGACTTGGGGTTACTCCCGCTGATTCCGTCGGATAATATCGTGGAGGTTTTCGAGACAACCAGCGTAGCATTTCCGGTGAGCCTGGTGTTGGTAATTGTGCAGGTGATCACGTCGCCCAAAACCGGCGTGATATTGCCTGGAACTGTAGTCGGAAAAGTAGTGGTCACGCCATTCGTCCCGTTGGTGCAGCCCAATACGCGCGTATATTGCGTAAGGCTTCCTGGCCCCGACATGATTTCGTCAAGCGAATACGCAGTGCCTGAGTTCACTTGCACCAGATTGGTATCGCCGCCGGTTACCGTGGTACCGGATCCGGACGTTGTAGACGATGCAACAACCGTAGCCCCGTTATTTATGCGAACAGTGAACTGGTCGGTGTCGAACCGGCGCCCTCCAGTTCCCAGCGCCTTTCGTAACCGTATGTGCGGGAATGCGGCATTTGTAAAAGTACACTGGACCGCATCGCCAAACTGGAGCGCGCCAAAACTATAAGAAGTTGTTGATAGATTGTTGGGCAGCGGGGTCGAACTGCTTGTGCTATTTGTACAGGTCAAACGGTTGCTATACTGGGTGAGCAGGCTGACGCTGCCTGCTGCTATCGTTTCCGAAAGTGTCAGCGGAATGCCAGAGGCAAGTGAAACCGCAGCAGCGGTAAACGGCCCATTGCCCGTTCCTGTTGTGGTCCCGGTTGCCAACACACTGCCTGACGATGTTGCCGCGATGCGAAAAGTGAACTGGTCTACAGCATTAATGCGCGCGCCGGTAATCTGCTTGGTCAGACGTATCGAGGCAAAGCGAACTGCAAACATCATTCCTTGAAGGCCGGAACCTATCATTTGCGCGGTCACCGTTGTGGGGCTGTTCGTCCCTACAATATAGCCGCCGACATTCCCCGTTTGGCCACCGCCTGTTGTCGTGAACGTATTGCTGCCAATACCCGAAGACGTCGGATATTGGTTTCCGCTGATGGGGTTAACTCTGTCTAACTCGACCCAACCACCGCCATTGGTTCCAAATACGATCTGCTCATTGCCATCGGTCGATTCGGCGTCCGCAGCAACAAACGCATAGGCAGTCACAACCGGAGCACCTGGCGGCGGGGTGATCAGAATCGATGAAATATTGAAATTCACCGTCGACCCATTGTTACTCATATACAATATCGGCCGGCCGGGGATTCCAAGGAACGCCGAGTTGCCAACGGCAGCCCCGGTCCATGACGGTGCGGCAGTCGCGGTCGCAGCCGTTGCCGCAGTACTGGTCGCCCGCAAATTGAACGACAGCACCGAACCATCGGATAATGTGAAGGAAAAATTTTGGCCCGATCCCGATCTTGCCGTAGCGTCGTTATAGGTTGCAAAGTCGAGCCAGCAATAGGTTTGCCATCCCGCAGGCGCTGTCCCTTGGCTCGTCGCTGGCGCGCAACTTTGGGCTTGTGCTGGCGCTGCGATCAAGCCGAAAAGCATAACCAGCGCACACGCCAATCGTAGCAAAAGCGCTTTCAATTCCGGCATCGCAACTTTCTGGCCCACGGCGTTAAATCCTCAAAGGCTCGGTACACAGGCATCGTTAAAGAGTGGTAATTCTATTAATATTGGTAGCGAAAGTTCGAAAGATTTTACATTGGAACGGCGCAATTCGCTTCCGAATGATCGTTAATGCAATTTGCTGCTAAACCCCAGCGAACGGCGGGTTTTTCAAAAAAAGCACAGATATTAGTGTTTCAGCGCCAGCGAAAACCCCAGATTTCCGGCACTGGCAATTTAACCTATTTGCTGTAAAATCAGGGTTATGCGGAGGAATGTGCACAGCATTGGCTTTGTGGAAAAAGGATTCCCCAGATCAGCTCGGATTTTGGTGTCCATGCCATTGGCGTTCCTGATTTTATGCGCAGCAATCAAGGCGCAAGCTCAAATCAGCTACACCAATACAGTCGATGGGACGGTGAATGAAACCGCCACGCCATGCACGAGCCCTCTGATTAGGACCTTCAATGTTCCGGAAATATACAGCATTGCCGATGTCAACATTGGTGTACTGATGTCGCACACATATCGGGGCGATTTACGGATGTTCCTGCTCTCGCCGCAGGCAACGCAGATCACGCTGATCCAGAACACCGCCGATACCCAGAACAACTTCAACGTGCTGTACGATGACAGCGCGGCAGCATCCATTACAACGCATACCACGCTGAACGACACGGCAACCGCGACCACTATTGTGCCACCCTATCAACGCACATTCCGGCCGTTGCAGGCACTCAGCGCATTTAACGGACAAAATGCCAATGGCATCTGGACGCTCAGTATCTGTGACAGCCTTAACGCGGATACGGGTACTTTTTTCGAATCCGATCTGGTCATCACAGCGCAACCGGCGACAATCAATGTAAGCAAGGCGAGCTTGGTGCTGGGCGACGGCGTCAGCGGTAGCAATCCCAAATCGCTGCCTGCTGCAGTTGTCCGTTACTGCATTACCATCACCAATAATGGCCCCGGAATCGCAGCCAACATTGTCGGGACAGATCTTGTGCCAGCGAGTACCGTCTATGTCGCGGGGTCGATGCGCTCGGGTGCAAATTGTGCCAGCGCAGCAACGGATGAAGACGACAATGCGACAGGCGTGGACGAAGCCGACCCCTATGGTGCGTCGATTTCGGGAACCACGATATCAGTATCTACCGCATCGATGGCGAGCGCCGCGAGTTTTGCGATTATATTCCAGACGACGATCAACTGACTCGCTGAAAATGCTGGCAATGACTCCGTTACATTTCTAAACCGCAGTCATGAGCACAAAAACAGTTTCGAAGCGCAACGATCCTGTGATCGAAACGCGCGATCAGTTGATCGCAGCCATTTCCAAAGGCGAAAAGCCCAAGGAACGCTGGCGGATCGGCACCGAGCATGAGAAATTCGTTTATTGCCGCGGCGACCATCACGCGCCGACTTATGACGAACCCGGCGGCATCCGCGATATGTTGATGGCGATGACCGAGTTCGGGTGGGAGCCGGTGTATGAAGGCAACAATGTTATAGCACTGAAAGGTGCAGACGGCGCGGTCAGTCTTGAGCCTGCGGGCCAGCTAGAGTTATCTGGCGCACCACTGGAAAATCTCCATCAGACATGCGCCGAAACCGGACGACATTTGCAGCAAGTAAAGGCGATTGGAGAGAAAACCGGAAAGGGCTTTTTGGGCCTTGGCTTGTGGCCCGACAAGACACGCGCCGAACTTCCCATTATGCCCAAGGGTCGCTATGAAATCATGCTTCGCCATATGCCGCGTGTCGGCGGCATGGGGCTAGACATGATGCTTCGGACTTGCACCATCCAGGTCAACCTAGACTACTCCAGCGAAGCCGACATGGCGCACAAGTTCCGCACGTCGCTTGCGTTGCAACCATTGGCTACAGCCTTGTTCGCCAACTCTCCATTCCTGGAAGGCAAGCCCAACGGTTTTCTCTCTTACCGTAGCCATATCTGGTCCGACACCGACCCGCAACGGACCGGGATGCTGCCTTTCGTGTTCGACGATAGCTTTGGATACGAACGTTATGTCGATTATATGCTGAATGTGCCGATGTACTTTGTCTACCGCGATGGCAAATATATCGATGCTTCGGGGTTGGACTTTAAAGATTTCCTGAAAGGCGAGCTATCGGTCCTGCATGGCGAAAAGCCCACGGTCGCCGATTGGGAAGACCATATGTCGACTGCATTCCCTGAAGTAAGGCTGAAATCCTTCCTAGAAATGCGCGGTGCCGATGGCGGGCCATGGAACCGCATCTGCGCACTTCCTGCTTTCTGGGTCGGTTTGCTCTATGACCAGAATGCGCTTGATGCCGCGTGGGACCAAGTCAAGCATTGGACAATTGAGGAGCGTGAAGCACTGCGCAATGCCGTTCCAGCGCAAGGTTTGAACGCGGCGCTGCCTGGAGGCGGCAAACTGCTCGATCTGGCTGGCCGCGTCCTCGATATTTCTTCGGCTGGCCTCGCCGCGCGCAATGTCCTCAACAGCAGTGGTGATAACGAGACTGGCTTTCTTGACCCGCTACGTGAAATTGTTGCATCGGGCAAAACGGTGGCCGAACAGATGCTCGATAAATATCATGGTGAGTGGGGCGGTGATATTAGCCGCGTTTATGACGAGATGAGCTTCTAGGTGCACAAACGCCACAGGTGACACGAAAACGTCACTTTTCTGCAATGCTTTGTTGAACGCTTCCGCACCGCAGCATAAATGCGCTTCCAGTCGCAACCTAAACTGCCGATTCTCATTTCCTTGTTCGTCACCTCGGAGAAATTCCCATGCGTTCCATCCGCTCAACAGTCACATCCAGCGTCGCGATTGCGATTGCATCTACCAGCCTGTTCATCGCTCCTGCCGCCTACGCACAGGACGAGACCGCACAAGAAGGCCCGGGTCTTGGCGAAATCGTCGTGACGGCGCAGCGCCGCGAAGAAAATCTGCAGGATGTGCCTTTGTCCGTAACCGCGGTCAGCGGCGACAAGCTTGACGCGATTTCCGCTGGCGGCGTCGACATTCGCGGTATTTCGGGCCGCGTGCCGAGTCTTCTAGTAGAATCCTCGTTCGGACGCACCTTCCCAAGATTCTACATTCGCGGCCTTGGCAACACCGATTTCGACTTCAACGCGTCGCAGCCCGTCAGCCTCGTTTATGACGATGTCGTCCTCGAAAACCCAATCCTCAAAGGCTTCCCGATTTTCGATCTGGAACGCGTTGAAGTTTTGCACGGACCGCAGGGCACGCTCTTTGGCCGGAACACCCCAGCCGGTATCGTCAAATTCGACAGCGTGAAGCCAAGCGACACCGTCGGCGGATATGGCAAGATTTCCTATGGCCGTTTCAATGCGATCAATGCGCAAGGCGCCATCGGCGGTCCGCTCGGCGAAAAGGTCAACATCCGCCTCTCCGGCATGTATCAGCGGCAGGACGACTATGTCGACAATGTGTTGCCCAGCGGTACCACCAAGGACGCATTCGAAGGCTATGAAGAATATGCCGCTCGCCTGCAGTTCCTTATCAAGCCGAACGATGATCTCGACATATTGCTTACTGGCCAGTTCCGGTCATTGGACGGCACTGCTCGCCTGTTCCGTGCTAACGTGTTCACGCGTGGACAGCAGGGACTGAACAGCAACTACAACCGCTACCGCGTCTCGACCGACGGCAAAAACGAACAGCGCGTCGACACACAGAACGCGACCGCACGCATCACTTATGACTCAGGTCCTGTATCGTTTATTTCGGTGACCAGCTATTGGCAGGGCGACGCGACCTCGGTTGGTGACGTCGATGGCGGCTTTGGTGCCAACTTCCTGCCGCCTGCGCTCACTGGCCCCGGCCAAATCCCGTTTACCGCCGAAACCCGTGACAGCGTTCCCAGCCTGAAGCAGTTCACACAGGAATTCCGCATCGCTAGTAACGGCGACGGTCCCTTGAGCTATCAGGCAGGCATCTTCTACTTCGACGAAGATCTCAAAATCGTGTCGGATAACTATTCGACCTTGGGCGACCCGAACAACGCGCCTGACGGTGTAAACATTCGTGTGTCGCAGGAACAGAACAGCAAGGCCTACGGCATATTCGGATCGCTGACCTATCAGCTAAGCGACCAGTTCAGCGTTACTGGTGGTATCCGCTACAATGACGACAAGCGCCGCTTTGTCGCCGTGCGCAGCCGCGATACGCAGTTCCCCGGCTTCCTGCAAAACCCGCTCGGTACGGTGAGCCGGCGCGTCAGCGATAACAATATCACATGGGATGCGAGCGCGACCTATGCCGCAACCGACGATGTGAATCTCTATGCCCGCGTCGCTCGTGGCTATCGCGCGCCGTCAATTCAGGGCCGCATCCTATTCCCGCCGGCAACCGCAACCCCGCTGGAAAGCGGCGTGACCATTGGCGACTCCGAAACGATCACCTCTTATGAAAGCGGCATCAAGTCGACCTTCCTCGACGGTCGTGCGCGCTTCAACGTCAATGGCTTCTACTACGAGCTGAAAAATGCGCAGCTCACGGCTGTCGGCGGCGGCGTCAACGCCAACCGCCTAATCAACGCCGACAAGGTACGCGGTTACGGCTTCGAGGCTGACCTTGAGTTCAAGCCGGTCCCCGAATTGTTGCTGACAGCTGGCGTAAGTTATAACAACACCAGCATCCGCGATGCAGGCCTCACCACTGCAGCTTGCGGTGCAACGCGGGTGGATACCTTCCCGAACGTATCTCTCTGCACGCCGCTCGACCCGATTGTCGTGCCGGCAGCACCCTTCTCAGCGGCGATCGTCAACATCAACGGCAACAGTCTGCCGCAGAGCCCTAAATGGATTGCCAACTGGACGGCACGTTACGGGATTCCTGTCGGCGATGGCGAGGTCTATGCCTATACCGACTGGGCATACCGTTCGAAGATCAACTTCTTCCTGTATGAATCGGTCGAGTTTCAGGACAAGAGCATGCTCGAAGGCGGGCTTCGCGTTGGCTATAAAACCGAAAAATATGACCTCGCCGCATTCGTCCGCAACATAACGAAGGATACTTCGGCTGTGGGCGGCATTGACTTCAACAACTTGACCGGCTTCGTCAACGAACCGCGCATCTGGGGTGTCGAGGCCGGCTTTAAGTTCTAGTTCAGCCAATAAGTCCTAAGAACGGGGCGGGTTTGCGAAAGCAGACTTGCCCCGCATCGCTAACGGCGTTAAGGGCACCACTCTTCGCGGTAACGTGAAGTGCAGGAGTTTAGCTCAGTTGGTAGAGCATCGGTCTCCAAAACCGAGGGTCGTGGGTTCGAGTCCCCCAACTCCTGCCATTTTCTTTTTGTCCGGCCCGGACACATCGGTAACATAACGTTCCTAAGACATAGGTAACAACCTCGCGCCGAACGGGTTGCTTATGGTTTGCAACGTTTTTTGTTCCAAGTCTACATATCCTAAATCGTATTTCATAAAGCTGACGAGCC
>JANMQN010000105.1:0-12717 GCA_031370535.1 Sphingomonadales bacterium | reverse complement strand
CTCGCTTTTGCTCAGCCAAGCGCCACTGAACAATTTGTGATGAAGGTGCGTTTCGACGAAGCTGGCAATGTCGCGTCTGTGACGCAGACCGGCAAAGAACTGATTTCCAAAATCAGTCCCGAAGGTGACAAGACACCGACCTTGGGCCGCAACACGAGCTTCTTTGAAGAAATCTTCGGCAATATCGGATCGGTTGGTGCCGGTACCGGACAAGGCAGCACGCCAAACAGCCCGAACTGATACTGGCCGAATTTATTCGGCCACACCGGCCGCTGCCAAAACCGCCAGTGTAACCAGATCGCTGGTGCTTGATGCCATCGTTGCCACCTGCACCTGCCGTTCGATACCCAGAAGCATCGGGCCGATCACCTGATCGCCACCCAGTTCGCGTAACAGCTTTGCCGACAGGTTCGCTGACTGAAGCCCCGGCATTACCAACACGTTTGCCGGACCAGACAGACGGCAAAACGGGTAATTTTTCATCAGCGCGGGGTTGAGCGCGACATCGGGTGGCATGTCACCTTCAAATTCGAAGTCAGGCCTGCGCGCATCGAGCAAAGCCACTGCCTCGCGAATATTTGTAATCCAGTTGCCATGCGGATTGCCAAAGGTCGAAAATGACAGGAACGCGACGCGGGGAACATGCCCCATCCGGCGGGCAACCGCAGCGGTCTTTTCGGCGATATGGGCAAGTTCCTCGGCGCTCGGTCGTTCATTGACCGTGGTGTCAGCGATAAACACGGTATGGGTTTTGCCAACCATCACGTGGATGCCGAACGGGATCTCGCCTTTTTTAGGGTCGAGCACGCGACGAAGTTCAACCAAAGTCTGGCTAAAGGTGCGCGTTACCCCGGTTATCATCGCATCTGCCTGATCCATTTTCAGCAACAGTGCGCCAAAAATGTTCCGGTCACGGTTGACCATGCGCTGGATATCACGGCGCAGATATCCGCGGCGCTGCAATCGCAGGTACAGCTGGTCGACCATTCTTTCGACAAGCGGACTCTGAACGCTGTTGTGGATTTCATAATCGTCAGGATTTGCGCCGAGCTCGTGCAGTTTTTCGATGACCTTGGCATCTCTGCCAATGAGCACCGGCACGCCGTAACCATCCTGCTTGAATTGCACCGCTGCGCGCAGCACGACATCTTCCTCAGCTTCGGCAAAAATCACGCGCTTGGGCTTGGCACGCGCCGCTTCGTAGACTTGAGTCAGCACCGACGTCGTTGGATTCTGACGCGCGCGGAGCTGGGCGCGATAGGCAAACATGTCGGTTATCGGCTTTTGGGCGACACCTGAATCCATTGCGGCCTTGGCAACGGCAGAGGCGACAATTTCCATCAGGCGTGGGTCGAACGGTGAAGGAATGATGTAATCGCGACCAAATTTGTGGACGAGCCCGCCATATGCCGCTGCGACCTCTTCGGGCACCGTTTCGCGCGCGAGTTGAGCCAGGGCATTGGCGGCAGCTATTTTCATCGGTTCGTTGATCGTGGTGGCGCGGACATCGAGTGCGCCGCGAAACAGGAACGGGAAGCACAGGACGTTGTTGACCTGATTGGGAAAGTCCGACCGGCCGGTCGCAATAATGGCGTCCGGCCTTGCGGCCCGGGCCACAGGCGGCGAAATTTCGGGATCCGGATTGGCCATTGCGAAAATGATTGGCTCGGGCGCCATCGCCTTGACCATATCCGCGCTCAACGCGTTGGCGGCAGACAAGCCGAGAAAAACGTCAGCGCCAACAATCGCTTCGGAAAGATGCCTTGCTTCGGTCTTTGCTGCATGCGCGGATTTCCATTGGTCCATGCCATCGGTGCGGCCCTGGTAAATAACGCCGGTGCGGTCGCACATGATGACATTGTCATGCGGCACGCCCATCGCCTTGATGAGCTCTGTGCAGGCAATCGCCGCCGCGCCCGCGCCGTTGCAGACAACTTTAATGTCCTTCAGGCTGCGTCCGGTAAGCTCGCAGGCATTGATAAGGCCAGCGGCGGCAATGATGGCGGTGCCATGCTGGTCGTCATGGAACACCGGAATGTTCATCCGCTCACGCAAGGTCTGTTCGATGATAAAACACGACGGTGCAGCAATGTCTTCGAGGTTGATTCCGCCAAATGTAGGCTCAAGCAACTCGACCGCGTCGATGAACCGGTCGACATCCTCGGTCTTCACTTCGATGTCGATTGAGTCAACATCGGCGAAGCGCTTGAACAGGACGGCTTTGCCCTCCATCACGGGCTTTGATGCCAGCGCACCCAGATTACCCATGCCCAAAATCGCTGTGCCGTTGGAAATCACCGCAACGAGATTACCCTTGGCGGTGTAGTCGTAAGCAGTGGCGGGGTCGTCGTAGATTGCCTGTACCGGAACCGCGACGCCGGGCGAATACGCAAGGCTCAGGTCGCGTTGTGTCGCCATCGGTTTGGTGGCGACGATTTCGATTTTGCCGGGCCGTCCCTGCGAGTGAAAATCAAGGGCTTCCTGCGCAGTGAATTGGACGTCGCTATCGCTCATTTTGGGCCCTGACCAGTTATCATCAACTTATCTGCCCCTAACGCGGTGGTGACGTAAGGGCAAGCATTGCCCCATATCAAAGCGTTCGCTAACGCTGGTTACATGGCGGGGGACGGCAAACCTACACCAATGATGGTGCAATATTTAGGTCTGAAGGCCAAGGCGGGAGACTGCCTGCTATTCTATAGGATGGGCGATTTTTTCGAGCTATTCTTTGATGATGCGAGAGCGGCATCGGCGACCCTTGATATCGCGCTAACCTCGCGCGGCGAGCATGATGGAAAGCCAATCCCGATGTGCGGCGTTCCGGTGCATGCTGCCGAGGGGTATCTGGCGCGCCTTATCAAGGGCGGTCACCGGGTTGCGATTGCCGAGCAGACAGAAAGCCCCGAAGCGGCAAAGGCGCGGGGCGGGTCGAAGACGTTGGTGGCGCGCGATATTGTTCGTTTCGTAACGGCGGGTACGCTTACCGAGGATAGCCTGCTCGACAGCTGGGCGTCGAATATGCTCGTCGCACTTGCCCCCGTCGGAGATGTTATTGGTATTGCAGCGGCGGACATATCGACTGGCCATTTTGAGGTGGTGAGCGTTTCGGCGAGCGCGTTGGAGGCGGAGCTGGCGCGGTTGGCGGCGAGCGAGGTCGTTGTTGCAGACGGGTTTGAGGGCGCCCCGTTCGATGCCATTGTCAGGCCCCGCGCGGCCTTTGACAGCTTTGCGGGAGAGGAATCGCTGAAGCGGCACTTCGTGCTTTCTACCCTCGATGCCATCGGATCGTTAACGCGTGCCGAACTCGCGGCAGCGGGTGGCCTCATTGCCTATCTTGCGTATGTGGGCCAAGGCAAGATGCCGTTCCTGAAGCTGCCGGTAAGGCGGGAGGTGCATGAGCATTTGCTCATCGATCAGGCAACCCGCGACAGCCTTGAAATCAATACCGCTAGCAAAGGCGGCCGCGCGGGTTCGCTGCTTGCCGAGGTCGACAGAACGATTACCGGCGCAGGTGCGCGGCAACTGGCGGCAGACTTGGCGGCCCCTCTGATGGACAAGGGAATAATCGAAGCGCGGCTGTCGCTGGTGCAGTGGTTCCATGATGCGCCGTTGTTGCGCGACGCGGTACGGACGGCTTTGCGGCAATTGCCCGATATTGCGCGCGCGCTTGGCCGGGTAGTAGCCGGACGGGGCAGTCCCCGCGACGTCGGCCAGATACGCGACGGTTTGGACGGCGCGCGTGCTTTGCGCGAGCGTTTGGGGACTATGGCCGACCGGCCTGAGATGTTGGATAGACTTTTGCCAACACTCGACGGGCATGGCGCGATGGTCGATCTGCTTCAGCGCGCGTTGGTCGCGTCGCCACCAACCGATACGGGGCAAGGCGGCTATATCGGCGAAGGATATGACGCGGCGCTTGATGCTTTGCGTGTCGCGGGACGCGACGGGCGGCAAGCCATTGCGCAACTGGAGGCGCGCTACCGCGACGCGACTGGTATTGGCGCGCTCAAGATTCGCCATAATGCGGTGCTTGGCTATTTCGTCGAAGTTCCGGCAAAGCATGGCGACGGGCTAATGGCGCCCGGCACCGGATTTACGCACCGGCAAACGATGGCAGGTGCGGTAAGGTTCAACTCGCCCGAACTGCACGAGGAAGCAATCGGCATAACGCAGGCTGGCGGTCATGCGCTGGCGGCGGAAGAGGCACATCTGGAGGACCTTATCGCGCGCGTGATGGATCGGCGCGACGCTATTGCCGCGAGCGCCGATACGCTAGCGCGGATCGATGTCGCGGCAGCACTTGCCGAACGCGCCGCAGAAAGCGGTTGGTGTCGTCCGACTTTTGCCGATCATCCTTGCCTGGAAATAGAGGGTGGACGGCATCCGGTCGTCGAAAGCGCGCTGGCAAAACTGGGTGACCGCTTCATTGCCAATGATTGCAAACTTGCGCCCGAAAAGCGGCTCTGGCTGGTCAGTGGCCCCAATATGGGCGGTAAATCGACCTTCCTGCGGCAAAATGCTTTGATTGTGTTGCTCGCGCAGGCCGGGAGCTATGTTCCGGCAACGTCGGCGCGGTTGGGACTCGTCGACCGCCTATTCAGCCGTGTGGGTGCATCAGACAATCTCGCGCGGGGCCGATCGACCTTCATGGTCGAAATGGTTGAAACCGCAGCAATCCTCGCGCAGGCAACCGAGCGTAGCTTTGTCATATTGGACGAGGTTGGTCGCGGTACCTCGACCTATGATGGCCTTGCGATTGCCTGGGCAGTGGTCGAAGGCATTCACGAAGCCAATCGCTGCCGCTGCCTGTTCGCAACGCATTATCACGAACTGACACGGCTGGCCGATAGCCTCGACGCGCTATCGCTTCACCATGTTCGCGCCAAAGAATATAAGGGTGACTTGGTCCTGCTCCACGAATTGGCAGAAGGCCCCGCCGACCGGAGTTACGGTATCGCGGTCGCCAAGCTGGCGGGTCTACCTCCCCAAGTGGTGGCGCGCGCGAAAACGGTATTGGAGAAACTTGAAAAAGGCCGCGCCGAAACTGGCGGGCTGGCGGCTGGTCTGGGGGACCTGCCTCTGTTCAGTGCGGCGCTTGATGCAGCCGAGGCGAAAGTCGATGCGCTGCGTGACAAGCTAACGGGGCTGGATATAGATGCACTCAGTCCTCGGGCTGCACTTGATCTGCTTTACGAACTTAAAAAAGCGGCTGGAGAAAGCTGATCAGCCCAACGACAGGAACAGTCCCGCCAACGCCGCGCTCATAAGGTTCGATAGCGATCCTGCAGCTAACGCCTTCAGGCCAAGCTTTGCAATCATCGGTCGTTGGTTGGGGGCAAGCCCACCAGTCACTGCCATTTGGATGGCAATAGACGAGAAATTTGCAAAACCGCATAATGCGAAGGTCACTATGCCGACCGTTGTGGGGGATAAAGTCTTCAATGCGCCCAAGTCGATGAATGCCACAAATTCATTGAGTACGATTTTGGTGCCGAACAACCCGCCCGCCTGAATAGCCTCATTCCAAGGCACGCCCAGCAAGTACATGATCGGCGCAAAGACATAGCCTACGATTTGCTGGAAGCTCAGTTCGGGCTGTCCAAGCCAGCCACCGATTCCACCCAAGATGCCGTTGGCTAGTGCGACCAAAGCCACGAACGCCAGCACCATTGCGCCGACCGCGACCGCAAGTTTGACACCTGTCTGCGCACCCTGGGCGGCAGCCATGATGATGTTGGCAGGCTTTTCCTCTCCGTCGTCATGTGCCATTTCGGGTTCGTCGTCATGGCGCACGCCCGGCTGGTGGGTGACATCAGCGCGGTTGAGCGCGGCTGCCGCCATTCCCGCAGGCGGCGCGGGGTCGAGGTTGGCGACCCCGATCTCCGCAGGCAATGGCAATGGATCGGGCATCATCAGCTTGGCCATTAAAATGCCGCCGGGGGCGGACATAAAGGCTGCGGCCAAGAGATAATCGATGCGAATACCCATAGAGGCGTAAGCAGCTAGAATAGTGCCAGCCACACCGGCCATGCCGACGGTCATGACGCAAAACAACTGCTCCGGCTTAAGGCTCGCGAGATAGGGACGAATGACCAATGGCGACTCCGACTGACCAACGAAAATATTCGCAGCTGCGCACAGACTTTCGACTTTGGATATGCCGGTGACTTTCTGCAAACCGCCGCCGATCCAGCGGATCACATATTGCATGATGCCGAGATAATAGAGGATCGAAATCAGCGAGGCGAAGAAGATGATGACCGGCAATGCAGCGATAGCAAAGCTGTTGCCACCGATCTCGGGTGACGCCAGAGGACCGAAGATGAAATTCGTACCGGCCTGCGCATAGCCCAAAAGATTTGAAACGCCGTTCGACATGACCTGCAACACGTTTTTGCCCCAAGGCACATAAAGCACCAAGGCCGCAAGGCTCGCCTGCAAGGCAAAAGCAGCGCCGACCACGCGCAATTTGATCGCACGGCGGTTCGACGACAACAAAACCGCAATCGCCAGAATCACGATCATGCCCGCAAGGCTCATCAAAATCTGCATGAAAAACTCCGACCCCCGATTGTTGCCCGTTACCTAGCGCCAAGCATAGCCTTGCGCCAATAAAATTAGACGCTAGGCAGTTTTGCATGACTGACCAAACCACATCAGGCGTTTCATTGGCCGCCATTCCGCGCTCGTTATTCGTGTTCGCGATTTTCTATGGCGGTATGGTTCCATTGGGTGGATTTCTTGGCGCCAAGCAGGTCGGTATTGGCCCGCTTGCGGTCGAGGCGGGGATATTCCCTTTCCTGACGCTTATTGCGGTATCGAGTGCTATTGCCGAGCTGCATGGTCGCGCGGTTGCTGACAAGCTGGTGCGTTATGGTTTCGTGCCGTTGTTTATCGCGATCGGACTCTCTTATTTTGTGCTGCAACTGCCAACCGACCCCGGAATGTATGAACCCGCCAAGGAAGCCTTTCCGATTATCGTCGGCCAGAGTGGGCGGATGATGGCCGCGGGCATCATTGCTTACGGCGTTTCGGTGTCACTCAACGTGTGGCTGTTCGCGCGGCTCAAGGGCACATCGGGCAAGTTTCTTGCCATTAGGGGCTTTGTCGCGGCGGCTTTGTCGCAAATTGTCGACACGCTGATTTTCATCACCGTGTCCTTCTACGGCGTCCGTCCCATAGCTGACCTAATGGTCGGGCAGATGGTCGCGAAGATTGTTCTGTCTGCCGTTATGGTGCCGCTGGTTATCGCGCTTGTTGTACGCATTGGCCGGAAGCTGGACGAAGCGCCTTCGGCATGACGATTAACCCTGTTAATCTCGCGAAGGCCGAAACGCTTACCGAGGCACTGCCTTATTTGCAGCGTTATGCGGGCAAGACCTTTGTCGTCAAATATGGCGGTCATGCAATGGGTGATGCTGTGCTGGCGCAGGACTTTGCAGCGGATATTGTGTTGTTGAAGGCCGTCGGGATCAATCCAGTCGTGGTCCACGGCGGTGGGCCGCAAATTGGCGCAATGCTCAAGAAGCTTGGCGTCGAAAGCGAATTTGTCGATGGCCTACGTGTCACTGATGCCGAAACTGCCAAGGTGGCTGAAATGGTGTTATCCGGCGCGATCAACAAAGAGCTGGTCGGCTGGATTAACGCCGCGGGCGGCAAGGCACTTGGCATCTCAGGCAAGGACGGCGATTTTGTTCGCGCGACCAAAGTGCAGCGCACGCAAAAAGACCCGGACAGCTATGTCGAACGCAGCATCGATCTTGGTTTTGTTGGCGAACCGCAAAAAGTTGACCGCAGCATTATCGACACGATTAGTGGCGCGGGCATGATCCCGGTAATTGCGCCCATTGGAGTGGGGGAAGATGGTCACACCTACAATATTAACGCCGATACGATGGCAGGGGCGATTGCCAGCGCACTGGGAGCATCGCGATTGTTTTTATTGACCGATGTTGCAGGTGTACTCGACAAATCGGGCGAGTTGTTGACTGACCTTGACCCCAAAGCCATCGCCATATTGCAGGCTGACGGAACGATTAGCGGCGGGATGATTCCCAAGATCGAAACTTGTGTCGCGGCGGTTGGCGCAGGCGTCGATGCGGCCGTAATTCTCGATGGGCGCGTTGCCCATGCGATGCTCATAGAAATGTTCACCGACCAGGGTGCGGGAACGTTGATTCACGCATAGCTGTTTTATCTGGTTGATACAGCGCGGCGGCTCGGCTAATCGCAAAAGTCTGTTCATCCTCGGAGAAATCCATGCTTCTCGCGCTTATTTCGATCATTGGCTATCTGGCGACCATCCTTTCTACGGTTGTCATTGTTCAGTTCATCCTTAGCCTGCTGCTAGCATTCAATGTGGTTAGCCTTTCCAACAATATCGTTTCCGCAATCTGGGAATCGCTCAACAAAATCCTCGATCCGTTTTTGAAGCCCATCCGCAAGATTATGCCTGATACCGGCATGATCGATTTTTCGCCGATGGTTTTACTTATCGGGCTGCGCATCGTGCAAATGCTGCTCATGGGCCTTGCTAATGACATTGCTTCGGCGGGCATGTGAGCGCTGGTAAAATCATAGATGGCAAGGCATTTGCAGCGGGCTTGCGTCAACGCGTGGCGGCAGCCGTTCCCGCATTTGCTGCGCAAGCGGGCCGCAAGCCCGGACTGGCCGTGGTGCTGGTCGGCGGCGATCCTGCAAGCCAGGTGTATGTAGGGTCGAAGAAAAAGGCCACAATCGAGGCAGGCATGGAAAGCTTCGAGCACCGCCGGCCCGATGACATTTCGCAAAGCCAGCTGATTGCCCTGGTGGAAA
This sequence comes from Sphingomonadales bacterium, assembly GCA_031370535.1. Classification (GTDB taxonomy): domain Bacteria; phylum Pseudomonadota; class Alphaproteobacteria; order Sphingomonadales; family Sphingomonadaceae; genus Sphingorhabdus_B. The sequence continues at coordinate 3,903 of JANMQN010000105.1, read as the reverse complement.
AACTCAATGCCGACGACACTGTCGATGGCATATTGGTTCAACTCCCTTTACCTTCGCATATTGATGATAAAGCCGTAATTGCCACTATTGATCCGACGAAGGACGTCGACGGTTTTCACGTCGTCAACGCAGGACGGCTAGCAGTTGGCGAGGAGGCATTTGTTCCCTGCACGCCCCTGGGTTGCCTGATGCTGCTCAAGGACCGCATCGGCGATCTTTCCGGTAAAAATGCCGTCGTCATCGGCCGCTCTAACATTGTTGGCAAACCGATGGCGCAGTTACTCCTCGCAGAAAACTGCACAGTGACAATCGCGCATAGCCGGACGCAGAATCTTGCAGATGTCGTCCGATGCGCAGACATCGTTGTTGCGGCAGTGGGTCGCGCTGAAATGGTCAAGGGCGACTGGCTGAAGAAAGGCGCAGTGGTAATCGATGTCGGTATCAACCGCCTTGCTCCCAGCGAGGGCGAAACCAAAGGCCGCCTTGTCGGCGATGTTGCCTTCGACGAAGCGTTGGACCATGCCGGGGCAATTACGCCGGTGCCGGGCGGGGTCGGGCCGATGACCATCGCATGCCTGTTGCGCAACACGCTCGTTGCTGCCTATCGCCGTGCCGGAATGGCCGCACCTGAAGGAATATGATGTCGTGAAACGATTTGGCTTTTCCTTGCTAATGCTTTCGCTTGCTGCATGCGCGAGCGGACCCTCCGCCGATGTCCGCAGCTTCGAGCCGAAAATTGCCAATCCGAGCGCAATCATCGCGGCAGAAATCAGCTTCAATCAGCTTGCGCAAGAAAAAGGCCAATGGACCGCGTTTCGGGAAACCGCCGCGAAGGACGCGATCCTGTTTGTGCCGCAGCCTGTGCTTGCGCAGGAACATCTGAAGGGCAAAGCCGATCCGGCGCAGTCGGTCAAATGGCAACCCCACAAGGCGTATATGTCCTGCGATGGCAAAACCGGTGTTACAACCGGCGCATGGCAGCGACCCAATGGAACCGTGGGCTATTTCACAACCGTCTGGCAGTATATTCAGAAGAACGAACGTGGCGACGGGGAGTGGAAATGGGTCATGGATCATGGTGATGGCCTGACCGCGCCACGTGAACCCAAAGAAATGATCGAAACCAAAGTGGCGAACTGTAAAGGGCAGGCTCCAGCTGCACTCGTAGCGCCAGCCGAAGGCGCAAAGATGAAAGCAGGTTATTCGAAGGACCAGTCGCTGAGCTATACCTGGGTGGTACAGCCGGATGGTGCGCGCACCGTTGAGGTAAAACTCTGGAATGGTACGATGTCCGAAACCGTGATTCTTGATCGGGTCGCTGCACAACCATGATCGACCTTTTTCTCTCGGCGTTCATTACATTTTTCGTGGTAATCGACCCGCCGGGCTGTGCGCCGATTTACGCAAGCCTGACAAAAGGCGCGACGTCCGCGCAGCGGCGCAACATGGCGCTGCGGGCAAGTATCGTTGCAGCAGGCATATTGTTCGTATTTGCTTTATTTGGCGAACAATTGCTCGGTGCACTGCATATCGAGCTCAACAGCTTCCGCATTGCAGGCGGGATCATGCTATTCCTTATTGCTATCGACATGGTGTTCGAAAAGCGCACCGAACGCCGCGAGGAACGCGCGCAGAAGATTATCGATACGCCAGAGATCGAGGATGTTTCGGTTTTTCCCATGGCGATGCCAATGATTGCCGGACCCGGTTCTATCGCTTCTGTCATGCTTTTGATGTCGCAGAATGAGGGGATTGAGCGGGCCTCGGTGATACTGGGCGCGTTGGCGGCCGTTCTTGTCCTGACCTTGCTTGCTTTGCTGGCCGCGGCCCCAATCATGCGCGTGTTGGGATCAAAGGCTGAGGCAGTTATCACACGTTTGCTTGGCGTACTACTCGCAGCGCTGGCCGCGCAGTTTGTCATCGATGGATTGCGCGAAAGTTTTGGCGTATGATTACTGCAAGGTAACGCGATCGTCGGACCCGTCATGACGTCCGAAAAACTGCATCAGCTGGACAATCAAATCTGCGCGGTCCGAAAGACCGCGCGCCTCAAGCAACGCCTGCTTTGCAGCGTAATCGAACGGGGCGATCTGCGCGATTGCGTTGACCAGCGAATAATCGTCAAGCTGGCCTACCGCTGCCCAGTCGACCGCATAGCCCTGCGCATCGGCAAAGCGCCGCGATTCAATTTCGAGTGAGGCGCGTTCAGCAATGGACAACGCATCGGCGGCTTCATCTTCCTCCCACAAATCAGCCTGAACTTGACGGAAGCTGGTGGTTACCTCGAGTTCTTTGATAACGGTAAAACGCTGAAGACCTTCGAGGATAACATTATAGCGGCCATCCTCCATTGCCTCGACATCTCCGATCCGGCCCAAGCACCCGACTTCGAACAAAGCCGGGTTTCCGCCCTGCCCCCTTGGCTGGATCATCCCGACCATCCGGTCACGCGCCAGTGAGTCGCCGATCAGATCGCGATAGCGTGGCTCGAAAATATGCAGCGGCAATTGCATGCCGGGGAAAAGGATTGCGCCAGTAAGCGGAAATACAGAAATGCGGCGGACGGTCATCCGAACAGGATCGCAGACAATTTGCGCCGTGTCGCCGCTACCCATGGATCTTCCAACCCGATCATCGCGAAAATTTCTAGCAAACGTGCCTTGGCGGCACCGTCGTTCCACTCGCGGTCAGTGGCGATGATATGAAGTAATGAATCTGCAGAAGCATCGCGTTCGCCCGCCGCCATTAACGCATTGGCCAGTTCCAGCCGTTTGGCATGATCGTCGGGCTGCGCTTCAACTGCGTTCTTAAGTGCCTCGAGCTCATCGGGTGCAACCGCCGCTGCGGCAATGCTCAACACGGACCCAGCCTTTGCCAAAGCAGGATCGTTGCGAATATCATCGCTTAAGCTGTCAAAGATTGCCTGCGCCTCGTCTTGTCGGCCAAGTGCAGCCAAAGCGCGGATCATGCCTGATAAAGCCGCAGGATTTTCGGGAGCGATCGTGACCGCGTCAGTGAATAGGCCATAAGCCTGCTCGGCGCCGTCATGCTCAAGCAATTCTTCACCCGCCTCTATCAAAGGTACAATCTGGGCGGCGGGGTCAGGCGTGTCATCGCCGACGACTATGGGCAGCTTTTCGAGCAGTTGATCGAGCATCTGGATCAATTGCGGTTCAGTCCGTGCAGGCGACAGGTCGGCAACCGGCTGCCCCTGAAATATCGCGTAGACGGTCGGGATGGAGCGTACCTGGAATTGTGCTGCGATGAATTTATTCTCGTCGACGTTGACCTTGGCGAGGACCACGCCCCTGTCGGCATAGTCTGCCGCGACCTTTTCGAGAATAGGCGTCAGCTGCTTGCAAGGCCCGCACCAGTCGGCCCAGAAATCGAGGATGACGAGCTTGTCCATCGATGGGGTGACCACATCGGTACGAAATTGTTCGACTGCTTTCTGCTCGTCGGTGGTCAGGCCCATCGTCGCCAAAATCATTCTCCGGTAGATTCGTTTGAGACCCTATGCGGGCAAAGCGGGGCATTTCACAAGACAGGCAATCGCCCGTCAGTACAAAAACCGCATATTTGGGGCTTGCGGGTGGATATACCCCATGCTAACGGCGCGCCTCACCTGTCGGGGAATCAGAGATGACCAGTGGTCAATCGCTTATCCCGACCGCCAGAGCGGGCGTAGCTCAGGGGTAGAGCACAACCTTGCCAAGGTTGGGGTCGAGGGTTCGAATCCCTTCGCCCGCTCCAGTTTTTTCATGTCCGGCCCGGACACATCGGTAACATAACGTTCCTAAGACATAGGTAACAACCTCGCGCCGAACGGGTTGCTTATGGTTTGCAACGTTTTTTGTTCCAAGTCTACATATCCTAAATCGTATTTCATAAAGCTGACGAGCC
>JANMQN010000102.1:0-4797 GCA_031370535.1 Sphingomonadales bacterium | reverse complement strand
GCCCAGATAGCCGCTCGCGAACAATGCCTTCGATCCGCTGTCGTTCAGGATGTAATCCATCTCGCTCGCCGTCAGGCGGCAGCTGATCGCGACGTAAATCAGACCCGCCCGCTGCGCGCCCCAGACAAGGTCGAAAAACTCCGCGCGGTTTTCAAGGCAAAAGGCAACGGTGTCGCCGTGCTGAAGCCCTAATGATCGAAACAGATGCGCGCATTGGTTTGAGCGTTCGTCGAGCTGGCGATACGTAACAGTCTCACCCGAACCCGCCATGATGACCGCGGGTTTGTCAGGATTAGCGGCGGCATGGACGACGGGGTGGCCCATTATTCGCCCAGCCAATTAGGTTTGCGCTTCTCGGCAAAGGCCATCGCCCCTTCGCGGCTGTCTTTCGAGGTAAAAACCGGCGCACATATTTCGTTCTGCTTCTTCCACATTTCGGACGAGTTCCAGTCGGGCCGCTCGTTAATCACGCGCTTGGTAGCGATCAATGCGAGCGGACCGTTTGCCGCGACTTTCGCAGCAAGTTCGAGTGCGGCGTCGATGGCCGCGCCGTCGGTGACCCGGTTGACGAACCCGATTTCATAAGCGCGCTGGGCGGAAATGAAATCGCCGGTAAGTGCGAGTTCCATCGCCATCCGCTTGCCGATAATGGACGGCAATGTGAGCAATCCGCCCGCCGCCGCGACCAGGCTGCGTTTCACTTCGGGTATTCCGAATTGCGCTTTGTCGTTTGCCACGAGCAGATCACAGGCAATCGCGATCTCCATTCCGCCTGCGAGAGCATAGCCCTCGACCGCGCCGATTAGCGGTTTGGCGGGTGGGGACTCGATAAACCCGGCAAAGCCCTTGCCCTTGATGCTGGGGAGTTCGCCGCGCAGGAACGCCTTCAAATCCATGCCCGAACAGAATGTGCCGCCGGCGCCGGTGATGATGCCAGCGTTTAGGCTCTTGTCACGATCCAGTTGCTCCATAGCCGCTGCGATACCCTGCGCCACCGCCTGATTGACCGCATTCTTGGCTTCGGGCCGGTTGATCGTGATTATCAGCACGCCGTCCTGCGCTTGCGTCAGCACTTCACTCATATTGTCACTCTCCAATAATGCTGGCCGCTCTCTTTAGCGCCCCTTGGGTAGTCCCAGCACATGCTCGCCGATGATATTCTTCTGGATCTGGCTGGTGCCGCCGCCGATCGTGGCCGAGAAACTGTTCAGGTACGCGCGGTGCCAATAGCCGTCGTCCACAGCATTCTCGTCACCGACATAATAGCCAGCGCGCGTTCCTTGGAACTGCAGCGAGAATTCGGTCAGTTCGCGGACCAGCTCGGTGCGCGCCAGCTTATTCATCAGTGCCAGCCCCATCGGACGATCGCTGGTCAGCGGAGCCATACGGCGGCGCTGGTTGTTCAAATTGAGCGCCTGAATCTCGATCATATAATCGACCAACTTGTCGCGCATTACCGGATCGTCAAGCACCGGCTTGCCGCCACGCTTGGCGGTGCGCGCCATGTCGACGACGCTCATCACGTCCATTTCCTTGACGAAATAGCCGCCGACCGGATTGACCTTTGCACCCCGCTCATATTCGAGCGTTTTCATCGCGACCATCCAGCCCTGCCCCTCTTCGCCGACCAATCCGCTCGCCGGAATCCGCGCATCGGTGAAGAAGCATTGGGTGAAGCCATATTCGCCGGTGAGCTTTTTCAGACGCCGCGTTTCGACGCCTGGAATTTTCATCGGTGCGAGGAAGAAGGACAGCCCTGCATATTTACTCGGCCCGTCGTTCGAGGTGCGCGCAAGCAGGATCATATAATCGGCGCGGTCGCCCAGGCTGGTCCAAATTTTCGAGCCGTTGATGACATATTCGTCGCCATCCCGCACCGCCTTGGTCTGGGCACTACCAAGGTCCGAACCATGCTCTGGTTCGGAAAAGCCCTGACACCAGATTTCTTCGGCGGCCAGCATCGGCTTGATATAACGGCGCTTGTCTTCCTCGCGCCCGATGTCGAGCAGCAAAGGTCCGGTCCAGCCATTGCCGATGGCGTTAATCATGATCGGCGCGTCGTGCGCCTTCATGATGCGCGTCGCGATTCGCTGATATTCGGGGTGCATCCCGTATCCACCATATTCGGTCGGCCAGCTCATCCCGAAATAGCCAGCCTCATAGACCTTGCGCTGCCAGTCGCGCAGGAAATCGAACTGCTGATCGGTGGACACTTCCATGAAAGTGAGCGGCAGCATGAAGCCGGGATCGCGGACGCTGTTTTCGGCAAACCATGCGTCGCATTGCTTTTCAAAATCGGCTAATTCTTGGGGGCTGGGTTTGCTCATAGCTGATTCCTCTCTCAACGTTTAATTGCGCGATTAAATTGCGGATTGCAAGACCTAGCCCGATTTTTTGAACGGTGCCACTTCGCCCAGAAATTCAATCTCGCGCTCCATCGCTTGGGTTTCGCGCTCCAGAAAATCTGCAACTGCCGCGCGGAAACTCGGATTGGCGATATAGTGCGCGGAATAGGTCGGCACAGCCTCATAGCCGCGTGCCAGCTTATGCTCGCCCTGTGCGCCCGCCTCGACGCGAGGGAGGCCATGCGCAATCGCGTAATCGATAGCCTGATAGTAGCACAACTCGAAATGCAGGAACGGCACGTCGCGAGTGCAGCCCCAATATCGACCGTATAAGCAGTCAGGGCTAATGAAATTGAGCGCGCCTGCGATTGGTCGGTTTCCGTGATAAGCGAGGAACAGCACAAGGCTGTCCTTCATACTCTCGCCAATGAGGTCGAAAAATACGCGAGTGAGATAAGGCCGTCCCCATTTACGCGCGCCGGTGTCTTGATAAAATACCCAAAAGGCATCCCACATATCTGGCGTGATGTCCGCACCCGCAACTTGCTCGATCCGGACAGCAGACTGCGCGGCCGCCCGCTCTTTTCGGATCGCCTTGCGTTTACGCGAGGACAGCGCCGCGAGGAAATCATCGAAACTGGCATAACCGCGATTTTGCCAATGAAATTGCGTGCCGATGCGCGTGAGCCAACCCGCGGCGCGATAATACTCGAGTTCGGTCTCCTCGACAAAGGTTGCGTGTGCGGAGGACAGTCCATTCTGATTGAGAACAGCCTCCACCCCAGCCAGCAATGCTGGCGCGAGGGCTGGGTCTTTCATCAACAGTCTAGGCCCCGGCACGGGCGAAAACGGCGCGGCGATTTGCAGCTTGGGATAATAGCGCCCGCCCGCCCGCTCGAACGCGTCGGCCCAATGATGGTCGAACACATATTCGCCCTGACTGTGCGACTTGAGATAGGCAGGCAGCGCGGCAGCAGGAACGCCGTCCGCGTCGCGGATGATGATCGGCGCAGGCGACCAGCCGGTTCCGGGGCCAACGCTGCCTGATTCCTCAAGCGCCGTCAAAAAGGCATGGCGGACAAACGGATTGCCGCGCGGGATCAGCGCGTCCCACTGGTCGGCGGGAAGGTCGCTGACCTTGGTTAGAAGTTCGGCGGTGACGCCGTCCGCCATTAAGCCGCGCGGACCTTTACGACGCAATCAATCTCGACCGTCGCATCGCGCGGCAAAACCGGAACCGACACCGCGGCCCGTGCATGTTTGCCCGCGTCACCGAACACCGCCTCCATCAGGTCAGATGCGCCATTGGCAGCTTCTGGTTGGTCGGTGAAGTCGGGCGTCGACGCAACGAATACGCCGAGTTTTACGATCCGTTCGACTCGATCAAGATCGCCGCCCAACGCCGCCTTCATCTGCGCAATCAGCATGATGGCGCATGCCTTTGCCGCCGCCTTGCCGTCGTCCAACGACCGCGTGTCACCGACTTTACCGGTCAGTACCTTGCCATCAACGAACGGCAACTGTCCCGAAATGAAAAGCATCCCGTTAGCTTCAACCGCCGGCACATAAGACGCCACGGGTGCGGCGGGTGCAGGTAGTTCGATGCCCAGTTCAGCCAGTTTTGCTTCGATCATGATGCTACCTTTTCCAATGTGGGTGCTGGCGTGTTTGCCACCAGCTTATCCCTGATCCAATGTTCAGCGTCGGCCCAGCGGTCCAGCCTTGCGTGCGCAGCTTTCGATGAATTCACTCGCTCCCAGAGCAAAGGCTCGCCGACAAAATGCAGGCGCCAGACATGGGGGTGATGTTCGCCAACCGAATCATGCTGGTGCCCCAGATCATCGACGAAAACCGCGACGCTGGGCTTATATTCTTCGAGTATCCGCCCCAACGCCTCGCCCTTGCCGCCCTGATTGGTGTAGACCGGCGCGTCGATGCCCACGGCTTGCAGTTGCGCGGTGCGAGGAGCTGCGCGGTGGTCGAGCAGGTTGGTGAGGATTACGACATCGGCAACTTCGCACAAGCGATTGATCGCGTCGACCGCGCCGTCAATAGCCTGCTGCCGGTGCATTTCGGTATCGAAAAATCCGTTGAGCAGATCCCACACTTGGCCACGTTCGACGACGGTTCCGTCATGCTTATGACGAAGCGCCTCGCCCCAGTCACCGTGGACCAGATCAAAATGGATATGATGCGCCTCGTCGAGCCAATCGCGGAACGGCACGATCATGTGCAGCAGCACCTCATCGCAGTCGGAGATGAGAAGCGGCCGGCTCATGCTTCCAACTCCTGCCTAGCCTGCACCAGCACCGCCGGCGATACGCCGATGACAGCGGCGCACGCAATGAGGTCGGGTTCGTAGGCCTCGAGGAAAGACAGGATCGCCGCCTGCGTCCCACGTTCGTTGATGCTGGCGCGCAACCCTTCCGGCGTCAGGCCGGTAAGCGACAAC